>JAAYQI010000109.1 GCA_012519385.1 Candidatus Epulonipiscium sp.
TGGCTCGTGGAGAAATTCAGCTAATTGGTGCCACTACGTTAGAGGAATACCGCAAACATATCGAAAAAGATGCAGCGTTTGAAAGAAGATTCCAACCAGTGAAAGTAGAGGAACCTACAGAAAGTGCAGCCATTGATATGCTGAAAGGGCTAAAGGATAAATATGAAGTGCATCACAAAGTAACCATCACCGATGAAGCTATTGAAGCTGCTGTAAAAATGTCTGCACGATATATTACAGATAGATTTTTACCAGATAAAGCAATAGACTTAATTGATGAGGCAGCATCCAGATTAAGATTAAAAGCATATACTGCTCCTGTTAGTGTGAAGGAATTGGAAGAAAAATTATCTGCCTTAGAAAAAGAGAAAGAAGAAGCCATTAAGACAGAAGAATTTGAAAAAGCGGGAGAAATTAAAAAGGCTCAAAATGAATTAAGAGAGCAGTTGAATGCAGCAAAGAAAGATTGGGAGAATCAAACTTCCCAAGGCGCTCAGGTTGTGACAAAAGAAGATGTTGCGGAAGTAATTTCCAAGTGGACAGGAATTCCTTTAAAGAGTTTAAATGAAGAAGAAGGCGATAGGCTGATTCGCTTGGAGGAAACATTGCACAAAAGAGTGATTGGGCAAGAGGAAGCAGTAACCGCCGTTGCAAAAGCAATCAGGAGAGGACGGGTAGGCTTAAAAGACCCTAATCGCCCTATTGGTTCCTTCCTATTTTTGGGTCCTACAGGTGTAGGTAAAACAGAACTTTGCAAGGCATTGGCAGAGGCATTATTTGGAAATGAAAGTGCTATGATTCGCATTGATATGTCTGAATATATGGAAAAGCATAGCGTATCTCGTATGATCGGTTCCCCTCCTGGCTATGTTGGATATGAAGAAGGCGGCCAGCTTAGTGAAAAAGTACGCAGAAACCCATATTCTGTAATATTATTTGATGAGATAGAAAAAGCATCTCCTGAAATTTTTAATGTACTGCTACAGGTATTGGATGATGGACATATTACAGATGGAAAAGGAAGAAAAATAGATTTCAAAAATACTGTAATTATTATGACATCCAATGCAGGAGCAAAAAGTATTGTTTCTCCAAAGCGTTTGGGCTTTGTTTCGGAAGAAACCGCAGAGCAAAGCTATGAATTTATGAAAAGAAATGTTATGGAAGAAGTGAAACGGGTATTTAAACCTGAGTTTTTAAACCGTATTGATGATACCATTGTATTCCATCCATTAAGTAAGGAAGATATCACAAAAATTGTGCGCCTTATGAGTGAAACATTTATTAAGAGAGTGGAAGAAAATATGAAAATGTATGTATCCTTCTCTGATTCTGCGATTGATAAAATTGCGGCAGAAGGATATGACGAAGCCTATGGTGCAAGGCCAATCAGAAGGGCATTGCAGTCTAAAGTGGAAGATTCTTTTGCTGAGAAGTTTTTGGAAGGCTCACTGCGTGAGGGAAATCATGTTGTGATTGATGTGGCGGAAGATGATTTTGTATTTCAAGTAGAACAAAAATAAATTTATCATAGCCTGTTCCAAAGGAAATAAAATTTTACAGTTGTTTTATATATACCATTGCAGATTTATATGTTATAATGGGATACGTAAAATAAGCAATACTTTGGAACAGGTTTTGTTCTATAAGAATACTGTAATACTGTTGATATCATAAGAGCAGGAGGAAAGAAACATGGCAGTAATTGAAGAATTAATCAGACTGGAAGACAATGGCACTCTGAGCTTTGGAAACTACCTAATGGATATTAAGAAAAAAGTTTTGGATTTTGAAGTAAACGGAGATTTATACAAAGTAAAGACTTTTCGAGAAATTACAAAGTTAGAAAAAAATGGAAAGATGCTTTTGGAGGCTGTACCAGGTGCAACCATACATAACTTTTTATTTAATGATAAGGCTGTATCTTTTTCCGTGGAAAGCCTGGAGGATTTACAGGTAACACTGGAACTTGAGCCTTCTGCTGAGTATAAAATAAAAATTGACGATGTAAATGTTGGCAAGATGAAAACAGGTTTATCTGGCAAGGTAAACTTTAGTATAGAAATGAAAAAAGAACCACAAAAAATCGTAATTGAAAAACTAGTATAATCATAGTTTTAAAAAGAGAAGGAGCACATTTGTTCTTTCTTTTTTTATTGTGTGAAGCTATAAAAAGTATACACTAAAGGGAATGATTTGAGATTTTCACCATATTTCATATGAAGTTATTGTTTTTTTAGGAGGTTTTTGCTATACTCAAATAGGTATAAAAATTTACTATATGGATTGCAAAATTATTGATAGCAAAGAAGAATCTTTTTGGGAATTAGGTGGTGAAGCAGATGCGTGTGATTGCAGGTAGTGCAAAAGGACATAAATTGAAAACACCGGAAGGATTCAAAACAAGACCAACAACGGATAGAATAAAAGAAACACTGTTTAATATGCTTGCTTTTGATTTGCCAGGATGTGACTTCTTAGATTTATTTGCTGGTAGTGGCGCCATTGGCATCGAAGCATTAAGCAGAGGAGCAAAACAAGCATTTTTTGTGGATGAATCCAGTACTTGTGCTAAAATCATTCACGAAAATTTAGAACATACAAAACTTAGTTCAAAAGGGGAAATCATTCAAAAAGATGTTTTTTCCGGACTGTTATATTTGATGCAACAAAATGTACAGTTTGATATCATATTTATGGATCCTCCTTATGGGGCAGGGCTTGCTTTGCCTGTACTGGAAAAAATTATGTCATATCACTTATTAAAAAAAGATGGCTATGTTGTTGTAGAAGATACTGCTACGATTCCTCTGGAACCGCCAGAAGGATTTTATGTAGTAAAAGAAAAAAAATATAAAACAACGATTTTAACTTGGCTGTCGTTGGAGGAACAAACAGAATGCTAAAAGCAGTTTATGCAGGGAGTTTTGACCCTGTTACATTAGGACATTTGGATATTATTGAAAGAGCTGCCCGTATTGCGGACGAGCTTGTAGTTGCAATTTTAGAAAATCCCAATAAAAACTATTTGTTTACTTCAGAAGAAAGAAAATATCATTTAGAATTGGTTACAAAGCATTTATCTAATGTTGAAATTGCATCCTTTCAAGGCTTGCTGATTGACTTTGCAAATAGTATTCATGCCAATGTTGCCATTCGTGGTCTTAGAAACACCCTTGATTTTACGTCGGAGTTTCAGATGCATTTGATTAACAGACAGCTGGATACAAAAATGGAAACAATATTTTTGGCAGCTGATGAAGATCATCTTGCATTAAGCTCTACGAATGTAAAAGAGGTAGCAACATTTGGAGGAAATATTGATTTTATGGTGCCAAAGGAAATTAGAGAGTTTATATTAGAAAAATATAAAAAGTGAGGGAAGAACTATGGAAACAGTTTTACAACTGTTAGATGAGCTAGAAGAAATCTTAGATAACAGCAGAGCAGTTCCATTTAGTAATAAAGTTTCTGTGGATAAAGAAGAAATTTATGATATTATTGGAGAAATCCGTTTAAAACTCCCCAATGAATTAAAGCAATCTAAATGGGTGATTGAGGAACGAAATAAAATTTTGATTGATGCACAAAAAGAAGCAGATGAAATTGTTAAAAATGCAGAAGTTCGTATGAGCAGAATGGTGGATGAGAGTGAAGTAACCAGACAAGCTTACGAACAAGCAGCTTTAATCATTGAATCTGCAAAAAAGACATCCAAAGAGATGCGTTTGGGTGCTATGGAATATGCAGAAGGAATTTTAGCCAGTGCGGAAAGCAAACTGCGTGAGCTAAAAAATGTTGTTTATAACGAAAGTATCAAAACTGACGACTATTTTAGTGAAACATTAAATGTTTTAGCGGAAAATATTCAAGAGTTAAAAATGGGGAAATAAAATTTCTCTCCAAATTAAGAATACATAATCAAAATAAGGGTACAGAAAATAGTGTACCCTTATTTTGGGTGTGTTTTATTAAACCGACGTTTTCTTATATTTAGCATACAGCACAACAACACCTAGAAAAGTTATGCTTACTAATGGTATTCCGAAAGAAGGAAGCCTATTTATTTCCCAAAAAGCAAAAACAGGAACTTCTTTTGGCAAAAGCAAAGTAAACCAGGGATATAGTAATATAACAAAGCATCCCGAAAGTATGGCATTTATGAATTTTGAAAAAACATAAATCCCAATATGGATGGGGGTATCTGATAATATGCTTACTGTTTGCCCTAATATAGAAAGCCCTCCAAAGGATAATAGCATGGTGATACCGATTATTCTTTCATAAGTTGTGCAATCAAGTTTACTAAAAAGAGAAGCTCCGTTTGTCATTTCTAACATACCGCTCATAAAATATGTAATAATCCCTTGAGAAAGAGGAAAAATATTGGATAACATATCACCGATTAGGATAAGTATATGGGTTTGCTCCAGTGCTTTTAAGAAAACACCGAATAGCACAATAAACCCTCCTATTTGAGCCACTGTGCTAAGTGAACTTTTTACAGACTTTCCAATGAGCATACCGAAGGAATCGGTATTTTTTTTTGCCCTTGGAATAAATCGGTGAGACAAAGGGGCTTCTTTGGGCAGCATAAAGCGAAACAGAATACCCGAAACCAGAGATCCACATACAATGCAAAATAAAATAAAATAGCCATACATAGGATTTTTTAACATAGCGGTTCCTACGGTTCCGATAACAAAAAGAGGCCCTGGATTGTTACAAAAGCTCAATATATGCTGTGCTTCTCTGGGCGAAATGGCTCCTTCGTCAAAAAGAGTTGCAGTAATTTTTGCACCAACGGGATAGCCAGAAATAAGCCCCAATACAAAGGGAAAGGCACAAATGCCTGGAAGCCCCCATACTAAAGTCATAAGCGGCTGTAACATACGCCCTGCGGAATCCGCCACTCCTAGCCTTACTAGCATATCCGTAGCAACAAGAAAAGGAAACAAAGAAGGCAGCACCATATAAAACCATAATGTAACACTTTCCAAAGAAGCTTCTAGCATTTCTTTTGGAAACACTACAAGAGAGAAAATTAAAAACAATGTACATAAAATAAAGAAAAGCCTAGAGTATTTCATAAGCCCCACCTTGGTTTTTAATTATTCTATGCGGACGATTACGGTATCATTACCATGGGGGTGGTTCGTTCTTGTCCTAGCTTTCTAAAACTTGGGTTAGGAGAGGCCATAAAATAGATATCTGTAGCTTTTTCTTCCAACTGTAATAGAGAAATGCCTTCTGTGCTTAATTTTTCTTCTGCATTTTTTAAATTGGTAATCACAGGAACGTTGGCAGACTTTATTAATTGCTTTAGTAGAATTTCTTTGCTTCGGCGAAATCCCAATACCCGAATATAGGGGAGGTGAGGTTGCTGATGAAGGCTCATTACTTGCTGAGAGGAGATATCCAATAAAATATGCAGAAGAATTCTTTGCACTTTAGTATAAGTATATCGTTTGGTTTTGATGGCAGATATCATTTCTTCTATAGAACTACCACAAGAAGCCAACCGAAGGATGCGATGCTCCAACCCTTCCGATACCTCAAATATTTCTGCAAGATGATGTAGGGGTGTCATTCTCATGCGGTATTGAAGGCAGGATACAAAATCATCCATAGAGATAGGAGCCTGCCCATTAGAAAATGCTTGCTGTAAAATATCCAAACAGCTTGATGGCACATGGGCAGTTACTTCTTCCCACTGTTGGTGAAATAACGCCTTTCGTAAAGCGGTAGCAGAAGCGAAGGAGGTATTGGTATTACTGCTGTGATAGCCAGCTCCTTGCCTTTCTACAGTAATGGGGAGCATGGGACTAGCTAAACGAGATAATGCCTTTAGATATTCTATTCCCAGTATATTATTGGGATTAGATAAAATGGTTGATGAAAAACCAGACAGGCTTTCAAAAGCCTTCATTCTAGCGGTGGGATAAGAAAGACCTTCATCTAAAAATTGTTTTAGCATAAGCTGAAAGTCTTCAGGCTCATTGGCAAAAAAATCAGCGGCTTGTTTTAAGGTTTGCACATCACCGATTTCTGAGCCAAAGCAAATATAATTCACCAGACTTGTATCTTGTAGCAATTTGACTGCGGCGGATGCAAAAAATTCTGCACTTGCGCAGGAAAATAAAACAGGAAGCTCGATAACCATATCTACACCGTTTAGCAAGGCCATTCGGGTACGATGCCATTTATCTAAAATAGCTGGCTCTCCTCGCTGTACGTAGTTTCCGCTCATAACGGCAATTACAAAATCCCCTTGACTAAGTTCCTTAGATTTTTGAATATGATATTGATGCCCGTTGTGTAGCGGATTATATTCTGCAACAATTCCTACTGTTTTCATAAAAACATCCTTTAATCATAAATTTTCACAAAATTAGTTTACTGAAATACCGAGAACCCTTCATGGTAGAGGTACTACACTTTGGGTTGACAATATTATAGCATATTTATCAAATGGAATTTGAATTTTATGATATAAAAAACCAAAAACAATCAAGAGGTATACGGTTTTGAATTAAATTTTTAGGATACAACCCCATTAAGAAGGGAAAATGATGTCTTTTATCTTTTCAAAATACTAATTTCCGTCGAAAGGAATTATTTTTTAAAATATTTTTGTTAATATTTTCTTTCTTCTATTGTATACAATTATCATTTTGTTTATAATGGTAAGGATGATAGTATATAGACCATTAATTTATGTATCATTTAGGAGGTTTTACCGTGGATTTTTTAAATGTAATTAAAGAAAGAGCAAGAAGCAGCAAAAAAACTATTGTATTACCAGAATCTTACGAAATCAGAAACTTGAAGGCTGCAGAGCAAATTTTGAAAGAAGGCATTGCAGATATTATTTTGGTTGGTGACAAAAGTAAAATTTTAGAAGCAGGCAAAGGCTTGGATTTAGAAGCAGCTATCTTTATCAATCCTGAAAGCTATGAAAGAATGGATGAGATGGTAGCGGAATTAGTAGAGATTAGAAAAAGCAAAGGTGTAACACCAGAAGAAGCTAGAAAAATGCTGGATGATCCTTTATTCTTTGGCGTAATGCTTGTAAAGATGGAAGTTGCAGACGGTATGGTTTCCGGTGCAATTCACTCTACTGCAAATGTACTTCGTCCTGCACTTCAAATTTTAAAGACTGACCCAAGTGCAGATTTAGTTTCCGCATTCTTTATCATGGTTTGCCCAGACAAGACTTATGGAGCAGACGGCGTATTTTTATTCGCAGACTGTGCTTTAAACCAAAATCCTACTTCTGCTGAATTGGCAGGTATTGCAGCAAGTTCTGCAAAATCTTTCAAAGCATTTGTTGGAGAAGAAGCACGTATTGCTATGCTTTCCCACTCCACAATGGGCAGTGCAAAACACGCTGACATTGATAAAGTAGTTGAAGCTGTTAAAATTGCAAAAGAAAAATACCCTGATATCATGGTAGATGGAGAAATGCAGCTTGATGCAGCAATCGTACCTTCTGTTGGTGAACAAAAAGCTCCTAACAGTGCTGTTGCTGGCAAAGCAAATGTTTTGGTATTCCCTGACCTAGATGCAGGAAATATTGGTTACAAATTGGTACAGAGATTAGCTGGCGCAGAAGCATATGGCCCTGTATTACAGGGAATTGCAAAACCTGTAAACGACCTTTCCAGAGGCTGCTCCGCAGAGGATATCGTTGGTGTTGTTGCATTAACAGCAGTACAGGCACAAATGAACAGCAAATAATATTAAAATGTTAACGTAACATTTTGAATAGATAAACACAGAGTATAATGCAATAAAGGAGAGAAAAAAATGAAAATTCTTGTTTTAAACTGTGGTAGTTCCTCTTTAAAGTATCAATTAATTGATAGCGATACAGAGGGTGTATTGGCAAAAGGACTTTGTGAGAGAATCGGTATTGATGGTTCTAGATTAAAACATCAACCTTGCGGCAAAGAGGATGTTATCTTTAATGAATATATGGAAGATCACACCGTTGCTGTTAAGATGGTAATTGATGCTTTACTTCATCCAGAATACGGTGTTGTAAAATCTGCTAGCGAAATCAATGCAGTAGGTCATCGTGTAGTACATGGTGGAGAGTACTTCTCAAGCTCTGTTATCATTACAGAAGAAGTAAAAGAAGCAATCAAAAAATGCTGTGAATTAGCACCACTTCACAACCCTGCGAACTTAATTGGTATTGATGCTTGTGAAAAAATTATGCCAGGTACACCACAGGTAGCAGTGTTTGATACAGCGTTCCACCAAACAATGCCTGAACGTGCATACTTATATGCTCTTCCTTATGAGTATTATGAAAAATATAAAATCAGAAGATATGGTTTCCATGGTACAAGCCACAAATATGTATCTGAGGAAGCTGCAAAAATGATTAATAGACCTTTAGACCAAAGTAAAATTGTTACTTGCCATTTAGGTAACGGTGGTAGTATTTGTGCAGTAAGAAATGGTTTATCCATTGACACCTCCATGGGCTTTACTCCATTAGAAGGCTTAGTAATGGGTACAAGAGCAGGAAATGTAGACTCTGCAGCAATTACATTCTTGATGGAAAAAGAAAATTTAACTCCAAGCGAAATGGATAACATTTTGAATAAAAAATCCGGCGTTTTAGGTATTTCTGGCGTATCCAGCGACTTTAGAGATGTTGAAGGAGCAAGAGATGAAGGAAATGCAAGAGCAGAAATAGCACTTGATATTTTTGCATATCGTGTAGCAAAATATATTGGTGAATATGCAGCAGCTATGAATGGATTGGATGCTATTGTATTTACAGCAGGCTTAGGAGAAAACTCTGGTTCTACCAGAAGATTAATTTGTAACTATTTAGAATTTTTAGGTGTTCATATTGACTCTTACAATAACTCTTTAAGAGGAAAAGCAGTTGAAATTTCTGCACCTGACTCTCGTATCAGAGTATTGGTAATCCCAACCAACGAGGAATTAGTAATTGCAAGGGATACAAAAGAGCTTCTTGACAAATAATAGTCCTTTCTGTATAATATGCTAGGTACGACTATAGGGGTGATTGATATGGAAATACCAGTTTCTCAACTTTTAGGGAGAAATGGTGCAACTCAAGGGATTTCTTTTTCAGAAGACTGGAAAGAAATCGCAGGTTATCCCGATGTTGTGGTTTTTTTGGAGCCTGTAAAAATAGAAGGTATCTTAACGAATGAAAACGGAATTCTAATGCTAGAAGCAGAAGGGCATACAATGGTAGAGCTTCCATGTAGCCGTTGCCTTCGTCCCGTTTCGGTTAAGATTGACTTTAAACTGAAGGAAAAATTCACAAATGCAGGTATTTTCAATGAAGAGGCAGAAACTTTTTCGGGAGATTATATCAATCTTACGGATGTTATAAGAAGAACTATGATAGCTGCTATGCCTATCAAGGTACTTTGCAAAGAAGATTGCAAGGGACTTTGTTCCAAATGTGGGCAAGATTTGAACCAGAAGGAATGTGGCTGTGATACGACTTATTTTGATCCGAGGTTCGAAGGTTTGCGGGCTCTTTTCAAGGTTGATGAGGAGGTGTAGAAATGGCTGTACCAAAGGGACGTGTGTCTAAGTCAAAAAGAGATAAAAGAAAAGCACAAAGCTGGAAAATTGCTACTCCTAATTTAGTAAAATGTAGCAAATGCGGTGAATTAATGGTGCCTCACCAGGTATGTAAGGCTTGTGGAGCTTACAACAAAAAGGTTGTAGTAAAAGTAGATTAATAAATGTAACGAAAGGACAGCAGATACGATTTTGATTTGCTGTCTTTTCTTCTGTTTATGAATTGATAATTAATTTAATTTTTGATATGATAGAAAAGTATAAATTTGGTTAGATAGTAAAAATTTACGAATATAAGTTTAGGGAAGAAATAAGGTGATGGAATGGATAAGGAAATTATTGTTGCTGTAGATGCAATGGGCGGGGACAATGCTCCAGAGGAAATTATCAAAGGAGCAGTAAATGCGGCAAATTGTTTTCCTGTTACAATTATTTTGGTAGGGCAAGAAAATGTGTTAAAAGAAGTATTGGCAAAGCACAACTATGATGCCAAAAAAATTCATATTGTTCATGCCAGCGAGGTAATTACAACAGAGGAATCTCCTACTACTGCTATTCGTCGTAAAAAAGATTCTTCTATTGTAGTAGGCTTAAATTTGGTAAAAGAAAAAAAGGCCCATGCTTTTGTTTCCGCAGGAAGCACAGGAGCATTGCTGACAGGAGCATTATTTATTGTGGGCAGAATCAAAGGTGTAGAGCGACCAGTACTGGGCACTTGCTTGCCTACAAAAAAAGGATTCACATTTTTGGTGGACAGCGGAGCCAATGTGGACTGCAAAGCAAAATATTTAGAGCAGTTTGCAAAAATGAGTTCTGTTTATATTGAAAATATGTTTGGAATACAAAACCCCAAAGTAGGTATTGTAAATATAGGCGCTGAGAAAGAAAAAGGAAATAGCCTGACAAAAGAAGCTTATGAATTATTGGAAAATGCTGATATTAATTTTATAGGAAATATAGAGCCAAGAGATATACCCAGTGGCGATGCTGATATTATCGTTTGTGACGGTTTTGTAGGAAATACAATTTTGAAGCTTTCTGAAGGATTAAGTATGACATTACTGGGTATTATTAAGAAAGAGATTACACAAGGTGCTTATAAATTGGCAGCCTTGGCATTGAAAAAGCCTTTCCAAAATATCAAACAGCGTTTTGATGCGGATGAAGTGGGAGGGGCGCCATTTTTAGGATTACAATCTTTGGTTGTAAAAGCACATGGCAGTTCTAACGCAAAAGCCATTCAAAATGCCATTAAACAATGCATCCATTTTGTTGAGACTGATGTGGTAGGAAAAATCAGCCAAAAGATTGAATAAATTTGTCTAAGTTTCATACTGACAAAAGTATTGAAATAGAGTATATTATAAAAAATGATATAACGATATTAATTTTGGGAGGCAACTTTTTATGGATGAATCAGTTGTATTGGGAATTATTGCAGAGCAGCTAGGTATTTCTGAAAATGAATTATCAGAAGAAACGGCTTTTGCAGATTTAGGTGCAGACTCATTGGATTTATTTCAAATTATTTCTGCTTTGGAAGAAGAATTTGATATCGAATTTGAAAATGAAGAGGCAGAAAAACTGAAAACTGTAGGAGATGCTCTCAATTATATCAAAGCTGCATTGGAGAAATAATATGAAAGAAACGAATTTTGAGGAATTTGAAAAAAGAATTGGGTATTCTTTTTCTGATAAAAATACATTAAAATTGGCTTTTACTCATAGCTCCTATTCTAACGAGCATAAAAAAGGCATCCATGAAAATAATGAACGGTTAGAATTTTTGGGAGATGCGGTTTTAGATATGGTGGTAAGCGAGTATATGTACCGTATTTTTCCTGATATGCCTGAAGGAGAGTTGACAAAATTGCGTGCAGGTGTTGTATGTGAGGAGTCATTGGCACATTTAGCAAGATGCCTAGAGATTGGGAA
>JAAYQI010000110.1 GCA_012519385.1 Candidatus Epulonipiscium sp.
GGGAAAAAACATACCTCTGTAGCAAAGATATTTTATGGGTATTTTTAAAAATGAGTAAAAGTTTCAAACTTATTGCTTCTCTATCTGGCAAATTTTCCACTTTCCATACCGATTTGGCTCCTTCACCAGATACACTACCAGCATCTGGGTAGCACCTTGTTTATTTCTTACTGCAATGCCCACAGAAGAAAGAGATTCCTTAGGGCGAGAGGAGAAAAACTGATAATTACTCTCCTCTTGAAATAAGTCCCTAAATTCCTCCATATCCACAAATTGCAGCAACTCCTTACAGATATAGCCCTTTGCCACATCATCCTCGTTTCGCCTTAATGCATGGATAAAAAGCTGTAATGTACCTTGCGGGTTAGGCATAGAAAAAAACGGCTTTTTTACATGGTGAATATAATCCAAAGAGGATAAAAATGGTTCTTTTGGAGGATGAAAATAAAGCTGTTTACGATTCATGGTTTCTGTTTGATACGGATGCTTCCAAGGCAGAAAAAATTGATAGCTCATGGCAACACCTCCCAATACATTTTCTCAACCAATCATTGACGGTTGAGAGTTTTATTATACTTTTTTACCTTTTTGCTGTTCCAAATAAATAAGAAGCACTGTAATATCAGCGGGAGAAACACCTGTAATACGAGATGCATGGCCGATAGAAACTGGGCGAATAGCAGAAAGCTTTTGCCGTGCTTCCAAGCGCAAGCCTTGAATATCCTCATAAGAAATATCCTCTGGCAACAGCTTATGCTCTAGCTTTTTAAACTGCTCTACCTGCTGAAGCTGCTGACGAATATATCCTTCGTACTTAATCTGTATATTTACCTGCTCCCGTATTTCTGCTGATAATTCAGGACGCTCTGCATCCAAAGAAATCAGCTTATCATAGTTTAACTCGGGGCGTTTTATTAATTCTGCCAGCCTTACACCCGATTTAATAGGGGTACTATTATGACTTTCCAAAAATTCCTGCACTTGTGGTGTAGGTTTTATAATAACAGCATTGACTCTAGCGATTTCTTCTGCGATTTTTTCCTGCTTTTGGAGCAATTTTTGATATCTTTCTTCTGGAATCAGCCCCAAGCGATACCCAATAGGTGTTAAACGCTGGTCTGCATTATCCTGACGTAATAATAAACGATATTCCGCTCTGGAGGTCATCATTCGATAAGGCTCCTTGCTTCCTTTGGTAACAAGGTCATCAATCAAAACGCCGATATACCCATCAGAACGCTGTAAAATAAGAGGTTCTTCTCCTCGTACATACTGTGCAGCATTAATACCACCAATTAATCCCTGAGCCGCAGCTTCCTCATAGCCCGAGCTTCCATTAAACTGGCCTGCACTGAATAACCCTCTGATAGTTTTAAATTCCAAGCTAAGTTTTAGCTGAGTTGCATCAATGCAATCATATTCAATGGCATAGGCATTTCGGGTAATTTCACAATGCTCAAGCCCTGGTATGGTGCGATACATCTCTAGCTGCACATCCTCTGGTAAAGAGGTGGACATTCCTTGGATATATACCTCATCGGTATTTTCGCCCTCTGGCTCCACAAAAAGCTGATGACGTTCTTTATCTGAAAAACGAACCACTTTATCTTCAATAGAAGGGCAATATCTAGTACCAATACCTGTAATAACCCCTGCATATAAGGGAGAACGATGCAGGTTATTCCGAATAATTTCATGGGTTTTTTCATTGGTATAGGTAAGATAACAAGGTACCTGCTCTCTTGCAATTTCCTCTGGTGTATGTTCAAAGGAAAAAGGAACAATATGCTCATCCCCATATTGCGGTTTCATTTTGGAAAAATCTAAGGAGTTTTTATTCATTCTGGCAGGGGTACCTGTTTTAAAACGGAACAGACGAATCCCATTCTCCAGTAAATTTTGGCTCAAAGCATTTGCCGCCATTAAATTACTAGGCCCGCTTGGTATGATGGTTTCGCCAAAAAGACAACGTGCCTTCATATAAGTACCCATACAAAGAACCACAGCCTTACAGTAGTATACCGCATTGGAATTGGTTTTTACTCCAATTATCTTACCGTCTTCTATTAATAGCTCTGTAACTTCTGCCTGTTTTATTCTTAAATTTTTTTGTTTTTCTAAGGTGTGCTTCATTTTGGATTGATACTGAATTTTATCCGCCTGCGCCCGCAGAGAATATACCGCAGGGCCTTTGCCGGTATTGAGCATTTTTGTTTGGATATAAGTTTTATCAATTACTTTACCCATTTCACCGCCAAGCGCATCAATTTCTCGCACCAAATGGCCCTTGGAGCTGCCACCGATGCTGGGGTTACAGGGCATCATGGCGATGCTGTCTAAGCTAATTGCAAACAGCATGGTAGACATGCCCATGCGGGCAGTTGCAAGGGCTGCTTCACATCCTGCATGACCACCGCCTACTACAACAACATCAACGGTATCTGCTATATATGTCATACGATTTTCCTCCTATGCTGTCTCGTGTTTCTATCATTTTCCCAAACAGAAC
This sequence comes from Candidatus Epulonipiscium sp., assembly GCA_012519385.1. Classification (GTDB taxonomy): domain Bacteria; phylum Bacillota; class Clostridia; order Lachnospirales; family Anaerotignaceae; genus JAAYQI01. The sequence continues at coordinate 2,510 of JAAYQI010000110.1, forward strand.
TTTGTAAAAATCCTGTCGATAATTTCTTCATCCACACTGTCTCCTGTGATTTCACCCAAAAGCTGGTTTGCCTCCTGCAAATCCATAGAAATAAAATCCTCAGGCATACCAGACTCAATGGTAGCAATCACTCGCTCCATGGCTTCCTTGGCATGGAAAAGTACGGTTTTATGCCTTGTATTTCCCAAAATTTCTTCCCCAACCAATGTATTTTCATCACCTAAAAACAGTTCTTTTATTTTTTTCACAAGCTCCTCCATACCTTTTTCTTCTTTCACAGAAAGGGAAATTATGGTTCCATTTTCGGTATAAGGGAGCAATTCTTGTTGTTTGATTTTTGTATCCAAATCCACTTTATTGAGAAGGATGATAGACCTTTTCTGCTGTATCATATCTAAAATTTCTTTATCCTCTGCATCCAAAGGTCGAGAGGCATCTATCATCATCAGTATCAAATCTGCATTTTGGGCATATTCCTTAGATTTTTCTACACCCATTTTTTCCACCACATCACTGGTATCCCGAATTCCTGCGGTGTCAATTAATTTTATAGGTATTCCGTCCAAATTAATATATTCCTCTACGGTATCTCTGGTAGTACCTGGAATATCCGTAACAATGGCTCTTTCCTCCTGCAAAAAATAATTGAGCAAAGAGGATTTTCCTACATTAGGCTTACCTACAATAACAGTTTGTAGCCCTTCTTGAATAATTTTACCCTTATCAGCTGAGCGAAGCAAGGAATTTATCTGTTTTAACAGATATTCACTTTTTTGAAGCATAACTGCTCGGGTTTCTTCCTCCACATCATGCTCGGGATAATCGATGGCAGCCTCAATGCCTGCAATCATATCCAATACCTCTTGGCGTAAAGCACGAACTTTTTTTGCCAAGTGTCCCTCCAACTGCTTCATAGCGGACTTTCGTCCCAATTCTGTTTTAGAATGAATCAAATCAATAACTGCTTCCGCCTGTGTCAAATCAATTCGTCCATTTAAAAAACCACGTTTTGTAAACTCACCAGGCTCCGCAAGCCTTGCACCATTTTGCAATAACAGTTCCAAAATGGCACGGACCACCAAAATACCTCCGTGGCAATTAATTTCTACAATATCTTCTTTTGTATAGGTATTCGGCGCTTTCATCACCACTGCCAAAACCTCATCCACAAACTCTCCGTTTGATGGGTTTACTACGATACCATAGGTTACGGTATGGCTAGATTTTTCGGCAAGTTTTTTTCCGCTTTTGCTTTGAAAAACCTTATCAGCAATGGCAATACAGCCCGTTCCACTCATACGGACAATACCAATACCCCCTGCCCCAACAGGAGTGGAAATTGCGGCAATTACATCATCCAACACTATATTTTGCATTACATTCACCTCCTACTAACTATTTTAATAAAATACGAAAACCCGATATTATTTCTAAAAAAGAAATAGTACCGGGCCCAGCAATATCATTTCAGTGCAATCACTACATTTCTGAAAGGTTCTTCCCCTTCACTATATGTAGTTACATATCTGTCATTTTGCAAAGAAGAATGGATGATTCTTCTTTCATAAGGATTCATAGGTTCCAGCACGACACTTTTCTTGGTTTGTTTTACCTTTTTTGCCAAATTAAATGCCAGACTTTCCAATGTTTCCTTTCTTCTTTGACGATAATTTTCTGTATCCAACATAATGCTGATATAAGGTGCATTTCCTTTATTCACTGCCAAGTTTACAAGGTACTGGAGTGCATCCAAAGTTTGTCCTCTTTTACCAATGAGTATCCCCATATCATCACCATACAAATCAATAAAAAGCTGTTTATCTTTCAGCTTTGTGGTAATTTTTACAATAATACCCATAGCTAAAAATATTTCTCTTAAGAAATTTTCCGCTACTTTTTCAGGATTGAATTTTTTTGTTACCAATACAACGGCATCCTTGCCTCCAAACATACCAAGAAAACCCTTGGAACCTTCCTCGATTACTGTAACATCTACTTCATCTTGAGAGGCATTTAATTCTTTCAATGCTTCTTGAATCGCTTCATCTACAGTTTTTCCGCTTTTTTTAATTTGTTCCATCTACTCCTGCCTCCTTTTCAAATTTTCTTTTAAAGTATTTATTTAAAAGAATTTGCTGGCCAATAGTAAAAAGATTGCTTACAACCCAATACAAGCCAAGACCTGCCGGCATAGTAATGGTCATAAAGCCCATCATAGCAGGCATCATATATATCATAGTACGGTTCATAGCAGCGGCAGGATCTTTCGGATCATTGGAGCTATTTACCATGGTAAGTTTGGATTGAAGCCATGTGGTGGTGGCTGCCAATATAGGAATAATAATTCCTGGGAAACCAAGACCTGCTTTATATACCAAAGGAATGCCTAAAAAGTTTTCAACTTGGTTTTTTGTTATCAAAAGAGCATTAAGCTCCTCTCCTTTATTACCCAACTGAGAGAGGATGTTTGTCCAATCTGCCAATTTTAACTCATTTACTAACATAACTACATCACTAGGTACATTCATATCAAAGTTTGTAATTTTATTGGCATCTACAAAAGCTCTTGCATAAGGCTCAAATACTTCCATTCTTAACTGCACAGGAATATTTATAATTACATTTGCAATAGCATTATAATTATTAGCAACCACATCTACATACAGGTATGCCTGCTGGAAAATATAAAACAACGCATATAATATCGGCAACTGAACCAATAAAGGAAGGCAACCGCCTAACATATTGATGCCGTTTTTTTTCTGAAATTCTTGTAATTCATAGGCCATTTTTTGCTGTGAAGCCGTATCTTTTTTATCTTTATATTTCTGTCTGATTTTATTCATCTCTGGTTGAAGCTGCTGCATCTTAAAAGAGGACTTTTGCTGCTTTACCATGAGAGGGAACAGTACTAATTTTACCAATAATGTGAATAAGATAATTGCAATACCTAAACTTCCCGATTGAAAACTCTGATAAATAAACTCAAATAACCCGTTATAGATTACACCTAAAAATCCTGCAATCGGACCAACGATTGCACCAGGCTTTCTTACAACGAGCAGATAAGGGCTGTTCATGAATACTTGAAACACTTTTTTGCCTCCTTAAAACAAACATATGAAATTTTAAAAACATTATTTCAATCTTTTGGCACGAAACTTTAACGAAACTCTTTTTTCTCAGGCACCGGATCATAGCCTCCTTCATGAAAAGGATGGCATTTCAAAATTCTTCTTAGAGAAAGGTAACTCCCCTTTAGTGCTCCAAAACGAGAAATTGCAGTGTAGGCATACTGAGAACACGTGGGGCGAAAGCGGCAATGAGGCTTTATATAAGGAGAAATCGCATTTTGATAGAACCAAATGATGGCCAAACAAACCTTTTTTATCATAAATCCGAACTCTTTTCTGAACTCTTTTCTTGCGAAGTTACAAGAAGCTGGTGCTTTTTTATCAAATGCCGCAAAGAGCCTGATATCTCTTGGAAGGACGCAGTATTTGCTGCAACACGAGCAATCACTACTAAATCATACCCTTCTTTGATATCCTCTTCCATCAAACGATAACTCTCCCGAATCAATCTTGTTACTCTGGAACGAACTACACTTTTGCCCACTTTTTTGCTGACAGAAATTCCTAATTGATTGGTTTGTTTCCCATTTTTTATTACATATAACACCAGATGCCGATTTGCCAAAGACTTTCCCCTATGATAGACATAGCGGAACTGGGAATTTTTTTTCAGAGACTGTGTAAATTTCACTTATCATTTCTCCTTCAAAGGAAGAAAAAGAGATGCCCTATAAAAGAAAAGGCCACATTTTGCGGCCTCATTGTACTGATAGGTATATCTCCATAAAATTCACGCATTTATGCGGATAATACTTTTCTTCCTTTTCTTCTTCTTGCTGCCAGCACTTTTCTGCCGTTAGCTGTACTCATTCTTTTTCTGAAGCCGTGAACTTTGCTTCTTTGTCTTTTTTTTGGCTGAAATGTCATTTTCATCGGATACCGCACCTCCTTTAATTGCATAAGCTATCCTTGCTCCCTAGCAAGCACTGTACCCATTATAGTAAAAAAAAATTATTACGTCAAGCAAAATATGAGTATTACAAGGATTTCTATGAGAAAATATTCCTTTTTTTTATGAAAAATAGTATCAAAAACTAGTTGTCCGAATAAACTCCGGTCTTATCACACTTTATCGAGTTTAAAACCTGTCAATTTACTCCTAATTTACTATTTCTAAATGAGCTTTGATACGACAATTTACCCTTCGTAATTGAAAAAACTATGGTACTATCTAGCAAACAAGTATTCCTTACGTTTTTTCAAAAGAATAGAGATGTTTACCCCTATCCCTATATAGCTAACTGAATTAACAGCACTAGTTTAACACAATATTTTATCTATTCCATAACATAATTGGATAAAATTGATATCCTATTTCTATATTTAATATAAATAAATATTACTAGAAAATTTATACTTTTTTTGACACAAAAATCCCAAAAAATAATTTTAGTTTTTTAGATGTTGTATCGTTGAAAATTTTTTTCACAAAATAAAGTATCTACTTGAAAAAGTTTTTTTAAAATTATTGTTATTTAAATAACAATTTTTTTTTGTCATTGTAAAAAAATCTTTTATTTTCTTGCGTTTAGCTCCAAAATCCCTGTTGATAACTTTCTATTCTTTTGATATACTGTTTGTCAAGAGTATTCACTGTATTCACAGTTTTATTACACACAGTTTCCTCATATATCATAAAGTTATCCACATTTTGTGGATAACCCTGTGCATAAGTCATCTGTTTTCTTAGTATTTTTCGCACCTTCAATTAGAATTATCAGAATTACACACATTTTTTCTTGGATAAGTATTGTGGATTTTCTTTTCACAATTTTATCCACATTTGTGTGCATAAAAAATAATTCGATTTTTATTTTTTTCCTTATACACAAGAATTTTGTCCCTTTGTGTATAAACAAAGTTGTTATCCACAATATTTATCCATAAAAATACAGGAGGAAAGCTATGGAGCAAATGAAACAATATTGGAATGAAGCATTAAAAATACTGGAAGAGGAAAGCTCTTCTCCTGTCAGTTATTCTACATGGATTCTACCCATTGTACCTTATGCAATGGAAAATAATGAATTTATATTACAAATTGGCGATTCTTTTTACCGCGATATGCTGGAAAAAAGGTATTTATCGTTGATTCAAAATGTAATAAGAAAAGTGACACAAAAGGACTATATTGTAAAAATTATAACTGACGAAGACGTGGAGCAAAAAAAACATCTCTCTATGCCTGGAGAGCATCAAAAAACACCTGAAAGCCAAAATAATTTGAATCCTCGTTATGTATTCAGTTCTTTCGTTGTGGGCAATAGCAACCGCATGGCTCATGCTGCATCCCTTGCCGTTGCAGAAGCTCCCGCAAAAGCGTATAATCCATTGTTTTTATACGGAAATTCAGGACTTGGAAAAACCCACTTGATGCACTCCATTGCACACTACATATTAGAAAGAAAGCCCAGCACAAAGGTATTATATGTAACCAGTGAAACCTTTACCAATGAATTGATTTTATCTATCCAAAATAACAAAAATGAAGAATTTCGGAATAAATACAGAAATATTGATGTTCTTTTGATTGACGATATTCAATTTATCTCTAAAAAAGAAGGTACACAAGAGGAATTTTTCCATACCTTTAATGCACTGCATGAATCTAATAAACAAATTATTATCTCTAGCGACCGGCCGCCAAAAGAAATTAAAACACTGGAGGACAGGCTTCGTAGCCGCTTTGAATGGGGGCTTATTGCAGATATTCAGGTTCCTGATTATGAAACAAGAATTGCTATTTTAAGAAAAAAGGCAGATACAGAGGAATTGGTGGTTCCCGATGATGTAATGGCATTTATCGCAAAATGCATAGTATCAAACATTCGAGAGCTGGAAGGAGCTTTGACAAGGATTGTTGCCTTTGCAAAGCTAACAAATCAGAAAATTTCCATTGAATTGGCCGAAACTGCTTTAAAAGATGTGTTCAGTGAAAATACCGCCGTTCAAATTACACCAGAATTTATTCAAGAAGTGGTTGCTAATCACTATAATATTCGGGTGGAAGATATTCAAGGAAGCAAAAAACCTAAAAATATTGCTTATCCTCGTCAGATTGCCATGTATCTATCCAGAAAGCTATTAGATATTTCCCTTCCTAAAATTGGGGAGCACTTTGGCGGAAGAGACCATACTACCGTTATCCATGCCATAACAAAAATAGAAAAAGAATTGGAAAATAACAGCGTATTACAAAAAACTATTTTTGAACTGGAAAAGCAAATAAAAAAACAATAATTCTCTAAAACTATAAGCATTTTTATCTTTGACCTATGTAAAACCCGCATTTCTATGCGGGTTTCATAAAAGCCTTGGTTTTATCTTTTGACAGTATCAAAATTTATCTGCGTTATCTAAGGTGTGTCCATTCGACACCCTTTTCTATACGCAAAAAAAAAGAAAAAATTGCTGTTAATTTGGCTGTGGATAAATTGTGTATCCTTTTGAAATTCAGAATGGGTTGTGTAATGTGTGGAAAACTTTTAAGGATGAATATGGATATCCACATGGTTGTCCTGGCCTTGATTTTCCCTAAAATTCAAGAAAAATAGTGTTGTCCACATATCCCCATGCCCTACTACTATTACTACGAATAGATTCTTATTAATTTTGTTTTTTATCCAGAAAGGAGTTGTACACAGATATGAAATTGTATTGTTCCAGAGAGGAACTTCTTATGTATATTAATGTGGTGAATAAAGCTGTCTCTGGTAGAATGACACTCCCTGTTTTGCAGTGCATTTTATTAAACGCTGATGATAAGGGGTTTTATTTGACGGCAACTGATTTGGAATTGGGAATTCAATCTGCCCCTATTACTGCTAATATTGAGGAAAGGGGTAGTGTTGCCTTGGAGGCACGTATGCTTTCTGAAATTATCAGAAAAGTGGTTGGTGATGAGGTTCTTATTTCCTCGGATGAAAAAAATGTGACTACGATTGTATGCGGCTCTTCTAAGTTTCAAATTATGGGGCAAAATGGAGCAGAATTTCCTGAATTGCCTAAGGTGGAAAAAAATCAGGAATATCGTATGCTACAAAAAGACTTGAAAAATTGTATCCGTCAGACTATTTTTTCTATTGCTCAGAATGAGGCAAAGCCTATTTTAACAGGCGAACTTTTGGAAGTTGTAGAGGAGAATCTGCATTTGGTTTCTGTGGATGGATACCGTATTTCGTTTAGGAAGGTTCCTATGAAAATCAGCGCCGGTAATTTTAACGAGGTGATTCCTGGTAAGACTATGACGGAAATCTATAAAATTTTGTCCCAGGAAGGCGAAGATGAGGTTTCCATCTATTTTACCGACAAACATGCTTTGTTTGATATAGGGGGCAGTATCGTGGTTTCTAGGCTACTAGAAGGGGAGTATATCAAATACAGCCAAAGTTTTACCGAGGATTATAAGACAAAAATACAAATTCAAACTTCTTTACTTGTGCAGGCCTTGGAAAGAGCTTCTTTGGTTGCACGAGAGGCAAAAAAAACACCAGTACTTTTGCATATTAAAGAAAAAGAGCTGATTCTTACTTCCAATGCGGAAATGGGTATGGCCTATGAAAGTGTTGCAACGGAAATGGAAGGAGATACTTTGGAGATTGCTTTTAACCCCAAATATTTGATTGATGCCCTACGTGCCATTGAGGATGAAATGGTGACCATACAATTTACTACACCTCTTAGCCCATGCATCATTCGCCCTGTTACTGGGGATGCTTTTCAATATTTGATACTGCCATTAAGAATGTGAGCATAGAGCGAGGGAGATGAAAGTATGGAGCTGCAAATTCATACAGAATATATTAAGCTACAACAAGCATTAAAGCTTGCCGGGTATTTAGACCAAGGCTCTGATGTCAAGATATACTTGGCGGAAGGGCAGGTTCAGGTAAATGGTGAGGTAGCAACACAAAGAGGAAAAAAGATTTACCCTGGAGATTGCATTGAATGCAAGGGATTTGAAAAAATTATTGTAAATCAGAACAATAGTTTGTGTTATTATAAAGAATAAAAAATAGAAAAAGTATAATGGAACAGGTGTTTTATGTATATCAAACAAGCGTCTTTGCGAGGATTTCGTAATTTAGGGCAACTGGATATGGAACTAAAAAATGGGTTAAATATTTTTTATGGAAATAATGCCCAGGGAAAGACCAATTTTTTGGAGTCCTTATATGTATGCGCCATGGGGCGTTCTCAAAGAACGAGAATGGATGAACAGATGGTAGGATTTGAAGAAATGGAAAGCCATATTCGTTTGATGATACAAAAAGAATATTATGTAGACCGTATCGACGTTCATTTAAAGCGGCAGGAGAAAAAGGGAATTGCCATCAATGGCATTCCTATACGAAAATCTGGCGAGCTTTTTGGAACGCTTCAAGTGGTGATTTTTTCGCCAGAGGACTTAAATTTGATTAAAGGCGGACCATCTGAACGCAGGCGGTTTATGGATATGGAGATTTGCCAATTAAGCCGTATTTATTATTATGATTTACAGCAGTATTACCGCAGTTTAAAGCAAAGGAATCATCTTTTAAAACAAATACAGAATAAACCATCCTTAGAAGATACCTTATACCCTTGGGATGAACAGTTAGCTGAATTTGGAGGCAGGATAATACGGGCAAGGCGGGAGTTTTTAGGCAAACTCAATGATATCTCCTCCAAAAAGCAATTAAGTTTAACAGGCGGACTGGATGATTTACAAATTGAATATAAGCCAAACTGCCCAGAGGGTATTTTTTTTGAAAAGTTAAGAAAAAATACCAAGAGAGATATTGTATTTGGTGCTACCCAAAATGGCCCTCATAAAGATGATATGGGCTTTATGATTCATGGAAATGATGTAAAAACATATGGTTCTCAAGGACAACAAAGAATCACCGCCTTATCTGCAAAATTGGCGGAGATTGATTTGATAGAAGAAGAAACAGGACAAAAACCTGTGCTGTTATTGGATGATGTATTATCAGAATTGGATGAAAAAAGGCAAAATTATTTGATGGAAGGCATATCTGGTATGCAATCCATATTGACCTGCACGGGAATAGAAGATTCTGTGAAAAAATATGTGAAAGATGCATTTTTATTTTATGTGGAAAATGGAAAAATACAGAGAAAATGGGAATAAGGTGAAAAAAGCTCTTTTTTGACGATGATGTACTCGAAAACAAAGTTTTCGAGTAATTTTTTTATAGCTATTCGCAGATAAATTTTATGGAAAAAAGGAAAATTTGTTGTAAAAATCTAGCCTTCCTAATTCTTTGAATATACAAGAAAATTACGAATATTTATGGAAATAATCATTGATACATTTAAATAAGGTAGATAAAATTTCGTAATTTTTGAATACAAAGAAAAATAAAGTCGAACAAAACCTTGATTTTATTGGGTTTTTTATTTATTTTCCCTTGTGAAAAAATGAAAAAAATGATATAATGAAATACAATGAAAGAGTGGTAAAAGATTTCTTTTTTTTGCACAAGTATATTACTGTACTTGTAAATGCAAAAGATGTAGGTTTATAGAAAAAGCAGGCCAAAATGCCTGTTATTTTTAAGGAGAGATATCCAATATGTCATCAGAGTACAATGAAAGTCAAATACAAGTATTAGAAGGTCTGGAGGCTGTTAGAAAACGCCCCGGTATGTATATTGGTTCTACCAGCAGCAGAGGGCTGCATCATTTGGTGTATGAGATTGTAGATAATGCGGTGGATGAGGCTTTGGCTGGGTATTGCAGCGAGATTAATGTCACCATTCATCCAGATAACACCATTTCTGTACGGGATAACGGACGTGGTATTCCCATTGGAATACAGGCGCAAAAAGGCATACCTGCTGTAGAGGTAGTATTTACCATACTTCATGCAGGAGGAAAGTTTGGCGGCGGAGGCTACAAGGTTTCAGGAGGGCTTCACGGTGTAGGTGCTTCTGTTGTAAATGCCTTATCGGAATGGCTCAAGGTGCGAATCTATGTAGACGGAAAAATATATGAGCAAGAGTACAGCCGTGGCCATGTTATGACAAAGCTTACAGAAGTAGGGGTAACCCAAGAACATGGTACCTTCGTACATTTTAAACCAGACAAGGAAATTTTTGAAGAAACAGAATTTCAATACGATATTTTAAAACAAAGATTGAGAGAAACAGCTTTCTTAACCAAAGGGCTTAAAATTAGGCTCATTGATGAAAGAGAAGGAATGGAGAAAGAAAATACATTCCACTATGAAGGCGGTATCAAAGAATTTGTTGATTATATCAACAAAAATCGTTCCCCTTTGTATGATGAAATTTTCTATGTAGAAGGAAAAAAAGACGATATTTTGGTGGAGATTGCTTTTCAGCATAACGATGGTTATGTAGAAAATATCCATACCTTTGTCAATAACATTAACACAGTAGACGGCGGTACCCATTTAGTGGGCTTTAAATCAGGTTTGACCAAAACTATCAACGATTACGGAAAGAAAATTAATGTTTTGAAAGATGGCGATAAAAAGCTTTCTGGCGATGATGTGAGAGAAGGTATTACTGCTGTTATCAGTATTAAAATTGCTGAACCTCAATTTGAGGGACAAACAAAAACAAAACTTGGTAACAGCGAGGCAAAAGGCGCTGTAGAAGGGATTTTGAATGAATATCTTGCATATTTCTTAGAAGAAAATCCTTCTGTGGGAAAAATGATTGTAGAAAAAGGAATGGTTGCATCCCGTGCCAGAGATGCTGCCAAAAAGGCAAGAGAACTGGTACGACGTAAAAGTGTACTGGAAAATGCAAGGCTGCCAGGTAAACTGGCGGACTGCTCCGATAAAGACCCTCGTAATTGTGAGATTTATCTGGTGGAGGGTGATTCTGCAGGAGGTTCTGCAAAAGGTGCCAGAGACCCCAAAATACAAGCAATACTACCTCTGCGTGGTAAAATTTTAAATGTGGAAAAAGCACGTTTGGATAAAATTTTATCTAGCGATGAAATTAAAAACATGATTACTGCCTTTGGTACAGGTGTAACAGAGGATTTTGATATAGAAAAACTAAGATACCACAAAATTGTAATTATGACGGATGCTGACGTGGATGGTGCCCATATCAGAACACTGTTATTGACACTATTTTACCGCTATATGCGTCCTCTTATCGAAGAAGGCAAGGTTTATATTGCACAGCCGCCTCTCTATCGAGTGGAAAAAAACAAAGAACACTATTATGTGTATGATGATAAAGAATTGGAAAAATTGTATGCACAAATCGGCAAGGATGGAATTAAAGAAGTACAGCGTTACAAGGGCCTTGGTGAAATGGATGCCATACAGCTTTGGGATACTACCATGGACCCTAGCAGGAGGGTACTTTTGCAGGTGAAATTGGAAGATGCAATATCAGCCGATGAAGTATTTACCCGATTGATGGGAGATAAGGTAGAACCTAGAAGAGAATTTATCCATGAATATGCAAAGTTTGTGCGTAATTTGGATATTTAAAAGCATAGCGTAAACTCTTTGCGTAAAGAAAGGACGTTAGAATTGTATGGATCAAGACAATAGGATAGATAAGATAATCGGTGTAAACATTGAGGAGGAAATGAAACGCTCTTATATTGATTATGCCATGAGTGTTATTGTTTCCAGAGCACTACCGGATGCCAGAGATGGTTTGAAGCCGGTACAAAGGCGTATTTTATACGCTATGAATGAGTTAAACCTAGACCCTACCAAAAGCTACCGTAAATCCGCCCGTATTGTGGGTGATACCATGGGTAAATACCACCCTCATGGTGACAGCTCCATCTATCAGGCAATGGTAAGAATGGCTCAGGATTTTTCTATGCGGTATATGCTGGTGGACGGCCACGGTAACTTTAGCTCTGTAGACGGTGATGGTGCTGCGGCACAGCGTTATACAGAGGCTAGATTATCCCGCATTTCTATGGAGATGCTGGCGGATATTGAAAAAGATACCGTTGATTTTGTTCCTAACTATGATGAGGAAACACAAGAGCCTTCTGTACTGCCTGCCAGAGTGCCCAATCTTTTGATTAACGGTTCCTCGGGTATTGCGGTAGGTATGGCTTCCAATATTCCCCCTCATAACTTAGGTGAGGTTATTGATGGCGTGGTGAAAATGATTGATAACCACGTACAGGAAAACAGAGAAACAGATATAGAAGAATTGCTTGAAATTATTCAAGGCCCTGATTTTCCTACAGGTGGAAATATTTTAGGAAAATCGGGAATCCGTGCGGCTTATCGTACGGGAAGGGGAAAAATTAGAGTGCGTTCGGAAGCCAGAATTGAAACGATGGCAAATGGCAGAGAACGTATTGTGATTGATGAAATTCCTTACCAAGTAAATAAAGCAAGATTGATTGAAAAAATTGCTGACTTGGTGCGGGACAAAAGAGTGGAAGGCATCAACGACTTACGGGATGAATCTGACCGTACAGGAATGCGAATTGTAATTGAGCTGAAAAAAGATGTCAACTCCAATGTTATTTTAAATCAATTATATAAATTCACCCAAATGGAAGAAAGTTTTGGTGTGATTATGCTTGCTTTGGTGGACGGAAAGCCCGCCACATTAAACTTAAAGCAAGTGTTAGAACAGTTTTTAAACCATCAAAAGGATGTTGTTACCAGAAGAACACGGTTTGATTTAAATAAAGCGGAAAAACGTGCCCATATTTTAGAGGGGTTACGGATTGCGCTGGATAATATTGATGAGGTAATCCATATTATCCGTACCAGTTATGATAATGCTAAGGCACGACTGATGGAGCGATTTGGATTATCGGAAGTGCAGTCTCAAGCGATTTTGGAAATGCAATTACGTCGTTTACAAGGACTGGAGCATGAAAAAATTGAAAATGAATACCGTGAATTGATGGAAAAAATCAAAGAGCTGCGTGCAATTTTGGCGGATGAGAATTTATTATACGGTGTGATTAAAGAAGAAATATTAATCATTAAGGCAAAATATGCTGACCCACGCCGCACCAGAATCATCAATTATTATGGTGAAATAGACGATGAGGATTTAATTGAGGAAGAAACCAGTGTTATCACGATGTCAAATCTGCATTATGTAAAAAGAACACCTTTAGATACCTATAAAAGCCAAAACAGAGGTGGACGTGGCATTATCGGTATGCAGACAAGGGATGAGGATTTTGTAAAGGACCTTTTCCTATGCTCGACCCATGATTTTATACTGTTTTTTACAGACAGGGGAAGGGTTTACCGCTTAAAAGGCTATGAGATTCCTGAGGCGGGAAGAACTGCCAGAGGTATGGCTATTGTAAACCTATTGGAAATTGCTCAGGGTGAAAAAATCACTGCTGTGATTCCTGTAAGAAAATTTGAGGGTGACAATTATCTGGTAATGGTGACAAAGCAAGGTGTTATTAAGAAAACTGACATGATGAGCTTTGCCAATATCCGCAAAGGCGGTTTGACTGCTTTGGGACTTCGTGAAGATGATGAATTGATTTCTGTACTGGCTACTAGTGGCGAGGATGAATTATTGGTAGCTACAAGAAACGGTATGGGAATTAGATTTAGCGAGACCGATGTTCGTCCTATGGGAAGAACGGCTACGGGTGTTAAGGCAATTTCATTACGAGATGGAGATTATGTGGTATCTGCTGTTCAAATTACGGAAAATGCACTGCTTTTGAATGTGACAGAAAACGGATTTGGAAAGCGTTCTCAATTACAAGAATTTAAATTACAATACCGTGGAGGCACCGGTGTTAAAATACATCATTTGAATGAAAAAACAGGTGCATTAACGGGAGTTTTGATGATAGAAGAAAATGAAGAAATTATGCTGATTACTTCAGAAGGTGTTATCATTCGATTAAGAGGCAGAGAAATTTCTACTGTGGGCAGAGTATCTCAAGGAGTGAAGCTCATTAACCTTATGGAAAATGTGAAGGTGGTAGGAATTGCTAAAATTTCGGAAGATGACATTGATTTAGAAGAAAATGAAGATGAGATTTCTGCTGAAAAAATTGATGATGGCGTGGAAAAACTCATTTTTAACATGGAAGAACAGCAAGAGGAAGAATAAAAAACAAAAAAAGTATCAGCTAACTTACGCTGATACTTTTTGTCGTGTTTTTATTTTTGTGAAAGGAGAAGAAACAAATGAAAGAACTCATACTTAATGATTTGTTTAACAATAATAAAAATGCATTAAATCCTGATTTAATTAATAGCCACATCAATGATGTGAAACAAATGATGCTAATTCATTATAGTGGAATTAAGGAAGTGGAAACAAAGCTTGATATATTAAATCAGGAATTTCAAATACAAGAACAGAGAAATCCTATTGAATACGTAAAATCCAGAGTAAAATCACTGGAGAGTATTACACAAAAATTAAGAAGAAGAAATTTACCCATATCAACAAAGTCTGCCGTGGAGAACCTACATGATATTGCTGGGGTGAGGGTGATATGCTCTTTTGTGGATGATATTTACCATGTGGCGGAAATGCTGAAAAAACAAGATGATATTACGGTAATTGAGGAAAAGGACTATATCAAAAATCCTAAGAAAAATGGATACCGCAGTTATCATTTGGTGGTGGAAGTGCCTGTGTTTTTTTCTGCTTGTATGAGAATGGTAAAGGTGGAAGTACAGATTCGTACCATAGCTATGGATTTTTGGGCTAGCTTAGAGCACAAGTTATTTTATAGAAAAGATGACTTGGACCACTCCTCAGAGGAGGTATATAAAAAGCTTTTGAAGTGTGCTCAGGTTATTTCACAGACAGATTTGGAAATGCAGGAAATAAGAAATATGGTAAGCGAAATAGAATAAGGATGGATATAAAAACGAATGTTTGGTATGAGATAAAAAGATTAAAAATATTATGGGAACAAATAATCTTTTTTTACGAAATTAAATGAAATATGGGAATACACATTCTTATGGATAGGGTATATGATAAATTTTGGGGAGGAAAATGAGTATGCGTGAAATTTCTGTGGACTTGGTTAGGGATGCTATCAAAACCATGTGCATTGAAGCAAATTGTATTTTAAGCGATGACGTATATCAAGCAATAGAAAAAGCAAAAACTACAGAAAGTTCTGCAGTTGGGCGGGAATTACTTTGCCAGCTGACAAAAAATGCTGATATTGCAAAAAGGGATTATATGCCTATTTGTCAAGATACGGGAATGGCAATTATATTTTTGGAAATTGGACAAGATGTGCATTTTTACGGAGGATATTTGGAAGATGCAGTAAACGAAGGGGTACGGCTGGGGTACGAAGAAGGGTATTTGAGAAAATCTATTGTGAAAGACCCTTTTATCCGTGTAAATACGGGAGATAATACACCTGCTGTGATACATACCCAAATTGTACCAGGTGATAAGGTGGATATTACAGTGGCTCCAAAAGGATTTGGCAGTGAAAATATGAGCCGTATTTTTATGATGAAGCCTTCTGACGGAATAGAAGGTGCCAAAGATGCCATTGTGCAGGCTGTGAAAGAAGCAGGCCCTAACCCATGCCCGCCTATGGTAGTTGGTGTTGGTTGTGGCGGAAGTTTTGAAAAATGTGCTTTGCTTGCAAAAAAAGCATTACTAAGACCTATAGGAAGTGTTTCTCCTATTCCTCATATTTATGAAATGGAAAAAGAATTATTGGAAAGAATGAATAAAACAGGGATTGGCCCTCAAGGCTTGGGTGGAAATACGACAGTGCTTGGAGTTCATGTGGAAAGTTTTCCAACACATATAGCGGGGATGCCTATTGCTGTAAACATAAGCTGTCATGTTACAAGGCATACCCATACGATACTTTGACAAGGGGGAATATACATGAAGGTTAAAATTGAAACACCACTTGTTTTGGAACAAGCAAAAAAGTTACGTGCAGGAGATATTGTGGAGATTACAGGTACTATTTATACAGCTAGAGATGCTGCCCATAAAAGAATGCTTACAGAATATGAAGAAACAGGAAAGTTGCCTTTTGATATAAAAAATGCTGTTATTTATTATGCTGGGCCTGCACCTGAAAAGCCCGGAATGGTAATTGGCTCTGCCGGACCTACCACTTCTTACCGTATGGATGCATATGCTCCCAAGCTAATCGAATTAGGGCAGACAGGGATGATTGGAAAAGGTGCCAGAAATCAGCAGGTGGTTGACACTATGAAAAAATACGGAGCAGTATATTTTGGTGCTACAGGGGGAGCGGGAGCATTACTTGCCAACCATATTAAAAAATCAGAGGTGATAGCCTATGAGGACTTGGGAGCGGAGGCAATTCGGAAGTTATATGTAAAGGATTTTCCTGCGATTGTGATTATAGATAGTTTGGGAAACAATTTATATGAAACAGAGCCGCCTAAATACAGGCAATAAGAAAAGAAGAAAGGAGTGATTAAAGATGAAAAAGCTATGGAGCATACTCCTTTTGATTTTTTGTATTATACTGGGCGGATGTACTCCTCAACCTAAGCCTGCGGAAAGGGAAGTGGAGGAAGCCATTGTAATAGAAGAAAAAGAAACTCCTAAGCCTGTGGTGAAAAATGCATCCTTTGCTGTGGTGGGGGATATTATGGTTCATGACTATCAATATAATGAGGCTTATGACAAAGCAACTGGAACATATAACTTTATGCACAATTTTCAAGATATGAAAAAATATTTTGAAGGGTATGATATGGTAATCGGGAATTTGGAAACTACATTTGCAGGAGATAGTCGGCCGATTTCTAGTTACCCTATGTTTAATACACCAGATAGTTTTTTGGATGCGGTGAAGGATGCGGGGTTTAATTTGTTGACTACTGCAAATAACCATTGTATGGATACCTTTGAATCGGGCTTGATTCGTACACTAGATAAGTTGGATGAAGCTGGAATTGACCATGTGGGTACCTATCGCTCGGAGGAAGAAAGCAAGAAGATACTAATAAAGGAAGTAAACGGAATAAAGTTTGCCTTTTTATCCTACACTTATGGCACAAACGGGATATATGTACCGCAATCTTATTTGGTAAACATTTTATTAGAAGAAAAAGTAAAGGCGGATATCAAAAATGCCAAAGAAAAGGGAGATATGGTAGTGGTTTTGCCCCATATGGGAAATGAATATGAAACACAACCAAGACAGGTTTTTATAGATTGGGCAGATTTGATGTTTGAAAGCGGTGCGGACATTATACTGGCGAGCCACCCTCATGTATTGCAGCCTATGGAATACAGAACCATTTTGGAGGAGGATGGTTCCAGTCGTACGGGATTTATTATTTATTCTTTAGGAAATTTTATATCTTCTCAAACGACTCCACCTCGTAACGCCAGTATCGTATTACATATGAATATTCAGCAGATTGATGAGGAAAAACCTACCATAACTCAAGTTTCATTTGTTCCTATTTGGACGCAATTTCGCAATGCTGCAGACAAGAATCATTTTGTGGTGAGAAGTGTATATGATATGCTGAAGTTGCCCGAAGAAACTAGATATGATGTAATACGGAAAAAAGATTATCAAAGAGTACTGGAGATTCAGAAAGAAACAACAATGCAATTATTAGGAAGGGAAATTCCTGTGGAGGAAATGCAAGAGGAATATATTTTTCCGAAACCATAAGGATAGGTCAAGCCCGGCGAGGATACTTTAGCAAGATAGGATGCGTTGAGGTTTTATTATTATGAAATGAAAAAGATTTTATTTTTTGGATGGGATGGAAGAATGGATTTTTATGACAAAATATTAGATGAAGAAAGGAAATATATCTATTATTTGGTATAAATTTACAAAAACATTATAGGAAGACGTACAAAAATAGGAAATAGTAATATAAAAGTTGATAAAACAGGTGGAGTATAGTAAAATAAATTTAGGTGTCAGTGGGAGAATCTGTTTTTTATAAAAGGATGGGAAGGTATGGATACGGATATTTTAACAGAACATATAGATTTTTTGAAGGCTGATTATGGAAAAAATATTTCACAAACTCTTTTCCAGAGATTTAAAACGCTGATATTAGAAGGAAAGTTACCTGCAGGATATAATATGCCCAATGAAAATATTGTAAGTGAGCTATTGGGGGTAGGTAGAAGTACATTGCGTGAAGCATATACGGCACTTGCTGTATTTGGATTTATTACCCGTTCGAAAGCGGGAACGGTTGTAAATCAAATTGATGATATTGTAAATATTGCTCCTTTTAGTATTACGGTTGCAAATTCTGACTTAAACGACCTTTTAGAATTTCGTATTATGCTGGAGGCGGAAACAGCAAGCTATGCTGCCAAAAGAGCAACAGAGGAAGATATTCAGGCTTTGCGTGACAGTTATGAAAAAATGATACAATATAAAGATGATATTAATTTATTTGTGGATTACGATTCCAGATTTCATATGCAGCTATCTCATGCAACACACAATAAGCTACTGATTAGTACAATGATTGCTGCAAAGGACTCTTTTGAAAAAGGAATTCGCCGTGCTATGAGAAAATCCTTAACCAAAAATCCACGAGTAATTGATGTTACCATTAATTTGCACGGAAGGATTTTGGATGCAGTCGAAAGAAGAGATTATCAATCAGCAAACTCTCTTATGAAAGAACACATTTCTTATGTGAATCTTACAGTGAAATATGGCTGATAAATAGAAACAGCTATATTTTGATGAAGTATTAACAAAATAACAAAAGATGAATAAAAAGAGAAGGAATGCCGCAAAATAAGGGTTGAAAGAAGATAAATGGAATGCTATAAAAAGTTTTTTAAATTTTATGTATAAAAAATGTTGACAAAGGGAAAGAAAGGTGTATAATGTAATTCTGCGGTTGAGATAAATCAAAACACAGAAAAAGAAATTTAAAAACTTTTAAAAAAAGTGTTGACAAGCACTTATAGATGTGTTAGGATATGATTGTTGCCGCAAGAAACGGCAGTGAAAAAAGTAACAAATTTGATCCTTGAAAACTGAACAGTAAAAGAAATAAATTACAACCCAAGTCAATTAAGAC
>JAAYQI010000111.1 GCA_012519385.1 Candidatus Epulonipiscium sp.
AAAAATAGGAGAGCTGTATGGCCATGAGTTTCGGTTTATGCCTGTGCTAGCTGGGGGCGGTGCTTTGGATGCTTGTCGGAAATGCTTACCCCAAGAAACCTTGGATGCCTGCAAAAATGCAGATAGCGTGCTTTTGGGTGCGGTGGGTGGCCCCAAGTGGGATGGCCTAGCGGGCGCAGAACGCCCCGAGAGAGCCTTGCTTGGCCTTCGGGAGGGGTTGGGGCTTTATGCCAATTTACGTCCTGCCACCATTCATAAAGCATTAAAGAATGCTTGCCCCTTAAAGGAAGAAATCATCGGAGAAGGCTTGGATATTTTGATTGTTCGTGAGCTGACAGGGGGCATATACTTTGGTGAGCGTGGTGTGCGGGAAGGAAAATATGGCACAGAAGCCTATGACGTGGAAGCCTATAGCGAGATGGAAGTAAGAAGAATTGCAAAGCGGGGCTTTGAAGCGGCAATGCAGAGAAATAAAAAGTTACACAGCGTGGATAAAGCCAATGTATTGGAAAGCTCCAGGCTTTGGAGACGAGTGATAAATGAAGTAGCACAGGATTATCCCCAAGTGACGCTAGAGCATATGTATGTGGATAATGCCGCAATGCAGCTAGTGCGTAACCCTAAGCAGTTTGATGTTATTGTTACTTCCAATATTTTTGGAGATATTTTGTCCGATGAGGCTAGTATGATTACAGGCTCCATTGGGTTACTGCCTTCTGCAAGCCTTGGGGAAGATGGCAGGGGGATGTATGAGCCAATCCATGGCTCCGCACCAGATATTGCAGGAAAAGATATGGCAAATCCCATTGCGGCAATATTATCCACAGCCATGATGCTACGGTATTCCTTTGGTTTGGAGCAGGAAGCAAAGAAAATAGAACAGGCAGTGGAAGCGGTGCTGGAGGAAGGCTATCGTACAGCAGATATTACCGATACCCCATCTTCCGCCATTGGATGCAAAAAAATGGGAAGCCTTATCCTAGAAAAAATAACAAATTAGACATGGATTTCAGTGCTAAAATAGGGGATATTTGCAGGGTTTTTGTGAACTACGTGACAAATAAAACGAACTTTAGTGAAATTTCCCCTTTACAAATGACAAGAATCGGTGTATGATTAGTGCAAAATTAAATAGTATTCTTCAGGGCAGGGTGAGAGTCCCTACCGGTGGTATAGCCCACGAGCCGCAAGGCAGATTCGGTGTAATTCCGAGGCCGACAGTATAGTCTGGATGAAAGAAGAATTTGTAAGTTGCTCTTTTGGTGCGTTTTTTGCATCTATACGAGAGTATGCTTTCTTTTGTTATTTATGCTCTGAAATACGTATGTGTTTCAGAGCTTTTTGTATGATGTAGCTTTTTTTGTGCTGCAAAATAAAAGAAAGTAAATGTCTGCAATGAAAGTATGGTTATAACAGCCCTGAAGGTATTTTTCCTTCAAGGCTGTTTTTTTGTATACAAGAGATGGCCAAGAGGAATCATAGCGGTAGGAGTGATTTTTGTATGAAGCAAAAAGAAGAATATATGAAATTGGCATTAGAGCTTGCCAAAAAAGGAAAAGGAAGCACCAACCCCAACCCTATGGTGGGAGCAGTGGTGGTGAAAGATGGAAACATCATCGGGCAAGGCTACCATGAGCAGTATGGCCAGCCTCATGGCGAGAGAAATGCACTGCAACACTGTGAGAAAGACCCTGCCGGCGGAGAGCTGTATGTTACCTTGGAGCCATGCCATCATTATGGTAAAACACCCCCATGTACGGAAATTATATTGCAAAAAGGAATCAAAAAAGTATACGTCGGTTCGTTAGACCCCAATCCTTTGGTAAGCGGTAAGGGTTTGGAATTTTTAAAATCCCATGGAATTACGGTAGAAACAGGAATTTTAAAAGAAGAATGTGATGCCATCAATGAAGTGTTTTTCCATTATATTTCCACAGGTACCCCTTATGTGGTGATGAAATATGCCATGACTGCTGATGGAAAAATAGCAACCGTAACAGGAGAAAGCCGCTGGATTACAGGAGAGCAAGCACGCCATAAGGTACATGAAACTAGAAGGGAGTGCATGGCGATTATGGTGGGTATCGGTACGGTTTTGGCAGATAACCCCATGCTTAACTGCCGTATCCCTCAAGGAAAAAATCCCCTTCGTATTATTTGTGATAGCCGTCTTAGGATTTCTTTGGATTCTGATATCGTAAAAACCGCCAGAGAGATTCCAACCATTGTGGCAACAGCCTGTGAAAATTCCGAAAAGCAAAAAGCATTGCAGGCGTTAGGGGTAGAGGTGCTACAGCTTCCTAATTCCTCGGGAAAAGTGGATTTATCTGCACTCATGGCGGAGCTGGGAAAAAGAAACATAGATAGCCTTCTTTTGGAGGGCGGCGGCGAGTTAAACTTTGCCGCCTTGCAGGCAGGCATTGTGCAGGAATTGCAGGTGTATGTGGCTCCTAAGATATTTGGCGGAGCAGGTGCAAAATTTCCTGTGGCAGGAGAAGGCATTGCCGATATTCACCAAGCATTTTTGTTACAGCTAAAAGAAGTTACCCCTATCGGGGAGGATATTTTTCTTCGCTACCATGTAGCCAAAAGGAGGGGATGAAAATGTTTACAGGCATTGTGGAGGAGATAGGAGAAATTTTAGGTATCGCAAAAGGTGCAGTTTCTTCCCGCTTAACCATACGGGGCAAGGTCATTTTTCAAGATGCAAAACTGGGAGATAGCATTGCAGTAAATGGTGTGTGCCTTACCATTGCAGAAAAAACCGACCATACCTTTACCGCGGATGTAATGGCGGAAACATTACGCAGAAGCTCCTTAGGACTACTCAAAAAAGGAAGTAAGGTGAATCTGGAGCGAGCCATGGCGGCAAACGGGCGGTTTGGCGGGCATATTGTATCGGGGCATATTGATGGCACAGGAACCATTACCCATATGAGAAAAGAAGAAAATGCAGTATGGGTAGCCATAGAAGCACCCCCCGCAGTACTCCGCTATGTGGTGGAAAAAGGCTCTATTGCCATAGATGGCATTAGCCTTACCGTAGCAGTGGTGGAGGAAAAAGGCTTTCAAGTTTCTGTCATCCCTCATACAGGTAGCGAAACCACACTTTTATCCAAGTCAAAAGGAGATATTGTAAACTTGGAGTGCGATATTGTAGGCAAATATATTGAAAAATTTATGACAGTACCCAAGGAAGAACATAATACCAGAACAAGCACCATGGACTCTAGCTTTTTAAGGGAGCATGGTTTTCTATGATAAAAATAAGATGTTGACATAAGGAGGAAAAAATAATGAAAGAGTTTACACTCAATACCATCGAAGAGGCTTTGGAAGATTTAAAAAACGGTAAAATGATAGTAATGGTGGATGATGAGGATAGGGAAAACGAAGGGGATTTGATTGCCGCCGCAGAATTTGCCACCACAGAGGTTGTGAATTTTATGGCATCGTATGCGAAGGGATTAATCTGTATGCCGATGACAGAAGAACTGGCGGCAAAGTTAAACTTTCACCCTATGGTAAAGAAAAATACCGATAACCATGAAACAGCCTTTACCGTATCCATCGACCATGTGGATACTTCCACAGGAATTTCTGCATATGAGCGTTCCATCACTGCCATGAAGGTTGTGGAAGATGGAGCAAAACCAGAGGATTTTCGTAGGCCTGGCCATATGTTCCCCTTGGTGGCAAAACCCATGGGTGTATTTGAACGCCAAGGTCATACGGAAGCAACGGTAGATTTGATGAAATTGGCAGGGTTAAAGCCTTGCGGGCTTTGCTGTGAAATTATGAAGGATGATGGGTATATGGCACGTATGCCTTACTTGGTGGAGTTTGCCCAAAAGCATGGTTTGAAGCTAGTTTCTGTGGCAGATTTAATTCGCTATAGAAAATCCCATGAGGTTTTAGTAGAGTGTGTGGCACAGGCAAAAATGCCAACACGCTACGGTGAGTTTACCGTGCATGGCTACATCAATAAATTAAACGGAGAGCATCATGTGGCGTTAACCATGGGAGATATTTCCGATGGAAGCCCTGTGTTATGTCGTGTTCACTCCGAGTGTTTAACAGGAGATGCCTTAGGCTCTGTGCGTTGCGACTGCGGCCAGCAGTATGATGCCGCTATGAAAAAAATCGCAAAAGAAGGGCGAGGCGTGCTGTTATACATGCGTCAAGAAGGTAGAGGCATTGGGCTTATCAATAAAATAAGAGCATATGCCCTACAGGATGAAGGGTATGATACCTTGGAAGCAAATATTAAGCTTGGTTTCCCTGCGGATATGAGGGATTATACCATCGGTACTCAAATTTTGGTGGACTTAGGGGTGAAAAAAATGCGACTAATGACCAATAACCCTAAAAAAATTGAGGGCTTGGCAAACTATGACTTGGAGATTGTAGAGCGTGTGCCAATTCAGATGGAGCTAGGTAAAGATGATGCTTTTTATCTTCTAACCAAAAAAGAAAAAATGGGACATATACTCACATATTAATAGAAACATAAGAGAGGGAGAAAAATATGAGAATTATCGAAGGAAATTTGGTAGCGGAGAATGTAAAAATCGGTATTGTAGCAGCGAGATTTAATGAATTTATTGTATCTAAATTAATTAGCGGAGCGGTGGATGGACTAAAACGCCATAACGTAAAAGAGGAAGATATCACCTTAGCATGGGTTCCTGGTGCTTTTGAAATTCCTATGATTGCGTCCAAAATGGCAAAGTCTGGGAAGTATGATGCTGTTATTTGTCTGGGAGCGGTTATTCGTGGCTCAACCACACATTATGATTATGTTTGCAGTGAGGTTTCTAAGGGGATTGCTCATGTTGGTTTAGAGACAGGTGTTCCTGTTATGTTTGGAGTATTAACAACAGAAAACATTGAGCAAGCCATTGAGCGTGCAGGCACAAAAGCAGGCAATAAAGGTTATGATTGTGCCCTTGGAGCCATTGAGATGATTCACTTGGGAAGACAGCTTTAAAAAGAGCTTATAGTTTCTATAAAAATAAATAATAGGCAATAAAATTATTAAGAAAAAACGAATTATATGCAAAATGGGTTGAGAAAAGAGAAACCATTTGTTACAATAAGGCAGGATATGACACGGGCAGTCAAAAAAATGCCCGTGTCTTTATAAGTGCGTTAGTTTTTAGAAGGGAGTCTTTTTTCATGTTTCGCCCATTTGCAAATGCCTTGAAACGGGAGTTTCAAGGGTATTCCATTGCGTTATTGCGTAAGGATATCATGGCAGGGGTTACGGTTGCGGCAGTTGCATTACCGTTAGCCCTTGCTTTTGCTGTCAGCAGCGGAGTTGATGCGTCAGCCGGATTAATCACAGCCATTCTTTCAGGTTTTATTATGAGTGGATTATCGGGAGGATATTATCAAATTTCGGGCCCGACAGGTACCATGGCGGCTATTTTATTAACGGTAGGTGCGCGCTATGGCATACAGGGAGTTTTTATGGTTACGTTTTTGGCAGGGTTTTGGAGGCTTTTGGCAGGGATATTTCGCCTTGGAAAGCTCACATCCTTTATTCCTGCACCTGTAGTAACAGGGTTTACCTCGGGAATCGCCATTATCATTGGTTTTGGACAGGTGGATAACTTTTTTGGCGTGCATTCCGAAGGGGTCAATATCATAGAAAGGTTTTTCAGCTATGGTAGGCTTGGTTTTTCGCCTGAGGTTACGGTAGTTTGTATTGGTCTTTTTGTGATTGTATTTATGATGTGCTTTCCTGCAAAATGGAGTGCAATCGTGCCTTCTTCCTTGCTTGCCATAGTGATTGCCACAGCGGTATCCTCCGCCCTTGGTTTAGATGTGGCCACAGTAGGAGCAATGCCAAAAACATTGATACCAGAAAATCATTTTATGCTTTCTTCCATTCGGCTGGAATTCATAAAGCAATTATTTTTGCCTTCCCTTAGTATCGCCGCTTTGGGTATGATAGAAACCCTTCTTTGCGGAGCAAGTGCAGGGCAGATGACAGGGGTGCGGCTCGATAGAAATCAGGAGCTTATTGCCCAAGGCGTTGGAAATATGATTATTCCCTTTTTTGGAGGTATCCCTGCTACTGCCGCACTGGCACGTACCAGTATGGCAATTAAATCAGGAGCCCAAACAAGACTTACAGGCGTTTTTCATGGAGTAGGGTTACTGATTTGTATGTTTGGTTTAGGGAGCCTTATGGCAAAAATTCCTTTGGCAGCCTTGGCAGGAGTGCTGATGGTAACTGCTTGGAGAATGAATGACTGGGAGGATATTCGGTATATTTTTGCTCATAAGTTTAAAGGTGCAACATTGGAGTTTGTGGTAACCATGGCTGCAACCATTATTTTTGATTTAACAGTGGCAATTTTATTGGGAGTGCTCATAGGTCTTTTATTCTTGGTAACACGGCTATCTCGCATTGAGATTCATTATGAAGATGTGGATATGAGCCGTATGTCTGTAACAGATAGTACTCTTTGCCAAAGGTATTCCAATGCCATTGTGGTATATATCACAGGGCCTGTGATTTTTGCAAATACCGAAAGTGTTTCCGATATTGCCTTACATACCAAAAACCGAGATACTGTACTATTTTCCATGAGAGGAGTATCCAATATTGATATTTCGGGGGTACAAACCCTCATGGGTCTTTTGGAGCAATACCGAAGGGATGGGGTAGACGTGGCATTTTGCGGTCTGCCAGAAGCTGCTATGAGCATGATGCGCCGCAGTGGTATGGATACCATGGTAGGGAAGGAAAACTTTTATTGGAGTGTAGAGCGAGCACTATTGACCAATCGCCCAGCACCTCCTTGTACCATTCCTCGTACCGCTATTGAAGATGAATAATACTCTTTGCACCAAAAAAGCCGATAGCTTTACAGCCATCGGCTTTTCTTATTTGCTTTTAGGTTTAGCCTAGTTTATCGCCTTTTTCTACTCTTTGCTCAGGCTGAATCAGTACCACGCCCTGCTTGGAATAGGTACCCAATACCAAAACTTCCGACATGAAATCGGCAATTTGTCTGGGAGGAAAATTTACCACACCAAGGATTTGCTTGCCAATTAAAGCTTCAGGGGTGTAACAATCAGTGATTTGGGCGGAGGATTTTTTTATGCCAATTTCTTCGCCAAAATCTATGGTTAGTTTATAGGCGGGTTTTCTGGCTTTTTGAAATACTTCCGCATGAATAATTTCACCTACACGAATATCTAATTTTAATAAATCATCAAAGGTTGCCATTGTAATCTCCCCTTTAACATAAGGTGATGGAGGAAGGTACTACCGTTCTTCTCGGAAATAAGGATTGCTCAAATCCCCAGGAGCCATATCTTCCTTTTTGTTTTTTCTGGTACTAATAATAACGATGATGATGGTAGTAGCATAAGGCAGCATATCAATTAAATACTGCGAGATATGAATCCCCATACTTTGCAGACGGAAACCGAGGATGTTTAACCCACCGAATAAAAATGCTCCAATCAGTGCCTTAATGGGATTCCAAGATGCAAAAATAACCAGTGCAACGGCAATCCAACCACGTCCTGCGATAACATTTTCCTGCCAAACAGGCACAGTGATGAGGGACATATAGGCACCGCCTAAACCGCATAATGCACCGCCTATTATAATGTGAACATAACGGTATGCTGTAACATTGATACCCGAAGCATCCGCAGCAGCGGCATTCTCGCCAACGGCACGCAGGTTTAAGCCTAGTCTTGTTTTATATAAATATAGCGTTACCAAAACAACCATCAAATAGCCGCAATATACAAGGATGTCCTGACGGAAAAAAATTGGTCCCAGAAAGGGAATATCCGATAAAAGAGGGATGGGTTTTGGAGCAAAAAACTGCTTGATGGATGCAGGAATAACAGAACCCATAACATTTTGCCCTAAAAAGCTGGCAAAGCCTTGCCCAAACACCGTGAGGGTTAAACCTGTTACAACATGGTTTGCCCGCAGTGTTACGGTTAAAAAGCCGTATAAGGCAGAGCCGATACTGCCTGCCGCCAATGCTCCTACAATGGCAAGGGCGGGGTTTTGGCTGCGTAATCCCACAATAAACCCAATGATGGCACCCATCATCATAAGTCCTTCCACACCAAGGTTAAGATGACCTGCTTTTTCGGTAATCAATTCGCCAAGGGTAGCGAACAGTAAAGGGGTGCCGGCAATAATTGCCGCTGCAAAATATCCTTCCATTTAGTTCGCCTCCTTTTTTGCATGGGTATGGAAATTCACTTTGTATTGGAGGAAAAACTCACTGCCAAGTACAAAAAACAGTAAAATTGCCTGTATCATATCTGCCACCGAGGCAGGAATTTGCATAGAAATCTGGATATAGGCACCGCCTTGCAGTAATACTGCAAAAGCACAGCACACAAATAATATTGCGATAGAGTTAAGTCTTGAAAGCCATGTGGTGGTAATGGCAGTAAAGCCATAGTTTGCCGAAAGGGAGGATGTCAATGTTTTTTCTATGGCAGACGCTTGTATCATACCTGTTAAGCCGCAAAGGCCCCCTGATAAAAACATGGCAGTAATGATAATGGAGGTAATATTCATACCTGCATAGCGAGCTGTCTCCACACTTTCTCCAACGACGGTAATTTCATAGCCTTTTTTGGTATGATTGATGAAAATATGCACCAGTGCCACCAATAGTAGTGCAATAATCCAACCAATGTGTACTCCGCCGATGCTTGGCAAAATAGCATTGGTACTAAAGGATGGAATTTTAGGAAAGCCTTGGGAAGAAGGGTCACGCCAAGGGCCATATTGTAAATAGGTTACAAACTTAATGGCGATATAATTGAGCATTAATGTAAAAATGGTTTCATTGGTACCCATTTTTCCTTTAAAATAAGCGGGGATAAATGCCCAAATGCCACCTGCAACCATAGCCGCCACTGCCATAATCAATAAAAGAACAGGGCGGGATAAGTCAGGCATTTTTAAAGCAACATACGTAGCCGCCAAAGCCCCCATCATAATCTGTCCTTCGCCTCCGATATTCCAAAACTTCATTTTAAATGCCATTAAAATACCCAGAGAAGTAATCACCAGAGGAATTGCTTTTAACACCGTTTGCTGAAGGCGTATTTTGCTACCTAAGGCACCCTTTACCATAGAGGCAAATACTGTAATGGGATTATACCCCAAGGCAGCAATTACAAGCCCTGCAAACACAAGGGACAGTAATATGGAAAGTATGCGGATAGCCGTAGCTTTTTTGGGAGGCAAGTCATCTCGCTTTGTAATTTTCAAAAAGTTCATGAATTGCTTCCTCCTTCCGCAGTGCCGCCTGCCATAAGTAAACCGATATCTTCTTTTGTCATTTCGTCGGGGTTTACGATTCCCGTCATTTTTCCGCCGCAAAATACCATGATGCGGTCACATAAATCCATTAAAACGTCTAAGTCTTCTCCTACAAAGAGAACACCCACGCCTTTTTCTTTTTGTTCATTGAGTAAGTCATATATTTTATAGGATGCCCCGATATCAAGGCCACGGGCAGGGTATGCCGTAATCAGCACCTTCGGGAAGGAATCAATTTCTCTGCCCAAAAGCACCTTTTGGATATTTCCGCCAGAAAGTTTTTTGATAGGGTAATGGATGCTTGGAGTTTGGATATCCAACTGTTTTACAATTTTTTTTGCAATCTCGGCACTTTTGCCACGGTGCAAAAAGATACCCGGTTGGCTGTGATAATCTTTTAATATGATGTTATGCACAATATCCATAGAGCCTACCAAGCCCATACCTAAGCGATCCTCAGGAATAAAGCCCATGCGGATGCCCATACGGATGATATCACGGGGAGTTTTTCCCAGAATGTTTTCGTTTTCAAAAAAGATACGTCCCTTTTCAGCGGGAATAAGCCCTGCAATTACCTCGCAAATCTCTTTTTGTCCGCTTCCTGCAACACCAGCTACTCCTAAAATTTCACCGCTATGGAGGGAAAAGGTGATGTTTTCCAGTGCGTGTTTGTTATCCTTTGTGGATACCCAAAGATTATCCACATCCAGTACTTTTTTGGCATAGGTAGCAGGAGTTTTGTTTAAGGCCAAATCTACCTTTTTTCCTACCATCATTTCAATGAGGGCAGGTACCTCTACACCCTTTGTTTCTACAGTCTGTATGGATTCTCCCCGACGAAGCACTGTAATACGGTCGGAAATTTCCATTACTTCATTTAACTTGTGGGTAATGATAACAATGGCGCAGCCTTGCTCCTTCATGTTGCGGATAATGGCAAAAAGACGCTGTATCTCCTGTGGAGTCAGTACAGCGGTAGGCTCGTCCATAATCAATATTTTTGCACCACGATAGAGCACCTTAATGATTTCTAAGGTTTGTTTTTCACCCACCGACATTTCATAAACCTTTTTATCAGGCTTTAAATCCAGTCCGTATTGGTCGGAGATGGCTTTGATTTTTTTGGTTAATTCTTTGTTATTGATGAATAGACCTTTTTCATTGCTGTTGCCTAAGAGAATATTTTCTTTGGCTGTCATCACATCTATTAGCTTAAAATGTTGATGAATCATACCGATTCCTAAATCAATAGAATCCTTGGGCGAAGAAAAATCCACTTCTTTTCCGTTTATAAAAATAGAACCGCTGTCGGGAGTGTAAATTCCCGACAGCATACTCATTAATGTGCTTTTGCCCGCCCCGTTTTCACCTAAAAGAGCGTGCACTTCGCCGTTATAAACAGTTAAGTTAACATTTTGATTCGCCTGCACGGACCCGAAATCTTTAGAAATCTGTTTCATTTCTATTGCTTTTACAGCTTCCATGAGTATCCCTTTCTAATGGTTTGCTTAGTTATCTCTGCCTGTTACGCCTTCTACTAAGTAGTTCATAGACCAGATTCCTGCTCTGTCTAATGTTTCGCCTTCAGGAACTACTACATTACCTTGGTTGTCTTTGATTGGTCCAACAAAAATAGGATGTTCGCCTGCTGCAATTTGAGCCTGCACTTCTTCTACTTTTGCTTTTGCTTCTGCACTTACCAAATCAGTCATTGGAGCCAGACCAATGTAGCCATCTTTCATTGTGCCATAGTAAGATTCAGGAGTATATTCACCTTTGATAATTTTTTCGATGGTAGGGATGAGGTATTTTTCATGATGCCAAATTGGTGCAGTTAAGAAAGAACCGGGAGCAACTGCGGAGTTATCCAAGTTGTAACCGATTGCAAGTGCGTTGGCATCTTGTGCAGCAAGCTGAGGGCCTGCGGAGTCACAGTGCTGAGTAATTACGTCACAACCCTGTGCAAGCAAGGATTCTGCTGCGGATTTTTCGTTTGCAGGGTCGTTCCAGCTGTTAATATATACTACGTTTACTTCTACATCAGGATTTACAGATTGTGCGCCCAGTGCAAATGCGTTGATGCCGATTAAAACCTCTGTATAAGGATATGCTGCAACATAGCCCAGTTTATTGGTTTTTGTCTGCATTCCTGCAATAATACCAGAAAGGTATCTGGGTTCTTCCATCGCACCGAAGTAGTTTCCAAAGTTTGTATCATTCATTTTGTTGCCTGAGAAGTGAAGGAAGGTTATATCAGGATATTCTGTTGCCAATTCATCCAAACCATCCATAAAGCCATAGCTTGTACCAATAATAATGGTAGCACCTTCGTCAATCATGTTAATTGCAGTGCTTTTTACAGTTTGTTTGTCTTCTGATACGTTTTCTGCAATGAGAGTTTTTACTTTGTCACCGAAGTACTCTTCTACAGCCATGGTACCGTTATGCTGTGCTTGAGAGTAACCGCCGTCTGTTTTGGAGCCAATGTAAAGGAATCCAATGGTGGTAACATCATCAGTAGCAGCAGTTTCTTCGGTTGGGGCTGCATCATTTGTTTCTCCAGCGGGTTTGCTGCATCCGGTAAATACCGCTACAGACATAACCATTGCCAGCATCAGGGATAAAACTTTTTTTGACTTTTTCATAGTTCTTCTCCTTTTCTTTCTTTGATAGAATGATTAGTAAATTTGTTAACGCCAATAGGCGTAATAACCATAAGAAACTATTAGGATTCTTTAAAGAAGATTTTGCCGTTATCAATTTTTTCAATAACCGCCAGAGAATCCACCCTGTAACCTGCTTGACGTAGGCGTGCGCTTCCGCCTTGAAATTCTTTTTCAATTACTGCGGCAATACCACAAACAGTACCGCCAGCTTCTTCTACCAGACGGGCGAGGCCGCCTGCAGCTTCTCCATGAGCAAGAAAATCATCTATAATAAGTACTTTATCTTTGGAAGATAGATATTGTTTGGAAACACGGGCAATAGAAACTGTGCCCTTAGTAAAAGATTTGATGGGTGCACCGTAAAAGTCTTCTGTCATAGTGGATGGTTGCGTTTTTTTTGCAAATACCACAGGAATATTGTCAAAATAAAGTGCAGTGAGGGCAGCGATTGCAATGCCCGAAGATTCTATGGTGAGAATTTTATTAATTTCGCAGTCAGAAAAGCGTCGTTTAATCTCTTTGCCAATTTCTAAAAAAAGTGAAACATCTAACTGATGATTTAAAAAGGAATCCACCTTTACGATTTCAGTGCCGATTTCGGTACCATCCGATATTATGCGTTGCTTTAAAATCTCCATGATATGACACCTTTCTGTTTGTGTGATATTAACTCATACGTATTTTATTATAGAAGAGGTATTGGGGGATGTAAAGAGTTTTTTCATATTTCGACACTAGAAAGGGTGCCACAATTTGCAGCACCCTTTCTATCTTGCTATGTAGTGTAAGTAAAGAAATGATTAAAAAAACTAGTTTTTCAAAAATTAGCTATTTTTCACATTGTATTCTTCCAATTCTAAAATAGCAGCTTTAATTGTTTCTTGAGTAATAGGATATGGAATATAATCCAAGTCATATTTTTTCACTGCTTCGTCCAGTACAGGGTCCAGTTCTTCTACGGTTACTTCGATGTCAGCCAGTTTGGTAGGCAATTTCATCTCTTTGTAGAACTTGTAGAAGGCATCCAGCTTGTCATACTGTTTATCCAAGGTGAGAAGCACCAATGTACCATAAGCAACTACCTCACCATGGAGATGTCTTGCTTCAATTTGATGAAGCATGGTGAAACTGTTAAATAATGCATGAGCTAAATTTGTGTTATATTTTGCAGAGTTTACCATGTTGGAAACCATGCCTGTGTTTACAATGATATTCATTGCAACGGCCTCAATGGCTTTGGAAGGTTTGTTTTCTTTTACGTCCTTCATAGCCTGCACACCGTATGTTAAAAAAGGTGCTGTACAACATCTGCTCATTGCTACACCTGCAGCATCAGAAAGTGTTAATTCTGCCTCTTTGCCCCTAGCGGAGAACTCCACTTCTGCCTCTTTACTCATACCATCGCCAATGCCCGCCCATAAATATACCTCGGGTGCTTCCGCAATTACTCTGGTGGAAATAAATACGTGCACAGGAGGACGTTTTACACGGAAAAAGTCACGGAACACATGGTTTGTGTGATAGTAAATACCCAGTGCGGAAATAGCTGCACAGGTAGAAGCAATGGTAGGGAATGTAAAGTAAGGCTTATTTAATCGGTCAGCAACCAGCTTTCCCAGGTCAATGGCCTTGCCCCCGCCTACGCAAAAAATCATATCTGCCTCTTTCACAGTAGGATTTGCCATAAGGTTATCAGCATATTCAAAAGCTGCTTCGCCTTGGTACCAAAGAAAATCCGTAATGGTTACATCGGAATCTTTTGTGGCATCCAAGAGATATTTTTTTGTTTTTTCCATAGCGGTTTTACCGCCAATCACAACAGCCTTGCTGCCATAAGGGGAACAAACAGCGTTAATTTCATGATATGCATCCTCTCCGGTGCTGTATCCCGGGAAAAAAGTTGTGAAGCTATCCATAATAATTCTCCTTTCTAAATTGAAAATAATCGAGTTTTTCCAACATAGAAAAAACAGATAAGTGATAATATAAATCCCCTTCTTGGGGTAGGGGATTTTTAAAACAGTGTATTTTTACACTGGTAAAGCAACATGGTAACGGAATATTTTTGCAGTTTTTTAGGCTTTTTTCAAAATTTTAAATATGTAAGGAGGATTTTATTTTAACTTCAGCCAGTTAGCGATAACAATTTTTTGTACTTCGGAGGTACCCTCATAGATTTCTGTGATTTTTGCATCACGCATCATTCTTTCAGCAGGGTATTCTCTTGTGTAACCGTATCCGCCGTATAGCTGCAAGCATCTTCTTGTTACATCACTAGCTGTGGTTGCACAAAGATATTTTGCCATTGCGGAAAGATGGCCGTAAGGACGGTGTGCATCTTTTTCGCAAGCAGCTTCTCTTAATAAAAGCTTTGCAGCTTCCACTTTTGCTGCCATATCTGCCAATTCAAACTGTGTGTTTTGGAATTGACCGATTTTTTTACCAAACTGTTTTCTTTCCATAACATATTTGATACATTCATCAATAGCACCTTCTGCAATGCCCAGTGCTTGGGAAGCAATTCCCACACGTCCGCCGTCAAGGGTTTGCATTGCGATTTTAAAGCCCTGTCCTTCCTTGCCCAAAAGGTTTTCTTTTGGAATACGGCAGTTTTCAAAAATCAGTTCACAAGTAGCGGAACCACGGATACCCATTTTTCTCTCTTTTTTACCGATGGTGAAGCCTGGTCTGTCGGATTCTACGATAAATGCGGAAATGCCTTTGATACCCTTGGATTGGTCTGTCATAGCGATAATAACATAAGTATGTGCATAGCCTGCATTGGTGATAAATACTTTTGTACCGTTTAATACATACTCGTCACCGTCAAGCACTGCCTTTGTCTGCTGCATGGAAGCATCGGTTCCTGCACTTGGCTCTGTTAAACCAAAAGCACCAAGCTTTTCACCTTTTGCCAAAGGTACCAGATATTTTTGTTTTTGTTCTTCTGTACCAAATTGGTAAATAGGCCAAGCACACAAAGAAGTATGAGCAGAAACAACAACTGCTGTTGTTGCACATACCTTTGCCAGTTCTTCCACCGCCATGGAATATGCTAGGTTATCTGCACCTGCTCCGCCGTACTCTTTTGGAAAAGGGATGCCCATAAAGCCGTATTTTGCTAACTTCTCCACTGTTTCAACAGGAAATCTTTCTTCCTCATCCAGTTCCTCTGCTAAAGGTTTTACTTCGTTTTCAGCAAATTTACTGAATAAGTCTTTTAACAGCAGGTGTTGTTTTGATAAGCTAAAATCCATAAAACGTTCCTCCTTAAAAAA
>JAAYQI010000112.1 GCA_012519385.1 Candidatus Epulonipiscium sp.
AAGTATGTTACCGAAAATACCTTTGATGCCTATAACTGGTCACTTATCGAAAACAAGCAAAAGTTTATCGGTCAGATATTTACAAGTAAGTCCCCAGCCCGCAGTGCCGATGATATTGATGCTACTGCTCTTTCCTATGCGGAGGTTAAAGCTCTTGCCACAGGCGATGAGCGAATTAAAGAAAAAATGGACTTGGATATTCAAGTGGCTAAACTAAAGCTAATGCGTTCCAACCACCAAAGTCAGAAATATGAAATGGAAGATAGACTTATTAAATATTATCCTACTGAGCTGAAAAAGACAGAGGAACGCATTACAGGATTGTCTGAGGATTACAAGGTTGTGCAGGCTCACCCCGTAGCCGAGGACAGCTTTTCTATGACCATCAAGGGCAAAGTCTACACCGAGAGAAAAGCTGCCGGAGAAGCCATTATACAGGCGTGTAAGGAGTTTGAAAACCCCGATGACCGTGTGTCTTTAGGCGAGTTTAGAGGTTTTCCAATGACCCTGTATATGGAAAATCGCACCTTTAAGGTGGCAATGAAAAATACCCTTACCCACACTGCCGAGCTTGAAAACAACATCACAGGCAATATTGTTCGTATCAACAACGCTCTTGAAAATATGCCAAGGAACATAGAAAACCTTAAAATTCGTTTGGATAGCTTAAAAGAGGAACAGCAATCAGCACAATCTGAGGTGGATACCCCATTCCCAAAAGAGCAGGAGTACAGGGAGAAATCCGACAGGCTTACACAGCTTAATAAAGAGCTGGACAACAGCGAAAGTGAAACTGAACAGCCGTCTGAAGAACAGGAAAACGGTCAAGAGAAAAAGCCGTCTGTCTTAAAGGCTCTAAAAGACTTCAAGGAGGAAATCAAAGCCGAGGATACTCAAAAAACAGCACCTGAAAAGTCTTACGAGGAACGATGATATTTCTCAAATGGACTAACGAAATGCAAGGGAATGGTCTGTGATACTGTGCAGACCATTCCCATTATTTTTATGTACTTATGTTGCATTACAGGTTGACTTTAACGATTTAATGTGGTAAACTTTAAGTGAGGACAGGAACGTTCAAGGAGGACGAAAAAATGAGAATTTTACTTAAAATCATACTCTTTCCAATCATTGCAGCACTTACAATCTTAAGCCTTGTATGCAGATTTGCAAATATAGTCAGCGGTACCATAATCGGAACAATTACAAATTTAATGTTCGTCTTTACTCTCATTTGTTTAGCAATGGGATTTGCAGAATGGGAAACGGCAAAATCACTCCTACTATTCTGCCTTGTGTTTAGTGAAATCGGCTTATTCGGACTGTTTAACCTCATTCTGAATGGTGTAGATGCTATCACAATGAAGCTAAGACAAGCAACAATTTAAAATATAAATCACAAGACTACTTCTTCGGAGGTAGTCTTATTTTTTTGGAGGAAAATATGGCAAACAGGAAAAGAAATAT
Source organism: Candidatus Epulonipiscium sp. (assembly GCA_012519385.1). GTDB lineage: Bacteria > Bacillota > Clostridia > Lachnospirales > Anaerotignaceae > JAAYQI01. The sequence continues at coordinate 1,468 of JAAYQI010000112.1, forward strand.
ACAACTGCATTTTATGGTAGATGAGCAGGAACGCAAAGTTATAGAAGAAAAGATGAAGATAATCGGCACAGACAATTTAGGCACCTATCTTCGTAGAATGGCAATATACGGTTATATGATAGAGCTGGATATGCAGCCCCTTAACAGGCTCACAGTGGAGCTTTCACGCATTGGCAATAATCTTAATCAGCTAACAAAGCGAGCCAACGAAACAGGCAATATTTATTTTGATGACATCGAGGTTCTGCAAACAGAAATAAAAAAAATCAAAGAGGATATTCGTAAATTTACAAATACACTCTTTGATGATGTTACATAACTTGAATGAGTTTTAAAACGATTTCCTTCTGCTCTTTACTCAGATAAGACCAATGCTCTAATAACTCTTTTTGTTCGCCATTGATAGGCACTAACTCCTCATCTTCCATAAGGAATTGAGCCATTGTCATATCAAAAGCGGAGCATATTTTCTCTAATGAGGATAGTGACGGCAGCATCTGCTTTTTATACCAAGATGATATTGTAGACTGTGGCAAGTCAGCTTTTTCCGCAAGCTGATACTCACTCCAACCTCGCTGCTCCCTATGTTTTGTAATTTGTTCAAGTATGTTAATCAAAATGACCACCTCGCAATACTAACTATTATCGTTAATTGTATATGATATATCGTTGCATTTTAATAATTATAGTCGTATAATTATTACGATTATAATTATGTGCGAGTGGCGATTTTTTATGCAAAAAACTAAAATTTGTTCCTTCTTCGGACACAGGGATACAAGTGAAACAATATCCGAAAATCTTTATCAGACAGTTGTTAAAGTGATTAACGATGATAATATTTCAGCTTTTTATGTTGGAAATAACGGTGCCTTTGACAGCCTTGCAAGACGGTCAGTGACGAGAGCAAAAGCAGACTTTCCTCATATTAAAATCTATTTGGTTTTTGCCTATTTGCCAACCATTAAGGATACATTTTTAGAAGAAAAATATGACGGAACAGTCTATCCGGAGGGCTTGGAAAGTGTCCCCAAACGCTTTGCAATCAGCCATAGAAACAAGTGGATTGTTACACAATCTGATGTGGTGATTGGATATGTTAGAACATCATACGGCGGAGCTTATGATGCCTTACACTATGCAGAAAATCAAAAGAAAAAAGTAATCAACTTAGGGGGACAAAATGCCGAATTATAAAGAGATGTATTTTGAATTATTTAATAAAATAACCGATGTAATTATTGATTTACAAGAGGTGCAAAAGAAAACCGAGGAAATGTATTTGAATAGTGAAGAACCTCAAATAATTGAGTTGAAAAGGGGTTTGGATTGCGAGGAAAAAGTTGAAAAATAAATAATTAGGAGGTGTCCTTATCGCCACTAC
>JAAYQI010000113.1 GCA_012519385.1 Candidatus Epulonipiscium sp.
AAGGGAGGTACGGGTATCAGGAACATATTTTTGAGCAATATTTTGCACAGTAAAGGCAATGATGGTATTAAACACAATTAAATACACCACCGAGCCAATAGCATAGAGAGAGGGGTGCAAAGGCAATGTCTCCCCCATAAAAACGGAAACAGCTAGCGCCATCACTCCCACCGTAAAAAATTGAAAAAACGACAGCACAAAGGGGCTTATATTTTTCATTAACATCCCTGTGATAACAATCTGAATGCCAAAAATAATGGCAAATAAAATGGAAAGCCCTTCACCAAGACCCATAGAAAGGCTTTCCTTCACACTTAGCAAAGCAATGCCCACGAGTGTCACAAATCCTGCCAAAACTGCCTTTGGGGCGGGTCTTTTCTTCAATATTGCCCATGAAATAAAAGGAACAAAGACTACATAAGAGGTCACCAAAAAGGCTTGTTTGCCAGGGGTAGTAATTTTAATGCAATTAACTGCATTGCTGCGCCCACAAACTGTATGACACCCAAACATATACATTTTTTGATATCTGCAACGGATACATTTCTTGCATACTTATGAAAGGACAAAAGCATTAATAACATTGCTCCTCCATAACGCATTGCCAATATCATAAAGGGCGGGAAGGATACCACAGCACCCGCACCTGCCAAAAAACCAAATCCCCAAATTGCTGCTGTTAAAAATAGTGCTGCATCTACCAAAACAGCCTGTTTCTTTTGCTCCATACTTCCCTCTCCCCCAATTTCTGCTGTAGTTACGTCCATCGTACCACAAAATTCCTTTTAGTACAATATTTCGTATTAAGTTCAATATATTGCACATCATTATGAAATTAGACAACTCTAATCTTTATTGCAGAAAAAGAATAAAACCGATATCATTCAGTGTTTACTGAAACATATCGGTTTTCATTACAAAAATTATAAACTTTTATCTAAGGCTTGAGCTTTATCGACAGCCAAAAATATATTATTCCTTAATCTGCGTTGCAATTACTTCTTTTGCTGTTTCCAAGGCATCCTTTATTTTAGATGCATCTTTTCCGCCTGCCTGTGCCATATTAGGGCGTCCACCGCCGCCGCCGCCACAAACTGCCGCTACCGCTTTGATGATATTGCCCGCATGAACTCCTCTTTTTACCAAATCATCGGTTGCCATAGCCAAAAGATTTACTTTGCCTTCTTTTTCAGCGGCAAGCACAATCACACCGCTACCCAGCTTCACTTTTAACTGGTCACCAATGGTTTTTAATCCATTTCCATCCACATCCTTCAGTGGAGCACAAAGTACGGAAACGCCATTGATTGGAGATGCATGGCTCAACAATTCTTCTACAGCTCCCCCTGCCATTTTTGCTTTCAGTTTTTCTATTTCTTTAGCCATCTCTTTCTGCTCTGCAAGAAGCTGCTCCATTCTCTTTTGCAGTGTATCTGGAGATGCCTTCACCATTTGGCAAATCTTTTTCAGTTGCTCCTCCTGTTCACGATAGTGATGCAGTGCTGCTGTGCCTGTCATAGCCTCGATTCTTCTGACACCTGCCGCAACACCATTTTCTGCAACAATTTTAAAGGAGCCTATCTGAGCTGTATTTTGCAAATGTGCTCCACCGCAAAGTTCAATGCTGAAATCGCCCATATTTACCACACGAACTACATCGCCATATTTTTCGCCAAAGAGTGCCATAGCACCCATGTTTCTAGCTTCTTCAATAGAAGTTTCACAAATATTTACAGGAAGTGCGGCAAACACATTCTGATTTACAATATCTTCTACTTGGTGCAATTCTTCCTCTGTCATGGCTGTAAAGTGGGTAAAGTCAAAACGAAGTCTTTCTGCCCCTACATAAGAACCTGCCTGCTCTACATGAGTACCTAATACCATACGCAGTGCCTTTTGCAGTAAATGGGTAGCGGTATGGTTTCTTGCAGTTGCACTTCTTCTTTCTTTATCAATTTCTGCCACAGCTACATCCCCAACAGAAATACTGCCTTCTGTAACCGTACCAATATGGGCAATTTTTCCACCCATAACTTTAATACAGTCTGTGATTTCCACTATACCTGTTTCCGTACGAATGACACCTTGGTCGCCTACCTGTCCGCCGCTTTCTGCATAAAAAGGTGTATTCTCTAAAAATACAGATACTTCCTCTCCTGCGGAGGCACTTTCTACAATCTGATTTGAAGATGTCAAAGCTACTACCTTTGCATCCTTTACCACATAGGCATCATGGCCAGCAAATGCTGTAACCAAAGAAGCATCTAATTGATGGTAAACATTTTCATCTGCTCCCAGGAAGGTGCTTTCTCCTCTTGCCGCTCTTGCTCTTTCCTTTTGCTGTTTCATTTCCTTGGCGAATGCATCCTCATCCAAAGAAAGTCCTTCTTCTTCCAAAATTTCCTTGGTTAAATCAATAGGGAAGCCATAGGTATCGTACAAACGGAAGGATTTTTCACCGCTCATGACAGTTTCTCCTGCTTCTTTCATCTGCTCGATATCGGATTTTAATATTTCCATTCCTTTATCTATGGTTTTGTAAAAGCTTTTTTCCTCGATGGAAAGTATTTTTAAAATATAATCTTTTTTATCTAACAATTCGGGGTATGCATCACAGGAGTTTGCAATTACGGTTTTACTAAGTTCTGCTAAAAACTCTCCTTCAATACCCAATAATTTTCCATGTCTTGCGGCACGTCTTAATAAGCGGCGAAGCACATACCCTCTACCCTCATTGGAAGGCAAAACACCATCCGCCGTCATCACAGTAACTGAACGGATATGGTCTGTAATGACGCGGATAGAAACATCAGTTTTATACTCCTTACGGTATTCCACATTGGCAATTTCGCAAACTTTTTGCAATATATTTGTCACAGTATCCACATCAAAAATGGAATTTACTCCCTGCATAATGGTTGCCATACGCTCAAGCCCCATGCCTGTATCCACATTCACTTGATCCAATGGGGAATATGTGCCGTCTTCATTGCGGTTAAACTGTGTAAATACCAAGTTCCAAAACTCCATATAGCGGTCACAATCACAGCCTACGCCACAGGTTGGGCTATCACAGCCATACTCCTCACCTCTGTCATAATAAATTTCAGAGCAAGGCCCGCATGGTCCTAAGCCATGTTCCCAGAAGTTATCTGCTTTTCCAAGCTTTACCACTCGCTCTGCAGGAATGCCTACCTTCTCACGCCAAATATCCCCAGCCTCATCATCTTCTTCGTAGATGGTGACATACAGCTTATCCTCAGGGATTTCCAAATATTTTGTAACAAACTCCCAAGACCAAGGAATAATTTCTTCCTTAAAATAATCACCAAATGAGAAGTTTCCAAGCATCTCAAAAAATGTACCATGTCTTGCTGTTTTTCCTACATTTTCAATATCTCCTGTACGAATACACTTCTGGCAAGTGGTAACTCTTTTACTGGGGGGAGTTACCTGCCCTGTGAAATATGGCTTCATAGGCGCCATACCTGAGTTAATCAGCAAAAGACTTTTATCATTTTGGGGCACTACGGAAAAGCTTTGCAATCTTAAATGCTCTTTGCCTTCAAAAAAAGAAAGAAATTGCTCTCTGATTTCATTTACACTTAATTTTTTCATAAATTTTGCCTCCTTTAATATGCTATGGGGTTGCTTTCTGAAAAAAGATTATCTGCGCTTAACCATGAGAAAAAGGAAATAAAAAAGTCCCTGATTGCTAAATCAATCAGGGACGGGAAAATTCTCGTGGTACCACCCTATTTATGCCAAAAGGCATCACTCAAAGCCATTAACGCTGGCACACGTTGCGACATACTCCTTTTTTCCGCCGCACAGCCAAGAGAAATTCTCTTGAAAAGACTGCTTCAACAGACCTGTACCGAAAATCTCACACATGGCTAAAAAGCCGATTCTCTCTCTGAAGGCCAATGTTTCTGTTTACTCCTTCTTTTCCTAGCTTTTTTCTATTTTAATTGATTATAGACAGCCTTCTTCCATTTGTCAAGAAAAACTAAATTCACAAAAGAAACTAAATTTTACTATTTTTTTCTGATTCCGCCATCATACTATCAATGCATTCTCCCATTCTTTTCATGCCCACTTGAATGGCATCATCCGTTACATTGGTAAAGCAAAGCCTTACATGATGGCTTTCCTCTCCGCCCATATAAAACTGACTACCTGGGGATAAAATCACATTTTTTTCTAACAAACGGCTACATAACTCCTCAGCAGGTAAAGACGGGGGCAATCCAATCCATAAACTAATACCGCCTTGGGGACGATGATACGATACCTTTCCTTTTAAATACACATCTGCATAGCGAAGGGCTTTTTTATATTTTTGCCCGCCATAGCTACACATCTGCTTGGTATGCTCCTGCCAACCGTATTCTCGCAAATAATAATCCAGTGCCTTTTGCAGAAAGCCCGAGGTGGAAATATCCGTTGTATACTTAGCCGCCATCACATGGTGAAGTATTTTTTTGGGGATAACCATAAATCCAATACGAAGCCCAGGCATCAAAATTTTAGAAAAACTTTTGATATAAATGACACGATTTTTATAATCTAATGCTTTTAAGGGGAGAATCGGTGTTTTGGAATAATTAAAGTCATACAAGTTATCATCTTCTACCACATAGGCATCATACTGCTCCGCCAAATCCAGAAGTTTTCTCTTTTTCTCCAGAGAATAGGATACCCCTGTAGGGGTTTGAAAATG
>JAAYQI010000114.1 GCA_012519385.1 Candidatus Epulonipiscium sp.
AGGACTTACATCCATCACTATCCCTGACTCTGTAACCACCATTGGTAATTACGCATTCTACAATTGCTCGGGGCTTACTTCCGTCACCTTCGGCAACTCCGTAACGTCTATCGGAGAGAATGCATTTTACAACTGCACAAATCTTACGAATCTCTATTTTAAAGGTGATGCCCCAGAGATTAAAGCAAATGCTTTACCTAACACAAATATAATATTGCACTTTTCAAATGCAAAAAATTGGCCTATCAGCGGTGGTAAATACACCTGTAATGGTGTTTCCTATGACGTGGAAGCAAACGTTCCTGTACTTTACTTCAACAGCAACGGCGGCACAGGTGTTACTCCTCAGGCTTTAATAGCCGGTGAAAAAGCCGTTAAGCCTCAAGACCCCACAAAAGAAGGCTATACCTTTGCGGGCTGGTTTAAAGACGTAGAACTGGAAAACCAGTGGGATTTTGAAACCGATACCATGCCAGCGGACGACTTAACTCTCTACGCAAAGTGGAGTACTAATGCCTATACAGTCACATTTAACAGCATGGGCGGAAGCACTATAGCCTCCCAGCAAGTAAACAAAGGGGCATATGCAGTCAAACCCGATGACCCAGTTAGGAAGGGTTATACCTTCATCGGTTGGTACAAAGACAGTAATCTCCAAACTGAGTTCCATTTTACTGAGTCCATAACAGACAATATCACCCTTTATGCAAAATGGAAGGTTAAATCTTCATCTTCAGGCACATCTGGCGGCGGAAGTAACGATACCTCTCCTGCCCCAGTCGTAAGCCAGTTCCAAAGTGGCGAGATTATTACCAACGCAATCCTTAACCAACTGGTGGCTGAAGGGAAGTCCTTAACCATAGAGGATAAAAGTGGAGCGAAGCTAGTGTTTGATACCGAGGCATTAAAAGGCATCATCAGCCAGAGCACAGATTCATTAAAGTGGAAATCAAGGATGTTTCCAAGGAATATCAAGAAACCTATCCGGATAGAGCGGTGTTTTCCCTCAGCGTTTTCTCTGGCGGCAGCATCATCTCCAATTTTGGTGGAAAAGTCACTGTTTCCCTGCCCTACACGCTGAAAGAAGGAAAACGGGCAGGTGACGTCACCGTCTGGTACATGGCAAATGACGGCACTTTGACCGAAATTCCCTGTACCTACAACTCAGTGAAAAAGCTAGCAAACTTTACAGTTGCACACTTTTCCCTCTATGTAGTAGGTGTAGTAGATGGCAAGCCTTGGGTGAACCCCTTCACCGACGTGAGCAAAAATGACTGGTTCTACAGTGCAGTGGAATATGCAAACCAAAACGGACTTTTTGCGGGTACCACTACCAATACCTTCTCGCCAAACCTCCCCATGACCCGTGCCATGCTTTGGACCGTGCTAGGACGTATGAACGGACAAAATCTTTCTGGTGAAGATGTATTTGATGTTGCTCGTATCTGGGCTATAAATGCTGGCATTACAGATGGCACTAACCCTAGCAAAGATGTTACCCGTGAACAGATGGTCACAATCCTGTGGCGGTATGCAGGTTCTCCCAAGACCGACGGCGATTTGAGCAATTTTTCCGATGCAGGCAGTGTATCCAGCTATGCGATAGACGCTATGGTCTGGGCAGTAGAAAACGGCATCCTTTATGGTTCTAATGGAGCCTTAATGCCTCAAGGCAACGGCACTCGTGCTCAGGCAGCCGCCATTTTGCAAAGATTTATGGAATCGACAGCCAAATAAACACAGCTACAAAAAAGCATTAGAGGGAACCAAATTGATTCCCTCCAATGCTTTTTATTTTTACACCTGCAATTTGAAATTTTATTATTCTACCGCAGTATCACTGGAAGCCTCCAGTTCAACAAAGCGGCGTAGTACTGATGACACCTCTGCACGGGTAGCTGTACCCTGTGGGTCAAAAAGGTTATTATTTCTGCCGCTGATAATGCCTGCCATCTGCACCTGTTTTACGTCCTCTTTAGCATAAGCACTGATTTTAGTGCTGTCACCAAAGGTGTTTTCCTCATGAACTTTTGGCAAGGTTAATTCCACTGCTTTAGCATAACTTTGCAGTATAACTGCCATCTGCTCACGAGTTATGCTTTTATCTGGAGCAAATTTTCCATCACCGATGCCCATTACAATGTTATTTTTATTTGCCCACTCAACGTAGCCCATATAGTAGGCGTCAGATTTTACATCGGTAAAGCTTGATTGCGTATAAGTGCTTACATCGGCATTTGCAAGTCTACCAAGTGCGGTAACAAACATTCCCCTTGTCATGGAAAGGTCAGGGCTAAAGTTGGTTGCGGAGGTTCCACTAAATATCCCCCGATTTGCAACAAAAGCAATGTCATCCTTTGCCCAATGGTCACTGATGTCGATGAAACTAGGTGCATCCTGCTTGTAACCCACACCATAGATAGAGAAATGATTGGTGGAAAAGCTCAGTTCTCCTTTGGAACTGTCATAAACAGAATCTAGCCACTGCAAATTGCCTTTTTCATCCACATATACCGCCTGTATATTCTCAGGGTTTTCATTGGCACCAAGGGTATAGGCAACAGTAACGGATACACTGCCTGCGCCAAAGTTTTGTACCGCTTTGCCGTTATCGCAGTCTGCTTTAAAGTTAAACACTGGTCGGTCGCCGATAGCATCCTTAGCGTTACCAGTAAGAGTATCCTTATTCACACGGTTGATGTTGAGACTTACGTTCCCTCCCGCCTGAAGATTCATTTCCTTTAATGCCGCTATATCCATACTTATGGCAATGTCAGAGCCACCTACCGTAATGGTAAGAACGGATACTCCCTTCCCTATGAGGGTATCCTGCACTTCCTTTGACAATTTTACCGAAAGGTTATCTACAGGCTTGCCATCTGTATTAATATCTAGTATGAGGGTAATACCATTTTGCTGGGTGCCATTTTTTCCTGCCTCTTTCATTGCTTTATCAATAGCATCGAACACCGTTTTGTTTGCAATATCGGCTACGACATTACCGTTATTATCCACCGTACCTTGGATATTCACGCTCTGCTGTGTAGGGGCATTGGATGCCTTTGGAGAAGAAGCAACCCCACCACCAGCGCTACTATTGCTCTCAGAAGAACTGTCATTACCGCCAGAGGAGCTACTGCTGCTAGAAGGCCGTTTTACAGTTACGGTAGCCATATCGCTACCGATACCATCGGTACCATCTGTATCGAACATACAAAAATACTGATATGTCCCTAGGGTTAGATTTGCGGGGATGGTAAATGTACTGCTTGTTGCACCTGGTATACGCTCCGCGTTATCACTACCGATACCGCCTAAAGCACGATGCCATTGATAGCGAACAGGCTTACCATTGTTTGAGATAGCTTTCGCTTCCAAAGTTTCATGAATTCTGCCCTGTGTTACAGTTATATCCTGAGGGTGCTTTGTAATGGTAATAGTTGGAGTTGTATCTTCCGCTGTAGTTGCCGTTATCATTTTATATGCCGCCATGCCCTCGTTATCGTCTAAGACGAGTATATTAAAGTAATAAGTGGTATTGGGTGACAGGTCATTGACAACATAGGTATTTATGTCATCAGAGCTGTTCAACGGTGGGTACTTATACTTTAAGCATTCTATCACTGTGGAAATGTCTGGGCTTGTGGATTGAAACACAGCATATTGCAAACCGCCGCCTACCGTAGTTGTGGCTCTTTCCCAGTTAAGCGTCAGAGAGTTTCCTGTAATGTTATCCACCGTGATTGTTCCTGTATCGCCTGGTATTGGTGCAACATTCTCGCCAATGCCTGTAATTTTACAAGCAATATCCACCGTGCCTTCCACAGAATTTATGGTATAGGTGCTTTCCGTTCCGCTGATTGCTTCCCCACCATGGGTGCCACTCCATTCGTATGTGTAGTTTTCTGCACCAAAACCCATAGCGGTAAATGTAACTCCAGTTCCTTCTTCAAGATAACCGCCAGAAGGTATATAATCAGGGTTTCCTATCCAAGGTCCTTGGGAGATGAAAACTCCTCCATCGGTTGTTGTTCCGTCCTTGACAGCGGAATAGTTAACTGTATAGTAATCCAGTGTGGCATCAACGGGTGCATAGGCTACAGTAATAGTTACATCTGTGTAAGAATATCGGCCCTCACAGACTCTCCATGTGCCTTTTCCTACTGACACTGTTCTGGTTTCACCCGTTCCTGTCATTAGGACTTGCGTGGTTTCGCTCCCCTTTTTAAGTTCCAAATAATATGCTCTCTCTTGAGAGGTAAATGGAGCACCATCCTTGCGAATATTTAACGTAACAGGGTAAGTTTGGTTCAGTGGTTCTATTGTCACAGTGGCTATCTCGCTAGTGGTGGTAGCGGTTTTATTTGTAGTAGCTTTGTCGTTGGTACTTGTAACTACACAATAATAGTAGCTTGTGCCCACCGTATCAGTGGATGGCGTACACCCATTTACAGACGCCGAGCCAGAGATTGGTGTTCCGCCATCTGTGCTTTCTGTTGTATTTTTGTACCACTGGTAGGAAAGGCTACCGCCATCTGTGCTACTTGCCAACACCAACAAATCCCTGGGCGTCTCGTTTTGCTCATAGGTTGCGCTGGTGGGATGTTCGTAGATGTTTGGCGGTTCAGCATCGGTCGGCGCTATATATGCTGGTACTTCGAAGCAGTATAGCTCGCTCTTTACACCTGCATCGTTTTCAATTTGAAGATATAAATCAAGAATATCATACGCAGAGATATCAGTATTTACTGGGGTAACATTGTATTCTTGGATACTCATCATGTCATGGTTTAACCAAAGGTCAGTCGGTGCAAGTGAGCCTTGTTTCTTAATTACATATCCAAACTTTCCAGTGGTGCTTGGGGTAAAGTAAAAATTGACTGTTTGCTCTCCGACGCGCTCAGCCCGAAAGCCTGTTACAAAAGGTTCCTCTCCCGACTCATCAGCAAGCACCATTGTAGGCAACATGGTAAATATCATGCAAAAAGCTAAAAAAAGACTGCCAATCCTTTCCCATAATCTTTTCATTTCCTCATTCCTCCTCATCATTATTTTGGCTTTGTATTACTCACCAGAGGATAGAAGCATCCCTAAGACCTCCTCTAGCATAATGAATCCCCCGCCAGTCCAGCAGATTGACCTGCTATTGGTATATGGTTTGCAAAGTTGCCGCTATCAATCAGAGTGGCAAAGTCAGATTCCATTTCCATAAGCCACTCCCCTTCCACACACATCATAAAGGGCAAAACGTATTCCTAATTTTACCATACCCAAAAATCAAAAGTGGCGAGAGTAACAAAATTGTTACTCTCGCCACAAATATCTTTTTAAAATCGCTGTTCTTCTTTCTCAAAACAGTGTTTTTCTATTGCATAAAACTATGTTTCATGTGAGCCTGTAAGCCCTATTGTAGGAAAAGGCTCTGCTACCTTCGCCATAGTATTTAAGCCTTCCTTGTAGGGACTAAAACGGCTGAAGTAACCATAACTGGCAAAGATGCAGTAATTTGATACTGCTCGTAACTGGGCTATAGACACTGGTATCACAGACGGTACAAACCCTAGCAAAGATGTTACCCGTAAACAGATGGCCGCAATCCTGTGGCGATATGCAGGTTCTCCCAAGACCGACAGTGATTTAAGCAAGTTCTCCGATGTAGGCAATGTATCCAGCTATGCTGTAGACCCTATGGTTTGGGCGGTGGAAAAAGGCATTCTCCATGGCTCTAATGGTGCTTTGATGCCTCAGGATAGTGCCACCCGTGCTCAGGTAGCTGCCATTTTGCAAAGATTTATGGAATTGACTGAACAATAAACATAAAAAAAGGAGTGTTTCTCTTGAAGCACTCCTTTTTTTATAGTTTTAGCACGTATACCAAAACCAATATAATTGATAAAAGAAAATTGTTTTGTTTACACAAGGCGAGAAATTCGGCTACTCTCCGATTAAGGAAGGTTGAACTTTTGTACCATTTCCTCCAAAACGGTAGCTTGTGCGCTCATTTCTTCTGCCGAAGCTGCGCTTTCTTCTGCAAGAGCACTGTTAGACTGTATAACGGAAGCAATCTGATCGACTCTCATATTAATCTCGTCAATTGAGTTTCTTTGTAATTGAGATGCTTCATTTACCAGTTGTATGCTTCTTGCATTTTCGGCAGATATCAGTGACATTTCTCTGAGTTTTTCTTCTGCCTTCCGCATGGTTTGACTTCCCAGTTTCACACTGCGTTCACTGTTTTCAATCATATGAACTGTTTCTCTTGCGGCTTCCGCACTCTTTTGTGCCAAATTCCGCACTTCATCTGCCACAACTGCAAAACCTTTGCCCTGCTGTCCAGCACGAGCTGCTTCCACAGCCGCATTCAGTGCCAGAATATTGGTACGAAAAGCAATATCGTCTATTACCTTTATAATATTGGAGATTTCTCGGCTATCCCTCTCGATGGAGGTCATAGCTTCGCTCAGCTGATTTATTTGCTCAACGCTTTGTTCAATCAACTCACTGGCTTTTGCCACTTGTTCCAAAGCTTTTGCCGTCGCCTCCGTATTTTCCTTCGCCTGATGATGGACATCAGATATGGAAGATGAAAATTGTTCCAATGTAGTAGCTTGCTCTGAAGCACCTGTGGCCAAGGATTGAGCAGTACTTGCCACCTGAGATGCACCACACGCTACCTGTTGTGAAGAGTTTTGAATTCCTGAAATCAAACTAATATTGTTATCCAATATGAGCTTAATGGCTCGGTTAAGCTCGTCCTTTGGACTTCTCGGAGCAATGTCAACCGTATAATCGCAATCAGCAATCCGAGTGAGAACTTCCACTTGATGCCTAGTGCTTTCGGCCATTTTATTAAAAGCTTGTATTAACTGTCCAATTTCATCGAGATAGGTTGACTTAACATTGATGTCCATGTCACCAACCGCAATTTGATTGGATGCTACTGCCAATTCATCAATGGGTCGGCCGATTTTTCTGTTTATATACCGTACTATAACAAAACCCGATAACAAAGACGTGATAAGTGCTGCACCAAGCAGCTTTAATCCAAACAACAATACTGCCTTCATTACTGTACTGAGAGAAATATCGACACCAACGACACCCACAACCTGTCCTTTGGAATTCGTAACAGGTGCAAATCCCGAAACCATCTTGCCGTATTCACCGCTTTGGTATATTTCGGAGATACTCGGCTCACCAGTTTCTAAGGTGACGAAAGCTTTTTCACTGTAGGTTCCTGCCGGCTCAACTTCTCCGAATTTACCGATATCCTTAATATCCTCTGTTGGTGTTTGTCCCTCTGCAACATATTTAATCTTTCCGTCAACACCATTGTTAAGCCCGTACAAGTATCTGCTGTCTGTTTGCGTTTTTATTTCATCAAAAAGTGCCTTTAATTCGTCGTAATATTCGTCTTCGATTGAAGATTGCGCCAATTTTTCGTATTTATCTCCGTCTATGCCAGCAGCTGTGCTTAATGCAATTTTCTGTGCTAAATTTGCATTGGCTGCAACTACACTTCTGTCATAAAAGAAAAGGCCAAGTGCACCAATAATAAGAGCCGAAGCAAGTAGCAATGTCAACATAGAAAAAGTCAGGGTAAGCGCGAGTGATGATTTTATCTTATACATAGTATTATGTATCATAATTATCAAACCCTCCCTTCAAGTACAGTAATTAATAAATTTACTATGAATAGTATACTACAGAGATTGTTCTAAAGAAAGATTGTTCTACATATTTTTTCATTTTTTGGAAATTCTAACAAAAAACACAAAAATATGATGACTATTTGCTGCACAAAAGGAGTAAAAACTGTAGAATAATAACAACTAAATCGAAAGTGCAAACATATTAGCCAAAACGTTTATGAGTAAAATTAATGTCATAAAACAGATATGAGGCAGTTTTAAAGGAATACACCAAATTAGACATACGTGATGAAATAAAAAATGAATTAATAAAGAAGATTATAGACAAAATAATGCATATGCGTCTCGGCTAAACGGGACGATAATTTAAATCAGAAGTTAAATTAAAAAATCAAACAGAAAGGCGGTGTCCCTATGACAAATCAAGCAAAAGTACCCAATAGATTGATTTCTGAAAAATCCCCCTACCTCTTACAGCACGCATACAATCCTGTAAACTGGTATCCTTGGGGAGAGGAAGCCTTTACTAAGGCGAAACAAGAAAATAAGCCTGTTTTTCTTTCTATCGGTTATTCCACCTGTCACTGGTGTCATGTGATGGAAAAGGAATCTTTTGTGGATAAAGAAGTAGCCGAGCTATTAAACCAAAACTTTATTTCCATTAAAGTAGATAGAGAAGAACGACCCGATGTAGATTCTATTTATATGTCTGTATGTCAGGCATTAACAGGTTCTGGGGGCTGGCCTTTGACCATTTTGATGACGCCAAGCAAGATGCCCTTTTATGCCGCTACCTATCTGCCAAAATATCAGCGGTATGGTACGGTTGGGCTTCTTTCCTTATTGGCAGAAGTCACCTCTCTCTGGAAAACCGACCAAAACCAGCTTTTGGCTTCTGGCGAAAAAATTTCAGAGCAAATCAAAAAACATTTGGAAGCCTACGAGTCCCCCTGCCAACCCAATAAGGCTATGTTTTACTTGGCATGGGAGGAATATCGCCGTAGTTTTGATGAGACCTATGGCGGCTTTGGCACAGCACCAAAATTTCCTGCTCCTCATAATCTTCTGTTTCTGCTACAATATGCTGCCTTAGAGGAGGAAAAAGATGCCCTCTCCATGGTAGAAAAAACTCTGGTACAAATGTATCGAGGAGGCATATTTGACCATATCGGCGGCGGATTTTCCCGTTATTCCACAGACCAAAAATGGCTTGTACCTCATTTTGAAAAAATGCTCTATGACAATGCCCTTTTGGCTATGACGTATTTGGAGGCGTATCGTACTACAAAAAATAGCCTTTACAGCCATGTGGCTGAAAAAACACTGCAATATATCCAAAAAGAGCTGACCCATGCTGATGGCGGATTTTATTGCAGCCAAGATGCCGACAGCGAAGGGGTAGAAGGAAAATATTATGTTTTTACCCCAAAAGAAATAGAAGCGGTATTGGGTAAACAAGAAAGCCTCTCCTTCTGCCAGTGGTTTGGCATCACTTCAGAAGGTAATTTTGAAGGAAAAAACATCCCAAACCTATTAGAAAACCAAGAGTATAGCCACACTCCTTCTTCCATTACAGCTTTATGCCAAAAGCTATATGATTATCGTAAAACACGTACAAAATTGCATACCGATGATAAAATTCTCACCTCTTGGAATGGCTTAGCAATTACCGCCTTTGCCGATGCCTACCGTATTTTGGGGAAAGAAGAATATCTCACCATAGCAAAAAATGCAGTACAATTTATAGAAACTCATTTGCAAAACCCTGACGGAACCTTATTTATCCGCTGGCGAGAAGGAAATCGGGCACATCAAGGACAGCTTGACGATTATTCCTTTTATACCAATGCACTACTGGGGCTTTATGAGGCTTGTTTTGAAGTTTCCTATTTGCAGAAGGCGATTGCTATGGCACAGCATATGATTTCTCTATTTTTTGACCAAGATTTAGGAGGGTTTTACCTTTATTCCAAAGAGGGAGAACAGCTTCTTAGCCGTCCCAAGGAGTTATATGATGGAGCCATGCCTTCTGGAAACTCCGTAGCGGCACAGGTGCTGATTCGTCTGGCACAGCTAACAGGAGAACCCGTATGGCAAGAATATTCCGATAAGCACCTTGCTTTTTTAGCGGGAAATATCGGTCAATACCCTACTGCTCACAGCTTTGCTTTATTGGCTATGACACAGGCTCTCTATCCTTCTGAGCAGCTTCTTTGCACCTGTTCTGGGCAAATACCAGTAAAGGAACTGCATCATTATGTCGGCCAAGTAAAGCTACCCCTTACCATATTGGTAAAAACAGCACAAAACCAAGCAGTGCTGGAAGAAGCTGCACCCTTTGCAAAAAATTATCCCCTCCCTCAAGAGGGAAACGCATATTATCTGTGCCAAGGAAATACTTGCTCGGCACCTGTCACAGATTTGAATGCACTGTTATCTTAATAAAAAAAGAAGTCCAAGTTCTTCCTTTCTGGAAAAATCGGACTTCTTTTTATTATCATTTCTTATTCTTTTACTTCTTCAAAATCTTCTTTGCCTACGCCACATAATGGACATTCCCAACCATCTGGCAATTTTTCAAATGGTGTTCCTGGTGCAATGCCATTATCAGGGTCGCCGATTGCTGGGTCGTAAATGTAACCGCATACTGTGCATTCATACTTTTTCATACGATATCCTCTCCTTCTGATTCAATAAATGTTACCCAAGCCTTCCAAAAAAGGAAGATGGGCATATTATGAAATTTATACTCTCCTTGAGGATATTACCCTATAAAACAGGGATTCATTCAAAGAAAATTATAAATTGCAGTAACCGATAATTTCAAAATCTTCAGGAATTACAACAGAGCTTGCTGGTCTTGTTAACTTCCAGCTTAAGCTAAAGAGAGTGCTATCCACAATTGCCTGGAAGAACAGCATAATAATACCTGCTGCAATTTTTTCTTCATAGGAAGAAAGTTCTTCTTTCTTAACAGCTAAAATAACATTACCGCCATCAATTAAGAATCTCCAAGGCTGTTTGTTCCATGCGGAAGGAGCAAGTCTTGCAAATGCAAATGCATCTAAGATACCTCTTTCTTCTAAAGTGGTATTATCTGCACCGTTGCCCCATGTATTCAGGTAAACAATTTCATCCAAGCCCATGCGGTATGCAGGGTTTAAAGTAGCCTTGCCAATTTTGGGCTTGTCTAACTCAAAACCAAGAGCAATCAAAGCAACTACTTCCTTGTCAGAAACAATGTTTAATTTTTCTTTTACTGCTTTGCTGTCACTAAAGGTAACCCAACAGGAATCCACGCCGATTTCAGTTGCTTTTAAAATCAATTCTTGACCTACAAAGCCAGCATTTTCGATGTAATGCTCCGCAACGTCGGAAAGTAAAATAATATACGCAGGTGCATCTATCATATGTCCTTTATAGCCTGCAATGCCATCTAAAGGAAGATATACTTCGTTGTTAGCCATAATTCTAACATCCAAAGCGATAGAAGACACTAACTTTTTGCAATCATTTGCATAATCCTTAATTGCTTTTAAATCTGCGTTTTTTACAGCGTCCTTTTTAAAATCTCTCACGGACTTTGTGTTCAAAATTAGAGTTTGATAATCCAAACCGAGCCCCTCCTCATAATCCATAAATGATATTTATAAAATCCCTTTTATTACGAAAAACAGAGAATTAGAAATCGCTTTCTATACAGAATTTCTTTTCCTTTTTTCGCACTGCCCGTATCTTGCGTGGACATTTATCATAAAAGCGAAGATAAACAGACAAACAAACGCAAGCCGCAAATTTTCATTTGGGACTTGTGTTTGGAAGCCACCCTTGCATAGTAAGGGTCAAGAACTCCCGCAGGATTCTAGGTTCTCCGCTTCTAAATAACATGATTATACCATATACCCCTATATTTTACAAACATATTTCCCACTTTATTGCGGTATCTCCATTGTAAAAAATAAGGTTTTATTGCCGTCCCATAGACTGAGCAATAGCATCTGCCATGGCATTAATTTCTGCCAGCTGGTCTTTCTTTAAAGTGGATTTAATACTTACCTTTTGCTCCAAAATAGTCATGTTTTTGCATTTTTCAAGCTCAGCACAAATTAGCTTTCCGCTGACAGGTGCCCAAGAACCGTTTTCAATGACTGCTACGGTACGGTTTTGCAGGTTATGGTTCACAATATCAAAAATAAGTGCCTCCATACTGATAAACATACCGTTATTATATGTTGTGGATGCAAATACTAAGTGGCTGTAACGAAATGCTGCCGCTACAATATCGGAAGTGTGTGCTACAGAAACATCAAACATTACTGTTTTGATTCCTTTATCCCATAGGCGAGAAGCCAATATCTCCGCAGTATTTTCCGTATTGCCATAAACAGAGGCATAAGCAATCATAACGCCTTCTTCTTCAGGAGTATAGGTACTCCATCTTTCATATTTCTCCACATACTTCTCAATATCTTTTCTCCATACAAAACCATGGAGAGGACATAAGAGTCGAACATCCTGTGCAGAAATCTTTTTTAGTACTGCCTGCACTTGCTGACCATACTTGCCAATAATATTGGCATAGTATCTTCTTGCTTCTTGCATATAGTTGTGTTCAAAATCCACTTCATCGGCAAAAATAGCACCGTTTAATGCACCAAAGCATCCAAATGCATCAGCGGAAAACAATATTCCGTCTGTTTTATCATAGCTCATCATAACCTCAGGCCAGTGCACCATAGGTGCCATAAAAAAGGTTAGCTCATGCTTGCCTGTAGAAACGATATCGCCTTCTTTTACCACCAGCACACGGGAATCAATATCAAAATCAAAAAATTGCTTAATCATGGTAAGTATTTTTGCATTACAGATAATCTTCACATCAGGATAGCGAAGCACCAGTTCTTCCAGTGTAAAGGAATGATCTGGCTCCATATGATGCACTACCAAATAATCTAACTTTCTGTCACCCAATGCTTGTGTTACGTTTTCAAAAAAAACTCTGCTGACTGCTTTGTCTACCGTATCAAACAAAACCGTTTTTTCATCTAATAACAAATAGGAATTATAGGATACTCCGTCAGGCACAGAATATACTCCTTCAAACATTGCCAAACGGCGGTCATTTCCTCCAACCCAAGTTAAATCATCGGTAATCTTTTTTAAGCAATACATATAACCTTCCCCTTTCCGCCTATATTTACTGTTACCCTAAAAAACATTTCCTCTTGATAGGCAATAGATACTACCATTGCCTTTGATATCATGATGAAGCAAAAACATAGGGTTGTCAATATTTTCACCAAACTTTTCAAATATTATTGAAGAAAATAATACATATTTATCAAATCGGCGGAAAACTCTATGGTCTTTCCTTCATGCCAAGCACAGAAACCTATAAATCAAGCTATTTATAATATTATATATCAACCGATAATTATTATCAATCATTTTTTATAAAATTTCCCTACAAAAAAAGTCACAGAAGCTTCCTTCCGTGACTCTTTATGCATATCCTTTTTATTTTTTACTCTCATGCACCCATAACCCATGTTGGCTACACCCAAAGTACAGCTTGCCTCTGCGTATTTTAGGAAAGCGCAGTTCATTTCCCTGCTCGGGATATAAGCGAGTCAAAAGCATTCTATCATAATCTGCATAAGCGATAAAATTAATATAATGCTCCTTTTTCATATCATGGGAAAATGTAATATACAACTCCCCATCCATTTCCTCCACCTGAATAAAATGCTGTGCATCCTCAGGTTTTGGCAAAAGCGCCTCTAGCTTTCTGCCGCAGCAGGATACTTCTGGCTCTCCTGTAGCAGTTACAATGTTTCCACAGGCAGGGCAGGTATAAAATTTTATTCGTCTCATATTTCCTCCATCCTTTTCATTGCTTTGCATATTTCCCGTTAAAATCCGTTCAATATTCATTTCCAAAACTTCAGAAAGCTCCGGTAACAAAGACACATCGGGACAGCCCAACCCTCGTTCCCATTTTGATATGGTGCGGTCACTTAGATTCATTTTATCTGCCAGCTGTTTTTGGGTCCAGCCTTTTTCTTTTCGTAAACTCAGTATCAGCTTTCCGATTTGCGTGTTATCCATACCTTCACCTCCTGTAAAACAGTATACGAAAACAACTGCTGCAAAACAACAAACGCTCCGTAGAGTTAGGGAAATTCCTTAGTAGCTAGGTGTTTTCTTATAGTAGCTGCTTTAATTTTTGCAAGTCTTCCCCATATACGGCAGATAATTTTTGATTATAAATCACTGCCGCAGGGTGATAAAGAGGAAATACCTTCTTGCCCGATGGGCTTATCAAAAGCCTGCCATGCACCTCGCCTATGGTAATGGCTTCTTTTTGCATTACCGCCTTTAGGGGTACATTCCCCAGGGTAACAATATATTCTGCATTTACAATATCCAACTCCTCCAATAAAAACGGAGTAAAAAATCCCTTTTCTTGAGTATCAGGAGGTCGATTAATGGGTTTTCCCGTTTTGGGGCTTAGGCGAAAGGGACGTATTTTTACCACATTGGTGATATATAAATCATCTCTGTTTAGTCCTACGGCATTTAAAAATTCCGTAAGGTTTTTCCCTGCCTTACCCACAAAGGGATGACCTTGCTTTTCCTCCTCTGCTCCGGGAGCTTCTCCTATCATGCAGATTTTCCCGCCTAGTACGCCCTCTCCCAAAACCATTTTTCTACCAGGAAAAGCTAGTGTAGCTTGCGTCATTAATCTTTGCTGAAATTCTTCTACGGTATTCATTTTTTTGTGGACTCCTTTCCAAAATAATGAGATTTTTTGAGACTTATCCACATATCCACTCGGTTGTCCACAAGATTTTTGTGGATAACCTCAATTTGTGCACACTATATTTAGTATAAAGAGAAAATATATTTCCTGAAAAACGGGGTTTTCCTGTTATTTGCAGTTACAGCATATTGTGGTTACCCTATTTTTTCCACAGAAATGTGTATAACGTTATCATTTTATTCTCAGACTATTGTGGACTACTTTCTTTTTCCAAGGCCAGCAAAATTCCAGCCACAATCATCCCCGTCAAAAACCCTCCGATATGTGCCGCAACATCCACATTGGTATCCAAAAATCCTGATAAAAGACCCACCACTGCCAAAAGTACCAATGTGGCATAGTTAAGGCCAATATTTTTCTTACCATGACAATAGCTATAGCTAAGGATAGACCCTATCAGCCCAAATACCGCTCCCGATGCCCCAATGGCAAGGTGACCGCTAAAAAACACACTGGCTATACTTCCTCCTATGCCCGATAAAAAATAGAGTAGCAACATATCTCCTTTCCCAAACAAAAGTTCATTCCGACTGCCGAAAAAATAAAGATAAATGCTATTTTGAGCCAAATGCAGCAGGCTGCCATGGAGAAATAATGCTGTAACCAAACGGTAGAACTCTCCCTGCATCACCACAGCCCTTCGCTCCACACCAAATGCCATTATCCACTCATCTTGTTGCCCGCTAGTGTACATCAGTATAAAAATCAACACATTGATGCCAAGAAGTGCATAGGTAATCAAAAGGTTAGAGGTTTTTGCAACGGGGAGGGCATCATAGGCCGCCCTTTCCTTTACCTGCTCCAAAGATAGCATATCATTAGAAGGAAGGCTATCCGCCAAAAAGGCTTCTTTCAAAATACTTTGTATATTCAATAATTTATCTGGATGACCCTTGGCCGCTAAAATTGTCTGATTTTGTGGATTAATGTACCACCAAATCGTATGAAGTTTTTCACCTGGTAAAAAATCTTTGTTATACACATATTCCACAGTTCCAGGTATCCTCTGGTTATCCACAAGAAGTGTTAAGCAAACAGCGTGCCTGCATCCATACTCCACAGCAGTATCCTGCCATGCCAAAGTCAGCTTGGCAATCCATTTTTCATATTCTTCTCTTTCCATAACAGAAGAATCCAATATGGATACCATATAAAAAACTGGGCTTTCCGCTTTGGCAAAAAGCAACGGCGGCAGTTCCCATTTGGGCATATCTTTTACCTGTATCTCATGAAATCCACTACGAATTAAGCCTGCCACTACTTCTTTTATGTAGGAAGAATACATGGCCTCACCTTCTTTCTGTCTATTGGTATTTATTGTATCATATTTACTCTTTGTTGCAATAAAAAACTCATTGGAGGGTTTCCAATGAGTTTTTTATTGGGCGATAAGAAATGGGGGTTTCTTATCCTGGAGTTTATCCTATTCACTATGGAGTTTAGTTATGCACAAAAATATATATATTATCCACAACTTTATCCACATTCATCATAACATTACTTTTTTGGTACGTCAACGTAAATTAAGTAAAAATATTCTACAAAAAAATACTTAAAACCAATAAACCCGCCAAACCTGGAATTCCTAACAGCCCCACAAATGCGGCAGTAAGAAAATTGGCTCCCAAGCCTAAACCAATGCTGTTAAAAAAGTATAACAGCCCACCTCCCACTAAAGCACTGATGATAAATTTCAATAAAAACTTAATAGGTTTTGCCAAAAGTATCAATAACAATAATCCCAGACAAACCAATATCATTGCTGTAATGATTCCCGTAGAATCCATACTATATCCCCCCTTATGCACATTTAACTGATTTTATAAAACATATCTTTTACTAGTCCCATTTCTTTTGCAATTTTTAAATAGTACTCATACTTTTTATGGAGTGCAGTCATTTCGTAAATATAACACTCAATTAATGCATCATCTGTTGCGGCATCAAATCGAGCTTTTGAATCTTCTAACTGTTGCTTTATTTCTTCAATCGCCGCAATAATGGTTCTGCCTTCCTCGGAAAGATGGCTGATTTTAGAGCTATTTCCTGCAGTTCTATTTTTTTTGACTCCCATGCACATTCCTCCTATTGTTATTTATTATAGGACAAAATCGCATGATTTATTCCTAAAAAATGGAAAACTTGTAGCATACCCACATTCCATTCTGTAGTTGGCACCAACTCTCAAAAGTGCATCAAAAAAGGGTGCATTTCTGCACCCTTTTGCAAAAGAAAGGGGGGCTTTCCTTTGCATCTTTCTATTTAAAATTGTTGAGCTAGGCGTAAATAGGTTTTATATTTTTCCTCTGCTGCCTTTTTTGCTTCTTCCAAAAGCACTTCGGCTCTTTCAGGGAAAGTACGCAGTAAGGAAGCATATCTTACCTCTCCCATAAGGAAGTCTTTATAATCTCTCGTTGGCGCACCAGAGTCCAAAATAAATGGATTTTTGCCTTCCTTCTTCAAATCAGGATTGTAGCGATATAAGTGCCAGTAACCAGATTCTACTGCCAATTTAGATTCTTCCTGAACACTATTCATGCCCTTGGAAATACCATGATTGATACATGGTGCATAGGCAATAATCAGAGATGGGCCTTTATAGCTTTCTGCCTCTTTCAGCACCTTAATTAAGTGAGCAGGATTTGCACCCAATGCCACCTGTGCTACATAAATATGGCCATAACTCATAGCCAGCATTCCCAAATCCTTTTTCACACTTGGTTTTCCAGCAGCAGCAAACTGTGCTACAGCACCGATTGGTGTTGCCTTAGAAGCCTGACCACCTGTATTGGAATAAACCTCTGTATCCACAACCAATACATTTAAGTCTTCTCCTGTTGCCAGTACATGGTCTAATCCACCATAACCGATATCGTATGCCCAGCCGTCACCACCATACATCCACATGGATTTTCTCACTAAATGCTCCTGGTTATTTAAAATTTCATCTTTTAACGCTGCTGTTTCTCCCGATACCTTGAGGTTATTCAGTGCTTCCAGAAGAACTCTGGTATCTTCCTTGCTTCTATGACCTTCATCAAAGTATTCCAGCCATGTATTAGCAGCCTCTAAGAAGGCAGCATCTTGTGTCATGCCCATCAGCTCTTTTATCTTCATGGCTACTCTCTGTCTTTGCTGTTGAACAGAAAGCAACATTCCTAAGCTGAATTCCGCATTATTTTCAAACAAGGAGTTACTCCATGCAGGGCCATGACCATCTTTATTGGTGGTATAAGGCACAGAAGGTGCAGCCGCACCCCATGCTTGGGTACATCCTGTTGCGTTTGCAAGATACATTCTATCTCCATAAAGCTGTGTCATCAATTTTGCATAAGGAGTCTCTCCACAGCCTGCACAAGCACCGGAGAACTCCAACAGAGGTTTTTCAAACTGGCTGCCTTTTACACTGTATTTATCCAAAGGATTTTCTTTTTCAGACAATGCCAAAGAATACTCCCAGTTTTCCATTTGACCTAACTGTGTTTCCAATGGACGCATGGTAAGTGCCTTACCCTTTGCAGGACAAACCTGCGCACAGCTTCCGCATCCTGTACAATCCAGTGGGTCTACCTGTATTCTAAACTGATATCCTGCCATAGATTGACCGCCGGCCGCCTTCTTTGTTTCATAGGTTTTAGGGGCATTTTTCACCTCTTCTTCCGTCAATAAGAAAGGACGAATACTAGCATGAGGACAAACATAGGAACACAAGTTACACTGAATACATTTGGTAACATCCCATTCCGGTACATCAATGGCAACACCACGTTTTTCGTAGGCACTGGTACCCATAGGTGCTGTTCCATCTTCTCTTCCCATAAATACGCTGACAGGAAGGCTATCTCCCTTTAAGGCGTTCATTGGAATCATAATTTTTTCCACATATTCTGGTAAAATACGTTTGATTTCTTCTTGTTTATCCTGTGCATCAGCCCAGTGTGCAGGCACATTGATTTTTACCAAACCACTGATGCCACGGTCAACAGCGGCATAGTTCATAGCCACAATTTTTTCTCCCTTTGCACCATAGGATTTATCAATTGCCGCCTTCATATATTTTACGGCATCATCCACAGGAATTACATTGGCAAGCTTGAAGAAAGCCGCCTGCAATACGGAGTTTGTTCTGTTACCAAGACCTATTTCACGGCAGATTTCTACAGCATCTATGGTATAAAAATGAATGTTATTTCTAGCAATATACTGCTTTACCTTAGCAGGAAGCTTGTGCTCCAATTCGTCCTCTTTCCAGCTACAGTTCAGCAAGAAAGTACCATTTGGTTTTACTTCAGAAACAATATCGTATTTTGTTATGTAAGATTGATTATGGCAAGCAACAAAGTCTGCCGAGAATACCAAATAGCTGGAGCGAATAGGAACATGGCCAAAACGAAGATGGCTCTTTGTAATACCGCCTGATTTTTTGGTATCGTATTCAAAGTAGGCTTGTGCGTATTGGTCGGTATGGTCACCAATAATTTTGATGCTGTTTTTATTGGCACCTACTGTTCCGTCAGAGCCAAGACCCCAGAATTTGCAAGAAACTGTTTTTGCATCCATTACATCAGGCTCTTCACCTACAGGTAAGGATAAATGAGTTACATCATCTACAATACCTACGGTAAAATGATTTTTAGGCTCATCAAGTTTCATATTTTCAAACACAGCCACCATTTGTGCTGGTGTTACATCCTTGGAGGAAAGACCATATCTGCCCCCGTAAATTTTTACAGGGATACCTTTTTCCATCATTGCGGAACAAACATCCAGATACAATGGCTCACCCAATGCGCCTGGTTCTTTTGTTCTATCCAAAACAGTAATCTTTTTCACTGTTTTTGGTAAAGCATCTACAAAGTGGCTAATGGAGAAAGGACGATACAGGTGTACCTGCAAAAATCCTACCTTTTCACCTTCATTATTTAACTTCTCTACAACTTCCTGAATCGCACCTTTTACAGAGCCCATAGCAACCACTACATGCTCTGCATCTGCCGCACCATAATAATTAAATAACTTATAATCTCTTCCTGTAATGCGGTTGATTGCATTCATATACTGCTCTACAATCTCAGGAAGACGGTTATAATAAGGATTGGCAGCCTCTCTTGCTTGGAAAAATACGTCAGGGTTTTGCACTGTGCTTCGCTGCACAGGACGCTCAGGGTTTAAAGAATTTTTGCGGAATTTTTCAAGCTCATCGTAATTCAATAACTTACCTAAATCTTCATAATCCAGTACTTCTATTTTTTGTATCTCATGGGAAGTACGGAAACCATCAAAAAAGTGCATAAATGGAACATGGCCTTCAATAGCCGCTAAGTGTGCTACCGCACCCAAATCCATAACCTCCTGCACCGATGCGGAGCAAAGCATTGCTGTACCAATTTGACGGCAAGACATTACGTCAGAGTGGTCACCAAATATAGAAAAAGCATGAGTACCCACTGTACGGGAACTAATGTGGAACACACCTGGTTTTAACTGCCCTGCAATACGGTATATTACAGGAAGCATTAATAATAATCCTTGGGATGCCGTATATGTAGTGGATAATGTACCCGCCTCCAGCGAGCCATGCATAGCGCCTGCGGCACCAGCCTCAGACTCCATCTCAACCAAGCGAACGGTTTGACCAAAGAGATTTTTTTTGCCGTTTGCAGACCAAGTATCTACGTGCTCCGCCATTGGGGAAGATGGCGTAATGGGATAAATGGTAGCAACTTCTGTGAATGCATAGGAAACATAAGCCGCAGCTTCATTTCCATCCATTGTTTTCATTATCTTTGTGCTCATGAAAAGACTCCTTTCTCTATTCTGCAGTGGACAGAATTGCACATTGTATACATGATATAGTATAAGAATATCCTTATGTTTATAGATTGTCAATAGGTCTTAAAGATTTCCAGCGTATTTTTTTGAAGAAATCATTTATTTTGTATAAAACCATATACATTATCCAAATATTATTATACATTTGTTAGATTTTTCTTTTTTTCCTGTCCTTACTCTTTTTGTTTTGTACAACATATTGTACATAATATTTTGCATAAAAAATGTAAATTCACGAAAATTTGACTTGGTTTTGTGGTAATTTTTTTTATGTTCTCAAAAAAATACATTATAGTTTTTCCTGTTGTCTTACATCCCCTCCCTTGTTTTATTTGTTTTTTTCATCATCTGCTCTCTTGTGATTTTACGTATGGGAAAAGTGCCCCTTGAATACAATAAAAGTATATTTCATAAAAGGTGTGATGATATATGTTGGGAATTATCACCTATGATTGTCAAGGAAATCTTTCTTGCAAAAAAACAGAAAAGTCTTTCTTGCCTTCCAAAGTAATGCATTTTTACATAGAACATTTTCGCCCTTATACCATCTGCGAAACAGAACTGCTGGGAGCAAAAGGATATCACGCAAAGATACACCTTTCGGAGGAGCAACTACAAAAAAAAGAATTAAAAGGACAAAAAATAATAGAAAAAATGTTAAAAAACCTAGAAGAACTGGGTGTGCAGATTGTTGTACCGCCGCCAAAGCAGGGAAATATCCCTACTGGAATTCTTCCCATCTCTAACGGCAAAATTGTGAAGGGGCTTTATGTAATGGAGGCTATCACAAAATTTTTAACCCTTCAAAAAAAAGACCTAAAGGATGCTCGTATTGTATTGGTGGATGGTGGAAATGTTCTGACTCATCTAATATTGGACAGGGTATATCCGAATGTGAATTTTCTTTCTATCTTAACCGACAGACAGGAGGATTTTGAAAAAAAGATTCAAGCAATTTATGAAGACTGCGGTTTAAATGTATATTTATTTTCAAATGGGAAAAATACTGCCATGGCAGAAGCCGATATTATTCTGAATTGTGGCTGCGAAATGGAAAACTATGATTATACCATAAAACCACAAGCATTTTATTTTGACATTGCTCAAAATAGAAGAAAGCTACAACGGCTGATGCTACGGCGTGATGATATCTTTATTGCTGATGGTATCTTATTACAAAAGGAAAAAAAGCCCTACACCGATAAAGAAGTAGAGGCGGCGGCATATGTAAGCAAAAACGAATTTAAAACCCTTGTGTCCTCGGCTTATGATTTACAGGAGGCGCTCAGTGCCAAACATAGCCTTGATACCCAAGCCTTGAAATTTTTGGGCTTTACTTGTCTGGAAAAAAGGGTTCGGCCTTGATACTTGTTGGGAAAACATTGACAAGGCAACAGGGGTAGAGTATAATTTTACAATGAAATTTGGGGCATATATTACTGCCTAGGGCTACGGATTAGCCTTTTTAAAAAAAAAGAAGTTTTTGACATCTTGGGCAGGTACTGCACCTGCCTATTTTATGGCAATCATGACAGATATGGTAAATATTCGCCGCAAATGTGGCTGCTGAAAGATAAAACTGAGGGAGTGAATCGCAATGGCAGAAAAAAAGGTGGTTCTGACTTATGAAGGTCTCAAAAAAATGGAGGAAGAACTGGAAACCCTAAAGACCGTCAGAAGAAAAGAAGTTGCGGAAAAAATCAAAGAAGCCAGAGGACAGGGGGATTTGTCCGAGAATGCAGAGTATGACTCTGCCAAAGAAGAACAGGCTGAAATTGAGGCCCGCATCGTTGTTTTAGAAAAAATGCTTCGCAATGCAGAAGTAATTGATGATGAGGAAGTAAGCCGTGATGTCATCAGCGTTGGCTCTATTGTAAAGCTGTATGACCTTGAATTCAATGAAGAAGTAGAGTACATTATTGTAGGCTCTGCCGAGGCGGACCCCATGAATGGAAAAATCTCCAACGAATCTCCCGTAGGGAAAGGGTTATTAGGGCATAAGGCAGGAGAAACCATCACCATCGATACCCCTTCTGGAGATGTCGTATTCCGCATCGAAGCAATTAATAAATAACTGGCCTATGGTAGATACTATAAGGAGGAAACAGCAGTGGCAAAAGAAACCAATGATATGCAAGAAACCGTTGAGCTAACACAACAAGAGTTAAGTGAGCAAAATAGAATTCGTAGAGAAAAGCTCATTCAGCTACAGCAAGAAGGAAAAGACCCCTTTCAAAAGGTAAAATATGATGTAACAAAGCATAGCAATGAAATCAAAGAGGACTTTGAAGCCTTAGAAGGTAAAGAAGTTGCCATTGGCGGCAGATTAATGTCCAAACGTATCATGGGCAAGGCTTCTTTTTGTAATGTTCAAGACAGAAACGGAGTCATTCAATGCTATGTTAGTAAAAATGATATCGGCGAGGAAGAATATGCCGATTTTAAAAAGCTGGATATAGGCGATATTGTTGGCGTAAAAGGCTTTGTGTTTAAAACAAAAACGGGAGAAATCTCTATCCACGCAAAAGAGCTGGTACTCTTGGCAAAGAGCCTTCAGGTATTGCCTGAAAAATTCCACGGCCTGCGTGACCAAGAGCTTCGCTATCGCCAAAGATACATGGATTTGATTGTAAACCCCGAAGTAAAAGATACCTTTATGAAGCGTTCCGCAATCATTAAGGAAGTTCGTAATTTCTTAGATGCTAGAGGATATTTGGAGGTAGAAACCCCTGTACTGCAAACCATTGCAGGAGGTGCATCCGCTAGACCTTTTATCACCCATCATAATGCTTTGGATATTGATATGTATATGCGAATTGCATTGGAACTACCTTTAAAACGCTTGATTGTAGGCGGTTTTGAGAGAGTTTACGAAATCGGACGAGTATTCCGTAACGAGGGTATTTCCATCCGTCATAACCCTGAGTTTACCCTCATTGAAATCTATGAAGCATTTACAGATTATCACGGTATGATGGATTTAACTGAGGATTTATTCCGCACTGTTGCACAAAAGGTTTTAGGTAAAACCACAGTACAATATGGCGGTCACGATATTGATTTGGGCAGTTCCTTTGCTAGAATGACTATGATTGATGCAGTTAAAAAATATGCAAATGTGGACTTTGACGCTATTGCTACTACAGAAGAAGCAAAGGAAATTGCAAAAGCGCATCACATTCCATTTGAGGACCGTCATGCCAAAGGTGACATCTTAAATCTTTTCTTTGAAGAATATGTGGAGAAAAACTTGATTCAGCCAACCTTTATTATGGATTACCCTGTGGAAATTTCTCCTCTTACTAAGAGAAAGCCTGATAAACCAGAGTATACCGAACGTTTTGAGCTGTTTATTGTAGGTAGAGAATACGGCAATGCTTATTCTGAGTTAAACGACCCTATCGACCAAAGAAAACGCTTTGAGCATCAAGAAGCAATGCGTGCTGCAGGTGATGACGAGGCAAATATGATTGATGAAGATTTTATGACAGCTTTGGAATACGGTATGCCTCCTACAGGCGGGCTTGGTATCGGTATTGACCGCTTGGTAATGCTCTTAACAGGTTCCGTTTCCATCCGTGATGTCATTTTGTTCCCAACAATGAAGAGCCCTAATAACTAAAGGACGAACGGCATTACTGATGATGGCCTTAGAAAGCCAGAGTATTTGTAGTCAGCCACTAGTTGCCAACAAATAATACACCATCAAAGGCTCATTCAGGATACCGTATGGATTTTGAACCATACATTCTAGGTCATATATGGTATCGCTAAATCTGTAATACCAAATTAGTAATAAATCAAGACACTTACGTGTTGGTAGAAATGCCATTCGTAGGTGTCTTTTTTACGTAAAACAGTGATTCGTTGCAATATAAATCATCTGACTTACAGGTTCGCAAAATATAATATACCTATGCCTGTGGAAGAATCTATGCTTTATAGTATATGGAGTGCTTCAAGATTACAGATAACGTCGCATTTTTATTGAAAATGTCAAATAATTCGAGTATACTCGATTACAAGAAAGTATCTTAAAATTGGATATAGTGGGGGTAAGGGGTAATTCATTATCATTTACAATATGTGCTATATGAGCGTTGTGAGGATGAACCTATGCAACGCTTTTCTTCTTGAAATGAGAACACCTAGTTTAAAAAAACATCTTTTAGTTTGTTTGATTTAAAGAAAAATAGTTTGGGGTTATTAAATTAAGAAACGAGGGATAGTTAAGTGGGATATGTGGAAAGCGACTTAGTTCGGATTGCAAAAAGAGAAAACAATACAAAAAGAGGATATTTAGTGGTAGATCCGCTTCAAGGAAAACATATTCCGGTGTCTCCTTCCAAAGCTTTAAAATTGTTTAGTGATCTTGCAGATGTATTCAGAAAATCCTATCAAAATGAAAGATTATTGTTGATTGGTTTTGCTGAAACTGCGACAGCTATTGGAGCTCAGGTGGCAATTTCTATAGGTGCAAAATATATTCAAACAACAAGAGAAATGATACCTGATGTAGAGTATCTGTTTTTTTCGGAAGAACACAGCCATGCAACCGAGCAAAAGCTAATAAAGGATGATATCGATTCAATTATGGATGATACTGATAGGATTATTTTTATTGAAGATGAAGTTACGACTGGTAAAACAATTTTAAATATAATCTCAATTTTGGAAAAAAAGTATCCGAGCAAAATGAAATATTCTGTAGCCTCTATTCTTAATGGCATGAGCGAGGAGCACCTTAATCTGTATGAGAAAAAAGGAATTATGCTACATTATTTAGTAAAAACCAATCATAGTACCTATGATGAGCATGCTAATCAGTTCAAAGGAGATGGTCATTACTATGAAATGTACGAAAAAAACACAATTAATTATTCTCTCCTAAAAGTTAATGGTGCTATAAACCCTAGAAGATTGGTAAATTCCAAAGATTATTGGAAAGCATGTCAAAAATTATGGAATGAAATACATAATGTAATTGGACATATAAGTGAGCAAAGTATCTTGGTGATAGGTACGGAAGAAACCATGTTTCCAGCATTATTTATCGGGACCGAGTTAGAAAAGCTAGGGAATAAAGTTCTAAGTCATTCAACAACAAGGAGTCCAATCGCTGTTAGTTTAGAAAATGAATATCCGCTACATACAAGATATCAGTTAAAGAGTCTGTATGATGCCCAAAGAAAAACTTTTATTTATGATATTGGTAAATATGATAATGTACTCATTGTGACGGATGCACCAGAGTCAGAAACTGAAGGACTAGAAACATTGATAAATGCTGTAGCAGTTAAAAATAATACTATTACATTAATAAGGTGGTGCTAATTTGAGAAGCTCATATTCTAAAGATGATGTGATTCTTCTATTAAAAGATATAACCGGATTGGTTGAACCTCTGCCAACAGAGGAAAGAGAAAAGCAGATTCAGGCAGGAAGGCATTATTGTGAAATGCTTCCTCTTGAATATGTGCCTACAGAAAAATATATGCAGGTATATAATTCTGCTTTGAAGAATTATGCAGGCGTAGTTGCAAATGCAGTTGGTAACTTGGCAGACAAAGTTGTTACTCAAAGAGGCCAAAATATAGTTTTGGTCTCCCTTGCCAGAGCTGGAATTCCTGTAGGAATTTTATTAAAACGCTATATTAAGTTTAAATATGGATATAATGTTCCCCATTATTCTATTTCCATTATTAGGGAAAGAGGAATAGATGATAATGCTATGAATTATCTGCTAGAACGGTATCAAGCTAAACAATTACTTTTTGTGGATGGTTGGATAGGTAAAGGTGCAATATTAAACGAGTTAAAAAAAAATCTTGCTGCTTATCATGGTGTATCATCGGATATCGCAGTTATTGCTGATCCAGCAAATGTTACTGAATTGTGTGGTACTCATGAGGATATATTGATTCCTAGTTCTTGTCTTAATAGTACAGTATCAGGCTTGGTTAGTAGAACATTTCTTAGGGAAGATATTATTGGAACCAAAGATTTCCATGGGGCGGTTTATTATGGCGAACTAAAGGATTCGGATCTTTCGTATCAATTTATTAATGCTATTGAAAGGCATTTTACAGAACAATCTAGAAAAGATACTTTTGAACTCGAAGGTTTTGGAATTGATGAAGTGAGATTTTTGGCTAAAAAATATGGAATTGATGATATTCATTTAATCAAACCAGGAATAGGTGAAACAACAAGAGTGTTGCTACGTAGGGTTCCTTGGAAAGTGTTGATTGATGAAAAATACAAATACGATGCTCAGTTAGAACATTTGATTAGGTTGGCGGATGAGAAGAAAGTTCCAATAGAATATTGCTCTTTGAACCATTATAAATGCTGTGGAATAATAAAAAAATTAGCTGATGCGTAAGGGAGTATCAAAACTAAAGATGGGCAAGTAATAATAGGAGGAATTAATCATGTTATCATTTGAAACAATCAATGAACTTACCCTTAAGGTAACCTGTACAGGCAGTGATGTTCTTTTTGTAAAAGCAGGTGCATTTATCGCTGGCGAAAATCCTGGAGGAAAAAACTACAAGTTTGAAAAGGTTATTCTTGGACCTCAGAATAATATAGGGCAAGCACTTCTCGGTCAACTGGCAAGACGTGTTACGGGGGAAAACCTTCCACTTATGAAGGTCAACTTTAATGGCGATTCTGTAACATACTATGCTAATTATGGACAGCATGTTGTTATATATCACCTAGAACAAGGGGAAACAATTTCTGTCGAATCTGAGAACATTTTAGCTTTTACTCAAGACTGCGATTATAGCGTTAGATTTATAGGTGTGGGCGTACTTTCGCAGAGGGGTTTAGCAACTACCACTCTCACTGCAAGAGGAAGAAATGCATATGTCGCAATCCTTTCCGATGGAAACCCTATTGTTTTAAGCAATGTTATGACTAGAGATACAATTTCAGTTGACCCTAATGCCGTAATATGTTGGATTGGTAATGGTCATTGTGACCCACAGGTTACAGCTGATGTTTCTTGGAAAACATTCCTTGGTCAAACATCTGGTGAATCCTATCAATTCGAATGGAACGGTAGTGCTGGTGTTACTGTAATTATTCAGCCATCTGAACATCGTGGTGGAATTAAAATCAGTATGGATTAAAGAGAAGATATGATGCTATTTGCGAGGTCAAAGGGACTAACTGGCTTCTCAAAGGTTGGATGTACTTCCATAAACTACATACAATAAATAAAAGCGGGGCATCATCTTTGCTCCGCTTTACTTATTATTTCAAGGCATCTTAATAATAATGCATCTGAAAATATCTTATTTGATTCCATTTCTTCTAGTTTAAAATCAATACAAAATTGCGATGTAAATGCAAAAGGAACTAAACCAATATCTACCGCCTTTAGCATTGAAATATCAAATTCACTATCACCAGCTGCGATTGAAAACTTAGCTCCTATATAATCCATAAATCGCTTTACAGCTCTTCCTTTATTTAATGCTTTAGGAACAATATAAACCTTTGTACCATTATGAAAGATGTCTACAAATTTTTCATCTAGTTTTCCCTTTAACTCATCAACAACATCTTCTGGCGAATCACATTTTGTGAAAACAAATAGATTTTCGATATATCTCAGTTCAAAGGTTCGCCTCGGGTCTTTATCAAGAATACGAATTCCCTTTAAGACTGTATCTTTGCTATCTCTTATTTCTTTTATGGATTCATTGTACCACCAATCAACTTTTTTGCCATTTTCTAGCAATACCCCACCATTACATACAAGTGCATATTTAAATACACCTACACCCAAATCTATCCTCTCATATTGTTCAACTGTCCTTGTTGATGTTGGTATAACAAGAATCTGTTCTCTCAATCTCTTTAAATACGCATAAGTATCTTCTGTAATAAAAGATATCTCTCGCCCTTGATAGATTTCAACATTTCTCTTGCGAAGACCTATATCATGCTTATATGAGTATATAATTGTATTATCTAAATCTGTAAAAAATATCATAATCCATTCTACTCCATAAAAAATGTGGTACAGCAAATATTACTGTACCATATTCTCTTCGTAATTCAAAATTTACAATTTTTACTTGCGAATAATAGCCTTTCTTACCATATCAACTGGAATAATCAAAATTGCCAAAGCCATTGAAACCAATAATGCCTTAACATCAAGAGTTGTTGTACTAAATACGCTTCCGCCAATCTCAATGATTATCGTTTGAAGAATAAAAATTGCTCCCATAACCAGCATAAAATTCTTATTCTCCCCAATATGCTCAAACAAATTAAATCTCTCGGATCTGGTATTTAAACTATTAAATATTATTGAATAGATGAAAAAAGCAAACATAAATGTCTTCTTATAAAGTTCTGGATCCGCACAATCTGCAGGTGTAACATAACTTGTAATACCTGCAATATTTTCAAGAATTAAAATAGAACCTAATGTAATAAATATCGAACTTGTTCCAATCGCTGACTTAATATAGGTGGTAAGAATATTATCTGTTCTCTTTGCAGGTTGATCCTCCATATATCTGTTAAGAATCGGCTCACTACCAAAGGCCATAGCAGCTAATGTATCCATAATCAAATTAATCCAAAGTATCTGCACAATGGAAAATGGCTCTGTCCATCCAAGTATTGGTGCAATTATATTCATTAACAATGTACTAATATTAACTGTAAGCTGGAAGATAAGGAATTTTCCAACTGATTTTGCCATTGTTCTACTGTTCAGAACACAGTCCTTAATAGAAGTCAAACTGTTATTAAGAATTACCACATCTCCTGCTTCTTGAGCTACGGCAGTACTATCTCCCATAGAAAAACCAATATCTGCTTGCTTCAAAGCTGGTGCATCATTAACACCATCCCCAGTCATACCACATACATTATCAAGCTGCTGTGATATAGTAACAAGTCTTTTCTTATCAAGGGGCTTCGCTCTACTTACAACACGAAGGTTAGGTAATTTCTCCTTCAATTCCTCATCGGACATACGCTCAAGCTGTTCATGAGTGAGTACTACATCTGTTGCTTCGTTCTTAAGAATACCTGTTTCTTTTGCAATTGCAACCGCTGTTTCTTCGGCATCACCCGTAACCATTACCACCTGAATACCGGCAGAATTAAGAATTTTAACAGTCTCAACAGCATCTGCTCGAACATTATCTCTTAAACAAAGAACCGCCAATAATACTGTCTTATCATTTGCAATCTTAACAACAGATAATAGTTTCATTGTACGTTTTGCCTGTGCAATCATCTGTTCTTGAACAGCCTTTTTATCCGCAGAAGTAAACTCTCTTTCTTCTCCATCTGGCAGAGCATAATGCGTAACCTGATCAATAATATTTTCTGTTGCACCTTTCCAATATACAATGCCATTTTTAAGACTTGCAGTTGCACACTTCTTCTCTGAATCAAATCCACTTATTTTGTCTACTCTATCTGGATCATTCTTAGAATCATCATATCCATTTTGAAGAGCATATGTAAGAAGTGCTCTATCCATATTATTACTACCGATAGATTTTCCTTCCGATATTTTTGCTAAGTTATTGAGGGTTATTGCTTCGATAAACTCTCTACTTTGAATGTTATCTACAATTTTACCTGCGCCAGTAATAAATTCAACCAATGAGAGGTTTCCCTGAGTAAGTGTCCCTGTTTTATCACTGAACAGAATATTCATATATGCAGAATCAGAGAAAGCAGCTTTGTGACTTACAAGAATATTCTTTTTATACATTGATTCAGTATTCATGGACTGAACCAAGCTATTCATCATTGGTAAACCTTCTGGAACAGCCATAATTACAATGGAAGCCATAAGCATTACCGCTTCAGCAACTAAAAGAATAACGGAAACAGCTGAAGCTCCACTTGTTGCTCTCGTCAAAGAAAGAACCACATGAAGTGCACCTGCGATTGTTGCGGCAGATACACCAAGCTTACCAATTCCAGCAGCTACTACTTCAAGCTTAAGACTAGAAGTATCTTTTCTTTCCTCTTCCTCGTTATTGTCGGTAAGGGATTTATTAATCTTTCCAAGCTCTGATGCATCACCAATTACGGTTGCAATCATATATGCTTCTCCAGCTGTTACTACAGAGCCCATAAATACCTTTGATGTGGAAGAATAATCTGTAGATTCCGCTTCATCCATTGTTAAAGTAGCAGATTTATTTTCATCTCTAGATTCACCATTTAATACAGCTTGTGAAACTTTAATATTCCCCTCAAAAACCAAGCCATCAACCGGAATCTTATCCCCTGCCTGCACAAGAATGGTATCGCCCTTAACTATTTCACTCGTAAGAATATTTACAAGTTTTCCATTACGCATTACTTTAGCAAATGTCTTGCTATATTCCTCCTGAAGGGCTTCGCTTCTAGTTGTATTTCTGTACTCAGATAATGTACTAAATCCCGTTGCTAAAGCTATTGCCAACAATATACTTATGATTTCTATAACATCATTTTCTCCAGTAAGAGCAGGAACAAATACTCCAAGAACTGCTAGCACAATCTTCAAAACAAGTGCAGCACACAACACCTTAATCCAGATATCATCAAAGGCGCCGATAAACATTGACCATAATGACTCTGTTTCTTTTTTAGCAAGTTCATTTGTTCCATATTTCGCCTTGCTATCATTGACTTGTAAGTCGGACAGACCCCGCATCAATTCTTCTTTGCTCATACTACTCATATTTTCGCATGTCCTCCTCTAAATTTATGTTTAAAAAAAGGGGAACTATCTTGATAGCTCCCCTACCATTTATGTAAATGTTTTGGTAATTAAGTATAACGTACACAAAGTTCGCCAAGTCCAGGATCTTTTGTACCCTGACCGATAGCACTAAATTTCCATTCGCCGTTATGTCTATATACTTCACCAAAAATCATTGCTGTCATGCCAGAATAATTCTCTGTTAAATTGTATTTACACATTTCATTGTTGTTTCTAGCATCTACAAGTCTAATAAATGCATTCTGAATCATTCCGAAATGCTGTCTTCTCTGTACTGCTTGATAAATATTTACAACAATCACTATCTTATCATACTCAGCTGGAACCTTTGAAAGGTCAATAAGAATCTGCTCATCATCACCATCGCCTGCACCTGTAAGGTTATCTCCCATATGCTGTACAGTTTTTGACCTATGTGTCAGATTACCAAAATAAACTAAATCTTCTTTATCAACAAGCTTTCCATTTTTAAGCATAATTGCTGAAGCATCACAATCTATGGCTTGTCCACCGCCACCGCCACCGAACAATGCACCCAACAGTCTGCCCCCACCAGTCGTAGGTGCCTCATCCCAGCCAAGCCCTACTACAATCTTAGCAAGACCTGCGTTATCTTTTGACAGACTTACTTTCTGTCCTTTTTGTAAACTAATTGACATTCTTTGTCCTCCTCGCGAAAATTATCTTCTTCCAGCTTTCCATCTAAGTCCCCAATTTGAAAGCCTTATCAAGCCAGATAAGAATCCCTGTTTTACTGGTCATTCATTCTAATTATAATTGACTAAAAATTCTCTAAAATCTGCAGGGGATTTCTTTTGGAAATTTACTTTTATGTATTCTCACTATTCAACTTCTATTCCATAGTTGTTGCACAACGCAGCTAGGCCACCCTGATAACCGCTTCCGATGGCATTGAATTTCCACTCATTACCATTTTTATACAATTCACCAAAAACTGCCGCTGTTTCGATAGAAAAGTCTTCTCCTAAATCATATCTGAGAAGTTCTTCTCCTGTAGACTCATTATAAATTCGAACGAATGCATTGTTGACCTGCCCAAAATTCTGATGTCTTGCCTCAGCTTCATAAATTGTAACTGTAAATGCAATCTTAGTAATATTAGCTGGAACCTTTGTAAAGTCAATCTTAATCTGCTCGTCATCACCTTCGCCTACACCTGTAAGATTATCTCCTAAGTGCTGAACACTTCCTGACGCATGAATAAGATTTCCAAAAAATATAAAATCGTTCTGGTTTGAAACTTTACCTGTGTCTGTAAGTAAAAATGCCGCAGCATCAAGGTCAAAGTCTCCGCCTGTATCAAAACCATTTACATCCCATCCAAGTCCAACTACCACATTGGTTAGTCCAGGATTTCCTTTGGTCAGACTAACCTTCTGACCCTTCTGTAAACTAACTGGCATTAACTTACACCTCCTATGCTACCTCAATTCCAAAATGTCCGCAAAGTGCAGCAAGCCCACCCTGGAATCCACTTCCAATGGCATTGAACTTCCATTCACCATTATTTCTATACAATTCACCAACAACTATTGCTGTTTCGATTGAGAAATCTTCTCCAAGATCGTATCTAATAAGCTCTGAACCGTTTGAGTTATCTACCAAACGAATAAATGCATTTGAAACCTGACCAAAGTTCTGACGTCTTGCTTCGGCATCGTAGATTGTAACAGTAAATACAATCTTTTCGATATTTGCAGGAACCTTTGACAGGTCAATAAGAATCTGCTCATCATCACCATCCCCATCGCCAGTAAGGTTGTCTCCCTGATGCACTACTGCCTGGCTTGAGTGAGAAAGATTTCCATAGAATACAAATTCCTTATCTGTTGGGCATTTGCCATCTGCTCCGAGCATAAATGCTGCAGCATCAAGGTCAAAATCTGAGCCTGAATCGAATGCATTAACATCCCATCCAAGTCCAACCATCACATTCTTGAGTCCAGGATTTCCTTTTGTTAAGTCTACCTTCTGTCCTTTTGATAAATTAATTGGCATTATAAAACCTCCTTAAGTGTGTTTTTTAAAATTTAGTTTATTTAATTGCGCTTACGCATAAACTACTTTTTTGCTGGAGGCATATGATACTGCTTTTGGAAGTCTTCCTTAATTGCCTCAAGTCTTTTCTGATCTTCAATACGTTTCTTTCTGGCATCCTGTTCAATTCTTTTTGTTTCTTCGATACCATTTGTAATTGTTCTCCAAGTGGTTTCAAGTGTTTCAATCTGAATTGAGCTTCCTGATGCAAGTTTAGCTGTCTGCTTAGTAATTTCCATGTTATTCTGAGCATTCTTGATAAGCATCTCATTTGTCTTCTTGTCAAGTGCAGCCATCGACTCAGCCTGAAGCTTTTGTCTTTTAAGCATAATAGCCTGGGCAAGAGCCTGCTTGAATACAGGAAGAGTAATAATGAACGCAGAGTTAATCTTTCTAACCAAATTGTAGTTGCTAAATTCCATAGTTTTAATCATTGGAATTGACTGTATAGCTATATTTTCAGCGGTTCTAAGATCTTGGGTACGCTGCTCCATCATCATAAGTGCCTGATTAAGACTAGTAAGTTCAAATTGAATTGACTGATCTCCAGTTGATTCCATATCCTGCTGTCTCTGTGCAATGTAGTCCTCAATTTCCTTACATGCCTGTTCACCAGCAAGAATATATTTTACTAACTCATGATAATAATTCACATTAGCCTCAAACATCATTGCAAGCTTACGATTTGACTGTTTAATCTCCGATTCATAGCCCTTTAACTGAACATAAATCTTATCAATTTCTTCCCCCATGGTATGATATTTTGCAAGAATCTTATCTAACTGCTTTTTCAAATTTCCAAAAAGCTTACCCAAAAGAGATGGATTCTCCTTTATCTCATCAATATCAAACTGATCCATAATCTTAGCAAGAATTTTTAACATCTCACTTGTTTCATCAAGCTGAGACATATTCATGCTATTTAAAACTACATCCGATGCCTTAGAAATCTCTTCAGCAACTTCAGATCCAAATGTTACAATTGTATCAAGGTTATGAACCTCAATAGTACTTACAATACGATCAACTTCTTCTGAATTGACAAGCTCCTGATTCATCTTCTGTCTGTCAGCAACGATATCGTACTGCTCAACTACAGCAATCTCATTTTTTGTGTCTGCCATAGTTGTTGTTGGTGTCGCTATATTCGTTGGTTTACTAAAATCAAGTCCCATACTTATTACCTCTCTTAAATATTTTATCATGCCAAGAAGGACGTGCATTATTTAATGAAAGACGCTTCAGGTCAGGAACTTGTAGATCATATTTGTATTCCCCTATCTGATGTTCTTCCATCAGTTTCTTGTTAAAATGCTTTTCTATACACTGATAACCAGTTGGAACAAAGAAAATTACATCAAACCCAATAAGGTTTAAAAAAGCCGTTAAAATTGAATCCTCCAAAGATATGATTGTTTCCGTAGTATTTATATAAATCAATTTTGGATTCTTTTTTGTGAAATCAAACTTTTGAATCATCCTTACAATATCTTTCGGCAAATTCAAAACTTGTGCAATCACGGTATATTCTGTTCCATTCTCACCAATTCCTCGAATTAGCTTCTGGTCAATCAGTACTTGAAGCTTATCCAAAATGAAATCTTGCATATCCTCGCGTAATATACTATAAGGATAATTCGGATGATTTTTAATTTTATTCCGTTGAAGCTTTCCATTTTTAAAGAATTCTGCGGAAAAAGATTTCATTGGATTTGGAGCCGTAGATTTAATATATGGTGCACTTGTTATTACGATTGTGTCATTTGTAATCAGTTCCTTGATGTATACCCAATACGGAGCTATGAGTCCATCTTTGACTCCTGATATTTTTGCAAATACTACTGGTATATTAACTACACCATCCACTGTACTAAAGCTCGGTCTATACTTCAATTCTTGATCCCAAAGAATCTTGATTTCTTCATACATCGTTTGAAGGCTAATTACATTTGCCTTTCCATATTGCTGAATTCTATACATTCCTGTATCCTGATACATTAATGTATCAAGTTCCCGTTCTGCATGGTAAGCAACTGTTCCTATCTTCACTTGAGAGGACTCTTCAGGATATTTTGTTATCGACAAGCTCTCTGAATAATTCACTTCATAAAGCAACTTGTCCTCAAGGCAACATTTTTTATTTAGATTAGGACATAGAATCAACACATCTACTGGCAATCTTGCAAGAAAACTCAAGAACATAGCCTCATTATCATTCTTACAACCACCCATATATATGAAACATCCTATATCCGGCATTTTCCAGTTTGCTAACAAATCTGGAAGATATCTTTTAAACCAACACAATAAATATATCGCCTTATTGGTCAGTTTATTAAGGTTGCTTCCTTCTTTTTTTTGTTCCGCAAGAATTGCATCCACAAAACTTTTATGTACAATACGCTTTAATTCAATATTAGAAATAAAGTTGAGATTTTTTGCCAAATCAAGAATCATCTGATCGTGCTTTGTATAATTACCTCTCTTTATCCCAGCTATCTCTTCAGGCGTAGGCTTTGCAATTTCTTCGTTTACAATAACTAGTTTACGTTTTGAATTTCTTATTTCCTGTTGAAGTAGAAAAAGCTCATTCGTATAAGTAAGTTTATCTTGCACTCCATTCATTCTGCAAAAACAATTATAAAAGAACTTAGAATCATTTCCTCGAATCGTTACACTTTCTCGGACGTCATCTAACCCCTTTCCTTTTATCCATGCATTTGTGCAATTATTGACTGTAGGTTTTGTTCCATACAATCTCTCATTATTCATATCATTTTGGAGTTCATCTCTTATTGCCTTTATGCAAAATCCTTCAGGCCATGCCTGCATACCCTTCATCTGAAGGTTGTCAGACAAATACGAGTTGGCATCTACTTTAAGATAGCCCTCATCCCCGTGATATTGAAGTAAAACTACATCACATCCTGCCTTCGAAAGAATAGATATTAGCATCAATTCATATTTACTAATATCCCCCTCATAAAGCATTTTAGGGATGTTATTTTCACCTAGCTGAGTTACTATTCTCTCAAATTTGTAATATAGCCAACACATGAATTTAATATATGCATTTTTTAGCATATTCTCTGTTTTCCCACTCTTTTGCATAGAATCCAGAGAATCATATATCGACGCAGCAACATATTGTCGCTGATAATCGTTCATTCTTGGAAGCCATTTCTTCAGACTCATAGTTATGAACCCAATATTCATTTGAAAATCCATACCCATTATTTCTGAATAATAAGCCAATTTTTTTTCGTCAGGATTTTGTATCTTCCCTTCAATTACAACCCCGGTTCGCCTGGCTACATCATAGTATTTTTTTAAAAAATCACCTATTTCAGCCGAATATCCGTTGATACGATAAAAATAAACTCCTTTGTCTTGCCTAGAATTCAGCTCAACAAAATAATCACCAAGGTTCCGAATCTTTTTGTGTTCTAACATAGAGCATTCTCACCTTCAATATCTATTCATTTTATCTTTGTTCATTATAAAGCCTAAGCTTGAGCCAACAGCGCCTCCTATGATATGTGTCAAATTAGAAACATTATCTTTGATAAATATTCCATCATAAACCTGTTGTCCTATATATATACAAGCTACAAGCAAAAAGGTTACAGGGATTTTACCCTCTTTAAAACTTGTAATTGATGATAACAAAATAAGAGCAAACACAACGCCACTTGCACCTAAAAGTTGTAAATGTGGAAAGAAAATAAAATTGATAAGACCAGTAATCAATGCTGTCGCAAGAATTACAAACAGTATATTAGATGACCCGTATTTTTCTTCAAGCAACGGACCAACCACCAATATCATCATTATATTCCCTATAAAGTGCTCCCATCCTGCATGCCCTAACACATGGCCAAAAAACCTTACATATGTCAATGGACTTAGCAACGATGACCTATATACACTAAAACAAGCATTCGTTGCAAAACCGCCTGTAACTATATCAAGTAGCAACACCGCAAAACACGCTATTGTAAATCCTAGAATAACAGGGGAGTTAAAAGTTAATTGTAACTTTTTACTATTATAATTCATATATATCCCCCTCAAAATATTAATTATGCACTAAAATCATAACATAGTGCTGAAACGATTTCAAGACTTATGGGCTAAAAATGTGAAATTTTGTAAAATTTTAAGAAATTTGCAAAATTTAAATTTCTTAATAAAACCCTTTGGCAAACATCAAAATATTTTCATACCCTACTGCTAAGTTGATATTTTGACCATTATCCAGCCCTGCAGTACTGATTCCTATTACCTCTCCCTGCATATTAAGTACTGCTCCTCCTGAGCTTCCTGGAGATATCGGTGCAGTAAATTGTATCATATCCTCATCTCTAATAGTTCTAAATCCAGAAATGATACCATCAGAAACCGAATTAAATAAACCAAGAGGGCTGCCAATTGCTACTACTTTCTGACCTCGAACAAGTTTTTGTTTCCCGTTATATATTGGTAGCGGCTGTAGTTTTCTTTTTATCCTGATTATTGCCATGTCAAGATTCGTATTATATTTTATAACTTCATCTGTAACATAAACTTCCTCATCATCCTCTATTCTAACGGAAAAATAACAACCACCATTTATAACATGGAAGTTCGTTAATATGTAACCATCTTTTCCTATCATAATCCCAGAACCAGTCCCTTCCACATTTCCATTTGCGTCATGCACCTCAATCATCACTATGGAAGATGCCAGTTGAGCTAACTCTTCAAAAGATTTTTCTTTGGCTTGACTTCTATTGCTTCCTTCTGTGCTAGCAGGAGTTGTAGGAA
Source organism: Candidatus Epulonipiscium sp. (assembly GCA_012519385.1). Taxonomy (GTDB): domain Bacteria; phylum Bacillota; class Clostridia; order Lachnospirales; family Anaerotignaceae; genus JAAYQI01. The sequence continues at coordinate 37,937 of JAAYQI010000114.1, forward strand.
TGTTTGTCCTTTGTGGGATAGCTATTTCAGATTGTGTTATTGCCATTGTCGAATTGGTTTGAGCCTTCTTCTTTGAACGGTTATGTTCTGGAATTATAACTCGCACTGGCTCCCATGGATTTTCTTTTTTTGTTATCGTGCTTACTTTATTTTTCTCTTTAGGTGGGGTATATCTCACGAATTCAGGCAATGTCAAATCTTCAAATTCCCCCAATTTAAATGCACTTGACAATCCTTTCAACTCTTCGCTAACAGATACATCCTCTTTCATTTCAAGAAGGAGTACATCGCATCCTATTTGAGTTAAAAAATAGAAAAATAAATATTCTTGTTCCTTCTTAATATTCTCTGCAACTATTTTTATACTTCTGCTTTCATTCCATTTACACAAAATTTCCTTCGCAATTCCATCTAACCAAAATAGCATTTTGGTAGACAAATTACGTATCATAGATTCAGATACTCCCAGTTTACATTTTTTATACACATTCGAAATATTCTGCAATGCATGAGCAACCATATTACTCAAATCTTCGGACATCATAACTGACTTTAAAGAGATGTTCTTTCCAGCCTTGAGCCAATTATCATATTCGCCAGAATAAAATAAAATATCTTTTTCTTCGGAAAGTTTCGGTAACCTTTTTAATCTAAAATAATCCATCTTCCCATCATATGTATCTTTTCCTGCTTTTTCATCTATCTTTTTAATGACATCAATCATTGAGGAAGACACACCTAATGCTCTGACGAAATATACATCTCTTAATGAATTATTGCATCCACCTCGTATCCCCATAAAAGCTTCTAGCGAATTAATCCCCATCACATTATACCTATATGTAATCAAATTCCTCATAATGCACCACCTTTTTACAATTTCCCACTTTATATTCTATCACATCTTTTTTTCGTTTACCATTTTTAATTGCATGTGTTATACTATTTCAGTGTGTCCTTTTTACACACAGTATTAAGGGGAAAGTTAAGGGGAAAGAGGGAACGTATATCTTGAAAAATAATATTATGTACTACAGTGTAGGTGCATTACTATACTGCCCTGCCAACCAAAAAAATATAGTGGACTCCATTATTTCCGAGAAATTGGGGACAAAGTTTTCGTTAGCTTTATGCCTAGAAGACACTATCAATGATAACTTTGTGGAAGAAGCCGAAAAAATACTAGCTGAATCACTCTATCAAATCTATATAAATTACCAAACACAACCATTTTATTTGCCCAAAATATTTGTAAGAGTAAGAAATTCAGAGCAAATTATACGGCTCACAAAAACCTTTGGAGATGTAATTGAAATTGTCACTGGCTTTATAATACCAAAGTTCTCAACAGACAATGCTTCAGAATATATCCAGGCAATCATTAAGGCGAATGAAATTATTTCAAAACCAATATACATGATGCCAATATATGAAAACTCCTCCATCATTAATCTTAGAAATCGTATTGACATACTGTACAGCTTAAAAGATTCTTTATCCGTAGTGGAAGACCGTGTACTTAATATACGTGTTGGCGGTAATGATTTGTGTCATATGTTTGGCTTTAGAAGAAATTCCGATGAATCCATACATACAATTAAACCTATATCCAATATTTTCTCAGATATTATCACTATATACGGTATGGATTATGTGATTTCAGGACCAGTATGGGAATACTATTTGGGAGATAATTGGGAAAGCGGCCTAAGACAAGAAATTAAAGATGATAAATTATGTGGCTTTATTGGAAAAGCCGTCATCCATCCTAATCAGATTGAAATAATAAATGACGCCTACAAGGTTTCACAAAACGATTTTAATGATGCTCAGGCTATTTTAAATTGGAATAAGAACTCAAACGTATTTGTCTCAGGAAATATAACTAAAGAACGCATGAACGAATACAAAACCCATAATAATTGGGCTCAGCAAACCCTATTCTTAGCAGAAGCATTTGGCATCAAAGCATAATAATAGAGGGGCAAAATGCCCCTCTTATCGTATGATATTACTTTAAAATTTTATCGATTTTTTCAGAATACTCATCTTTCGAAATGATTCCCATCTGAAGCTGCATTTCAATCTTTCTAAGCTTATCATAATTATCAAGCTTTTTTTGAATTACTGCTAACTTTTCGTCATATTCCTCCTGAGTAATAATATCTATTTCAAGTGCTTTGTTTAATTTCGCCTTTTCTTCTTCAAATTCATCCTGAGCTTTCTTTTGTAAACGAAGCTCATCTTCTCTTTTTGCATTCAGCTCTTTCTCCGCAATAGCTGTTTCAATTTCTGCAAGTTTATCAAGATCTGGCTTCATTGTCTCCAAAATATCAGACACATCAAATGCCTCTCCTCCATCTGCATTAGCCATATATTGTACATAACGTTTTCCAATTTCAGCATATGAATCTTGCAATCGCTTTTCAATAACTGATTTTTGTATCTTCAACCCTGCTAGTTCACTTTGCTCTTTAGATGTAGAGTAAATACTAGAACCTAAAGACTTTGCAGAGTCAAAAACACTTTCACCCACTTCTTTTACAGCTTTTGTTGTTTTCTCAAACATATTCATTTCTATTAACCTCCTTTTTATTATAATTATTTTTGTAAATATTACCTCTAAACAATGTGTACGTCCAAATAAACTAGTTTTTCAAACTACCTGTACACCGTATAACTCACATAGTCCAGCAAGATCTTTTGCAACACCATTTCCTATAGCATTAAATTTCCATATACCATTATGCTGATATAATTCACCAATCATCATAGATGTAACATTTGCGTAGTATTCATCCATCTTGAAACTAACAAGCTCTCTATCGGAAGCATCCATAATACGGATATAAGCATCTTTGAGCATACTAAAGTTTAGATGCTTTTCTAAAGCTTCATTGATAGTAAGAACAAATACAATTTTGGCAACCGAAGGATTCAATTTCGTAAAATCAACAGATACAATTTCTCTGTCGTTGCCTTCATCTATGGAGAAAATAGTACTTCCATCTGGGCTAGATTCTTGTCCGTAAAACACAAACCACGAATCACCTATCACCTTACCAGTAGAACTGAGAAGGAATGCAGAAACATCCACATCACAATTTGCATTGGTAACGTTCCACCCAAGACATGCCTTTATACTAGATAGCTTTCCATTATTTTCTAAAGGAACTTTTTGTCCCTTTTGAATGCTATTTATTAATTGCGGAACATTTTTGAACACGGACATTGAAGCTGACATTGACGGCGTAGCTAGGGTAGCAGAATTATTTTCCGTGTTATTGGCATGAGTAGTAGGCATCCCACTAGAATTTGATTTTGATTCATTATTAATGGATAATATATTTCTCGTATTATTTGCACCTCGAACTTTTTTTTGATTAATTGTAAGTATTGTTTGCTTGGTCAGTGGTGCAGATGATTTCATAGGAACGCTTATCATTTTTCGTCACCCCATAGTCATACTAAAAAGTCTATTCTTTTAAATACAATTCTACAACCTTATAGCAAAAAATTCAATTTATTTAGCGTAATTATGCAAAATATTGTTACATATTGACAAATCACACGAATATACAACAAGGAAGCTGTATTAGCAGGATTCTTGTTGCTCTGTTTTTAATTCCAACCATAAAACCATTCCAGTAACAAATTTACTATACAATAAAATGCGGCTTTATCCGATTTTTTTATGTGCTGATTTTTAGCAGAGAAAACACCCTGTTCTTTTCTTTCAAAAATACCGTAATATAAAATTAAGAAATTAACAGAGTTTTTATAACGCAACCTATTTTTTTATGATATAATGATATCAGTCAAAAACAGAAAACTTAAGAACCCTATTGGGGAGTTCGGCTTTTATGAGCATAGGTCAGTCAGAAGAAAGCAACAATACAAAAAGAGGTGTTAAAACACTCTGATTATGGCACAGGAATAGGATGATTGTATGGAGTTTATTAGAAGGTTATTCAGCGATCTTGGTATCACGGATTTCGCTATGCCCTCCGTGGGTATCTTTGATATTTTGGATATTATTATTGTTGCATATATCCTATATAAAATTATATTCTGGATTAAGGAAACCAGAGCATGGGCGTTATTTAAAGGGATTTTAGTCATCTTTGCCTTTGCTGCCATTGCGCTGGTTCTGCGCCTAAATACCATACTTTGGATTTTGTCCAATACCATTTCCGTGGGCATCATTGCCATTATTGTTGTGTTTCAGCCGGAAATGCGTAAAGCTTTGGAGCAACTGGGCAAAGGTCGTTTTTTTTCTTATTTTGCCAAAATGGATGCCTCTGCCGAGGATGAAAAATCGGCAGCCAGAACCATAGATGAAATCGTAAAAGCCACCGACAAAATGGGTGCCGAACGCACAGGTGCTTTGATACTGATTGAGCAAGATGTCCCGCTGGGAGATTTGGAACGAACAGGTATCCCTATTGATGCCGTTGTTACCAATCAACTTCTAATTAACATATTTGAACACAATACCCCTCTCCATGATGGCGCCGTTATCATCCGCAGAAATCGAGTTGCTGCTGCCACCTGCTTTCTCCCCTTAACAGAAAGCAATGATGTCAGCATGGAGCTGGGAACCCGCCACCGTGCTGCTATTGGCGCCAGTGAGGTATCGGATGCACTGGTTATTGTTGTTTCCGAAGAAACAGGAACCATATCCATGGCAAAAGGGGGTACGCTCTATCGAAACCTAAGCTCAGAAACACTGCGTAGTATGCTTTCCCACACAAGTCAACATTCTTCAAAAAGAAAATTGATGCTATGGAAAGGAAGGCTGGGCAAATGAAAAAATTCCAAGAAATGATTACAAAAGATTTGGGATGGAAGCTGCTTTCTGTGGTAATTGCAGTGGTGCTGTGGTTTATGGTTATTAATCTGGAGCATCCTATTGAAAGCAGGTCTTACACCCAGTCTATTGTTTTTGAAAATATAGACTCTCTAACAAATCAAGGGCTTACCCTTCGTAACCCTGATGAGTTGGAAAACTTAAAAATAACCATAAAAGTAAAAGCACAACGAACAGAATTAGACCGCCTAAACCAGTATAAGCACCAAATTAAAGCATCGGTAGATTTAGGAAACATCCCCAATGCTCAGGGCGGCATGGTAATAAACCTGCCCGTGCACGTGAAGTTGCCAGAAGCTGCTGGAACAGGCTTTGAAATCATCAGCAGAACTCCAAGCATATTAACCCTTTCCTTGGAGAGGCTTATTTCTGTGCAAAAAATAATTGAGCCAGAGTTTACAGGCACTACTGCCCAAGGATATGTTTTGACAGATATGTCTTTAAACCCTGAAACGGTAAAAATCTCCGGACCAGAATCTTTGATTGACCAAATTACCACGGTAAAGGCAGTCATCAATTCCACAGAATTACAAGAGAGTATTTCTACAACTGTAGTGCCTCTTGCTTATGATGCCAAAGGAAATGTCATTAACAAAGTTCACATTTCCCCTAGTCAAGTTACTGCATCTCTAGGGATTTATCATATGGATACCCTTTCTCTTTCTGCAAGCACAGAAGGCGAGGTACGCCAAGGATATGTTGTGGGAAAAATATCCTGCTCTCCTTCTACCGTAGAAATTATCGGAAGCAAAGAAGCATTGTCACAGTACAAACAGATGGTACTGCCCCCTGTTGATATTACAGATGCTACCAAAACAGTGATAAAAACCTTTTCCTTACGTAACTTACTGCCCGACGGCATTTTGCTAAAATCTGACAATTCGGGTCTTGTGCAGGTAATGATTGAGGTAAATCCCGAAAGCAAAAAACAATGGAAGATACCTGTAGACAATATTGTACTGACAGGAAAAAATACAGAACTTTATGACTATTATTTTGAACAAGATACCTTTACACTGGAAGCTGCAGGTTCTGCTACTCAGATAAACGCAGTATCCCCAGAGAAGCTTTCCGCAGTTGTAAATGTATCGAATGTATCCCCGGGAAGATATACCCTGCAAATTGCAGTAGAGCTTCCAGAAGGAGTCCGTATTTCGGGAGTCATGCCGGAAACCACCATAACCATATCGGAACGAAAACAACCAGAAAATCTTCCGGAGTCTTCCCCTTCCCAACCACAGGATACAGAAAACGAACCATAACATCTATCAGGAGGATATAAGATGGGAAAGCTATTTGGAACTGACGGAGTTCGAGGTATTGCAAATACAGAATTAACTGGCGATTTTGCCTATAATTTAGGGCGTGCAGGAGCATTTGTACTGACAAAAGAAACCAAGCAAGCACCCCGCATACTGGTGGGGACTGATACCCGTATCTCCGCAGATATGTTGGAGTCTGCATTGGTTGCAGGCATTTGCTCCGTAGGTGCTCATGCTGTTTTGGTAGGCATTGTGCCTACCCCAGCTGTAGCATATTTGGTGCGAAAATACCGATTGGATGCAGGTGTTGTTATATCTGCCTCCCACAACCCCGTGGAATATAACGGTATTAAATTTTTTAACAGAGACGGCTATAAGCTCCCTGATGCCTTGGAGGAAGAAATTGAAGACCTTATTTTAAACCATCCCGAAAAACTTCCTTCCCCTACGGGGGCAAATGTAGGCACCAAGTCTTTGGCGGAAGATGCTCTGGATGATTACATTGCCTATTTACAAACCACTACAGATGCATCTTTTCAGCCCATAAAGGTTGCTATTGATTGCGCTAACGGTGCTTCTTATAAGGCTGCACCAATTACTTTGTTAAATTTGGGTGCACGTTTATCCATTATACATAATGAGCCAGATGGTACTAATATCAATAAAAACTGTGGCTCTACTCATATAGAGGATTTGTGTACCTTAGTGAAAGAAAATGGTGCAGATGTAGGCTTTGCCTTTGATGGGGACGCTGACCGCTGTCTGGCAGTAGATGAAAACGGAAACCTTATCGACGGAGATAAAATACTGGCAATCTGCGGTCAATATATGAAGCGGCAAGGCAGACTGAATCAAAATACTATCGTGGGTACGGTAATGTCCAATTTAGGCCTTACCATAATGGGGCAAAAAGAGGGTATTTCCGTTTTGCAAACAAAGGTGGGCGACCGCTACGTGCTAGAAGAAATGATGCAGCATGGGTATAACTTAGGCGGGGAACAATCTGGCCATGTTATTTTTCTCGATTATAACACTACAGGAGATGGTATCCTAACAGCCATACAATTTTTAACAGTTATGAAGCACACAGGCAAAAAAGCCTCAGAATTAGCACAAATCATGGAAACCATGCCTCAGGTTTTGGTAAATGCTCGGGTAAATAATGCTAGAAAAAATGATTATTTAACCGTTCCTATCATAAAGGATAAAATAGAAGCCTTAAATAAACAATTTGAAGGCGAAGGCCGTGTGCTAATTAGAACCTCGGGTACAGAACCTCTGGTACGTGTTATGATTGAAGGGAAAAATCAAGAATTGATGCAAAAAGAAGCAGAACAATTAGCAAAAATAATAGAAGAAAATCTTCAATAACCAATGAACAGGTGCAGAAAATAAATTTTGCACCTGTTTTTTATCTGTTATTTTTAGGAAAAACAAAAGGAACCCCTTTTTACCATCTGTAATTTGGGGTTCCTTTTTATATTAAATGGATTTCTATATGATAGTTACAAAACTGCTGTTACAGGTCTTCTTCCAGCCATGTTTGATCTTCTTTGATATCACGGATGAGAATCTTTCCTCTATTTTCTGGATATTTTGCTTGATGATATTGAAATATCATCCTGCCATCAGGCAATACACCGATAATTTCAATTTTTCCTGTGGGGTGAGAAAATACAAATCGGAAACTTTTTCCATGACCGTTCTGTCTGTTTTTGGCTTCTTGAACAATTCGGTACGCCTTTTGTAACGGTACCTGAAATTGATTTTTCACCCCTGCAACAGGGCGGCACTGAAATACGTAGTATGGGTTAATTCCATGCTTCGTCAGCTTTTGCAATAGCTCTGCCAGTATGTCTGGGTTGTCATTAACGCCCTTTAAAAGCACTGTTTGATTTCTAATAACGATACCCGCCTCTTTTAACCCTTCGATAGCGGCAAGGGCTTCCTTGGTCAGCTCTCTAGGATGGTTAAAATGGGTTACCACGTAAATTTGTTTTTTCTTGCCATATCGTTTTAGTACTTCTAAGAGCTCTCTATCTTCCGTTATTCTTTGGGGAAAAACCACAGGCACTCTTGTGCCGAAACGAATCATATGCAAATGCTCTATTGCTGTTAATTCCCTTAAATATTCTTCTATGACAGATGTAGTATTTAAAAAAGCATCTCCACCAGACAATAAGGCATTATTAATCTCCTTATGTCCTCGAATATAATCAATCACCGGATGAATCTGGCTGGCTACCTCTTCATCAGACATTCCCACCAAGCGTTTGCGAAAACAATGACGGCAATACATAGCACATTGGTTCGTAGAAAGTATCATAGCAGTTTGGGGATATTTATGCTGCATCCCTTCTAAAACGGTATTTTCTTTTTCTCCACTAGTATCAAGGGAGCCGCTTTCATCTTCTTCTCCAATGGCAGGGATACACATTTTGCGGATAGGGTCATCCTCATCCTCAAAATTAATTAACGATAAATAGTAATGGGTGACGGACATGGGGTACTTCTCCAAAATAGCTGCCATGGATTTTTCCTCTTGTTCAGATAGGTGCAATAAATTCGCCAATTCTTTGGCTGTTGTTATGTTGTCTTTTAAATATTCAGCCCAACTCATACAATCACCTTCTTATCTAGTTTGATATTAAAAATAGTATCCCCCCATATGATTATAGGATACTTTCCACAAAAAACTAAAACCATAGGCTTTTAGTTCTCGTTTTTTGGTTGGAATATAAGTATACCATAACTTTTTTTGAATAAAAATCCTTATTGTGTTTATTTTTTTATACAATAAAAAATTTTGTATATTATTACAAAAAAAACGTCTTCCTTACGCATTATCACAAACAGATTCAGTAAACCCTACAAATTTCAGTTTATGCAAAATAAACAGTACTTTTGGGAAATGTTTCCTCATAAATCCGTAGACATTTCCCTATTAGCTTTGATATAATATACAGAACAAAAAAGGATGTCATACTATCCACAGCCAAGAAAGGATATACCTATGGAATTTACTTTAAAAAAAGAAATAAAACGCATCATACTTGTGCTGATTGCGGCAATTCTTACTGCGATTAACATTAAGACATTTGTACGTACAGGGGGGTTGGTACCTGGAGGGTTTAATGGATTAACTTTGCTGCTGCAAAGAAGCTGTTATCAGTTTTTTCAGATTTCTTTGCCCTTTACTGTAATTAACTTTTCTTTAAATGCGATTCCTGTTATCATTAGCTTTAAAATGTTGGGGAAACGATTTACATTGTATTCCTGTCTTATGATTTTTTTGACAGGTATTCTAACTGATATCATACCCGCAAACCCTTTAACTTATGATATTCTTTTAATTTCTGTTTTTGGCGGTATCCTAAACGGCTTTGCCGTCAGCCTCTGCTTAATAGGCGGCGCAACCAGCGGCGGTACGGATTTTATCGCAATCTTTTTATCAGAACGCTATAAAATTGATACTTGGTATCATATTTTGATGGCAAATGCTGTAATGCTTATGGTTGCAGGCTTTTTATTCGGATGGGATAAGGCGCTGTATTCTATTATATTTCAATTTGCCTCTACCCAGGTGGTACACACACTGCATTTGCGTTATAAAAAGCACACTCTTTTTATTGTAACGGATCACCCTAATGAGGTATATGGAGCTATAAAAGAGTGTACCCACCATAGTGCTACCATATTAAACGGCACAGGATGCTATCAGCATCAGCAACATAGTGTGGTGTATTCCATTGTTTCCAGTGATGAGGTGAAGCTGGTTTTAAGTAAAATTCACTCAGCAGACCCAAAGGCATTTATCAATGTCATTAAAACTGACCAATTAGAAGGACGCTTTTATCATAAACCCACAGAATAGAAAATAAAAAAAGAACCCCCTTGATTTCACAATAAAAT
>JAAYQI010000115.1 GCA_012519385.1 Candidatus Epulonipiscium sp.
CCTTCTTTTCATCTTTACATTGCTTGCGAATTAAAATAGAAATGCTTTCATTGAGATTAGCATTGATACTAAAATCCCAATAGCCGCAGAAAAAACAACAAATATAATTGTACCCGTTTTTGTTTGAAATATCTCTCCAAACCCTAAATACGCCCCCGGCCAAGCACAGGCGTATCTGATTAATGAATGCGTAGCAAACATATAATTGGGATTTATTATAGGAAAAGAAAGGATGAACAAGCTGTAAAGTAATCCGGGAACTATATATTTTGGTATTTTTAATGACCCAGTAATCCACATCCAACCGATAGCAAGGTTAAGCAATATAAACAGGGCTGATTGGTCTCCGTTTATGACCCTAAGTATATCTTTGTAGGTTCCCCACCAGAAGGGCGTCAACTGTCTAAAAAACCCCTTGCCTGCAACGACACTATTCGTTAATGGATCCCCGAAAACAATGGCCTGATAAAGAGGATAGGCCAGTCCTATCGCCACGGCAATTATTATCACCCTAAAGTAGGGCAATAATGCCTTGCTGCTTCTCTTTTCGGCATATTCGGTTAGCCCGGTAACCGCAATAGCAGCAACTAAAATCCAACCGGGCGAACGGCTCAATGCACCTAGCCCAGCCAGAACGCCTGCCACTAACAGCTTACGCTCCCTTATATAATACAAAAACCAAGCTGATAAGCAAAAAAACAAGGACTCTGAATATACTGCTGAAAAGACAATGCCTATAGGAGACGCGCAAGCAAACAAAACTGCTTTCTCTTTCCCAAGTTTAAAAAGTCCAAGAAGCCCCACTCCGAAAAGAAGGTTTGAAAGTATTATGCTACTTAAAATCGTATTGCCGGACAATTTAATTAGTAGTGGGTATAAAGGGTAAAATGGTGTTGTTTGCCTTTTATATCCTTCCTGAGCTATACTAAAATAATGGCTTGAATCGTAAAAGAACAACAGATTAGAAAGGCTTTTTTCTTCAATGCTATACGGATATTCGTCATAATAACCAGCTGGAGCAGGCAGTTCATCATGGGAATAATAAACTAAATATCCACTTCCCAAAAAAATAACCCGTGAAAGCAGAAAACACAGCAGGCAAAAAAATATAGGGTTTTTAAACGCAGATAGGAGTTTATTTTTCACTTTGTCCATCCCCGCAGAAGTTTGTTGTTATATTCATTCGATTCGTACTTCAGTTTTTCCTTTATTAAAGGCAAGAAGTGGACATAAAAGTAGTTTCTAGCTAACCCATCAGCCTTTTCCACACCCCATTATTTTTTATCCACCCCGCTTCGACAGGCCGCCAACTGCCATCGACTTTTACATAGGGAATTGTCTGCTTCCATCCCCCATTCACTTTCGCGAAGAATCCCGGCTGCCACTCTCCCCCTCTTACTTCCACATAGCCAATGTAGGCATACATCGCTGCAAACCCGGTTGCAGAAACAAAACCGAACCTATTATAAGTCCTGTCTAAAGTTCCAAGCCAAGAAATAATCTCAACATCATCAATATATACTTTGACCCTGTCCTTGCCGCTTTCGGGGTATATCGTAATCAGGCAATGCCGCCATACCTTATCAGTCCATGTATAATTCTTGTAAGCCAAAAAGTTACCATAAGTATCTTTATTTAAAGAGATTCTCTTGTTCATATAAGTGTCAAACATTACCCCATACCCGTTACCACTAAACCCTTTCGTTCCTCCGCCAAAACTGTAGCCGTCGTCATGATAAAAAATACAAGTAAAGCCATCGGCTGACCCCCATCCCCTGAACGTAAACTCTATCTCCAGGGGGTAGGTATCGATGCCTTCAATTAGGCGGTATATGCCTGCATTTAAAGTCCTATTATCTAAAAGGCGCAATGCGCCGTCCTCTATAAGCACTGTCCCGCTTATTTGTTCAATAAGCTCCCACTTGTTCAAATTGATCGACGTAAAATCGTCCCTGAGTATCACCGGCAGGCTCATACCTATCCCTCACCCCCGCCAGTGTCCTGATACATCAACCACACGTCCCCATCTTCCCCGCTGCTATCGTCCGGGGCATCCGTAGAAACGAAGGTATTCCTAACTTGACTCTTGGCCGCAGGGGCGGCATCGATACCAGAAACTTGAATGCCGTCTTCCCCGATGCGAAGGTCAAATGTCTCGTTATACTCATTGATATAACGGAATATCAGCCCCGTTTCATCCTTGTAGATGTAGCCCTTACCCTTGTTTGTCTGCCCTGTCGGGTCGC
>JAAYQI010000116.1 GCA_012519385.1 Candidatus Epulonipiscium sp.
TAAATACCGATAAAAAATACATAAAACAAGGGGAAGCATCGCTGCATGTTTTGCCCTCGGGAGACTATGGCTCAACCAACGCTTATCCCTTCATTTATATAGGTTGCGACAGGCCATATTTTGCCACAAACGATTTTTCCGATTTCGACTATATTTCGCTTGACGTGTATAACGATACGGATAAAGAGCTTACGATAAAGATGCATCTGGGAGTATTCGGCTATAGCGGTTTGCTTGAGGATACGCCGATAAAAACTTACAATTTGACGCCTAATTCATGGAATAATATCGTGTATGATTTTTCCGACGGTTCGTTAAAAACTGCATTTAACAACCTTAAAAACGTGTCCCAGATATTTATACAGTTTCCCGAATATAAGAGGACAAAGGATGATGAGGTAAACTCGCTTTATTTGGATAATCTTAAGGCCAAAGTAAATAAGAATCCCACGGAATACAGCAAGAAATTTAAAACGGGTGAGATACTCTTTTTTGAAAATCCCCAAGACCTGAATTTTGTGGATGCCAGGGCTTATGAAATGAACATCATTTTTAACGCCGAGTTGTGCATAAACACAAATCCTCAATTCGTCACTGAAGGACAGAAAAGCTTAAAATGTGAGTTTAAGAAGATTTTTATAGAGATGGATAAACCGTTCATATTTACGCCTAAATTTTGGGTTCCTATACAAATCTACACCGAAACTTTCAAGAGACAGCTTGCTGGCGCGACAGGCGTGTCGATTGATATTATCAACGCCAACAGTATGACCAGAAACATTAAAGCTTTTTATATACTCGATGATGCGACGTTGACGGAGATTGCCGTCAATTTAGATGCAGATCAAATAGCGACCATTACGATAAAACCTGACAATATGGCTGACGTAACCGCATTCGGGATAATGAATTATTCCGAAAATGCAGGGACGTACTATATCGATAACATTAAGGTTTTAACAGATTAAAATGGCGAAAAGCCTGAAAATAAAAATTAGGAGGTAATAATGATGAAAGTAAGGAGTAGGATTGTGGCATTAATATTGTCATCGATTCTTATTTGCATGCTTTGCGTCGTGGGCGCTTGCAACGACAAGAGACCTGAGCTTGTATTTGAAGTGCCTGAGTTTTATGAGACTGAGCTCGGCAGGCCATTTGAGTTGCCCGAAGTGACGGCCAAGGCAGACAACGTAGACTACGTTGTCACGTATGTCATAAAGGACGAGGAGGGCAATCAAGTGAATGCCCAAATTAGTCCAAACGATTTTATGACTTATACCGTTGAATTTACGGTGGTCTTTTTCAACGAGAATGTAACAAAGACAATGGAATTAAGGGTGGTTGACAGAACTCCCCCCACCATTAGTGTTGCAAAGCAAAGTTACCTGGCGGTATTGGAAACAACGTCAGCATTCACCATACCCACCGATGATTTCACATTTAAAGACGCATCGGCAAAAAAAGCGGAAGACATTACGGTTAATTATTCCGTAACCTATGATGGCTCTCAGGTTACGTTAGACAGTAATCTAACCTTTGCGCTTTCGCAGGCGGGTGAATACGTA
>JAAYQI010000117.1 GCA_012519385.1 Candidatus Epulonipiscium sp.
CACGCAGTAATTTTTAGAAGAGTATATATCGGAGAAAATTCTGTGGTGAAGGATTCCATTATTATGGAGGGTTCTTATGTAGGCAACCATTGCGTAGTGCAAAATGCGATACTAGATAAAAATGTGGTGCTTTCTGATGGAAAGCAGGTAATCGGTACGCTAGAGGAGCCTATTATTATAAAAAAAGGTACGGTGATTTAATAATTAGGTAACATTACTGTAAAACAAAGGTGAAACTCATTTTTAGTAGAAAGCATATCAGAGTTGCTGGAGGGAGATTGAACATGGAAATTACAGATGTAAGAGTAAGAAAAATCGCAAAAGAAGGTAGAATGAAGGCGGTTATCTCAGTTACTTTTGACAACGAATTTGTGGTTCATGACATCAAGGTAATCGAAAGGGAACAGGGGTTATTTATAGCAATGCCAAGCAGAAAAACGTCTGATGGGGAGTTTCGTGATATTGCACATCCTATCAATGGGGAAACCAGAGAAAAAATTCAAAAAGCCATACTAGAAAAATATGAGGCTGTGATTGCCGAGGAGGCTTGCCAGGAAGAAATAGCTGTGGCCGCAGCACAGTAAGTACATCGGCTGCTGACGTTATCGGTAGCCTTCCACCCGAAAATAAGTTTTCGGGTGTTTTTTATATATAAAGAAAAATTTGCAGGAAAATTTCTGGTAAGCAGAAAACATAGCTTATTTTTAGTGAATCAGCATATTGAAAAAGCTGGAGAAAAATGAGAGAATAACAGTGAATTATCCATTTTTGGGTTGAAGGAGAGCTTACATGAAAAACATAAAAGCAATTATTTTGGCAGCAGGAGAAGGAAAACGCATGAAGTCCCAAAAACCAAAGGTGCTTCATGAAATTTTTAATAAACCAATGATAGAATATGTACTGGAAGCGGCAGAAGGAAGCGGCATACAGGAAATTTGCATGGTGGTAGGGCATCAGGCGGAGGAAGTGAAAAAAGCTATAACCAAAGCGGATGTCTCTTTTGTGTTACAAAAGGAACAGTTAGGTACAGGCCATGCAGTGATGCAAGCCCAACATTTTATCCCCGCAGAAGGAGAAGTGCTCATATTATGCGGAGATACTCCTCTTGTTACAGCAGAAACTTTGCAGAAATTTTTACAATTTCATCAAGATGAAAACAATGACGTATCTATCCTTTCTGCTTGGGTGGATAACCCTGCAGGATATGGGCATATTATACGGGATAAAGAGGGAAGCTTTTTAAAAAATATCGAGCATAAGGATGCCAATGCCGAAGAAAAGCTAGTTTGCGAAATTAATACAGGAATTTATTGTTTTCAGGGAAAGAAGCTAAAAGAAGCCCTAACAAGATTAACAAATCATAATCAGCAAGGAGAGTATTATCTTCCCGATACTTTGGAAATAATAAGAAAAGATGGCGGTAAAGTAAATGCCATGATAGCGGAAGATGCCCATGAGTTTTTAGGGGTAAATTCCAGAGTACAATTAGCCGAAGCAACGGATGTGATGAAAAAAAGAATCAATTTGAAATGGATGGAGGAAGGCGTTACCCTTGTGGACCCTCAAAATACCTACATTGGTCCAGAGGTATCCATTGGTCAGGATACAGTGGTGCTTCCAGGATGCGTGCTAGAGGGAAAGACTGTAATTGGTGAGGGCTGTATCATTGGGCCAAATTCCCGCATGACAAATATGATTTTAAGTAATGGAGTAAAATTCCAGGCATCCACAGGAATGGATTCCACCATTGGTGAGGAAACTACAGTAGGACCATATGCATACATTCGTCCGAACTGTGTGATTGGTGCTCATGTGAAGGTTGGAGATTTTGTGGAGGTAAAAAATTCTGTCATTGGCAACGGAACCAAAATTTCTCACTTAACTTATATTGGTGATACCGATGCAGGGGAAAATATCAACTTTGGCTGTGGAACCGTAACGGTAAACTACGATGGCAAAAAGAAATTTAGAACAACTATTGAAGACGGAGCTTTTATTGGATGCAATGCAAACCTTGTGGCACCCGTTACAGTGAAAAAGGGCTCCTATATTGCCGCAGGCTCTACTGTAACTAAGGATGTGCCTGAGGATGCCTTGGCTGTGGCTCGTTCCAGACAGCAAAACATAGAGGGATGGACAAAAAAACATTAAATTATCAAAATTTGTTGAAATTGCTTTCCTATTGGTGTAACATATATTATGTATGTTATTAAATTGCAAGAGAAAAACTCTTGCGATTCAGTAGAGATATAGAGTGAATAAACTTAGGGGGATACAAGAAAATGATGTATACTTGCAAAAGCAATATTAAAATTTTTGCCTGCAATTCCAATATGGAACTGGCGACCAAGGTAGCGAAGGACTTAGGCTTAACCCTTGGCCAGGCGGAAGTCACAACATTTAGCGACGGTGAAATTTCTGTGAAGATTAATGAAACCATCCGTGGTGCAGATGTTTACATCATCCAGTCCACATCTTATCCAGTAAATGATAACTTGATGGAGCTTTTGATTATGATTGACGCCATGAAAAGAGCTTCCGCAGGCAGAATTACAGCAGTAATTCCATATTATGGATATGCGAGACAGGATAGAAAGGCAAGAGCAAGAGACCCCATTAGTGCCAAACTGGTAGCAAATTTAATTACTTGTGCAGGTGCCAATAGAGTACTGACGATGGATTTGCATTGTGCGCAAATTCAAGGATTCTTTGATATTCCTGTGGATCATTTGGTAGGAATTCCTCTTTTGACAAAGCATTATCGTGACAAATTCGGCGAGGATTTGGAAAATGTTGTCGCTGTTTCTCCCGACTTGGGAAGCGTTGGCAGAACCAGAGCCTTTGCAGAAAAGCTGAATATCCCCATTGCAATTATTGACAAAAGAAGACCCAAAGCCAATGTCAGTGAAATAATGAATATTATTGGTGAAGTAAAGGGTAAAAAGGTAATTTTGGTAGATGATATGATTGATACCGCTGGTACCATTACCAATGCTGCCAATGCGTTATATGAAAGAGGCGCAGTTGAGGTAGATGCTTGCTGTACCCATGCTGTATTATCTGGACCTGCATTAGAAAGAATTGAAGCATCTCCTATTCAAGAGTTGCTTACATTAAGCACCATTTATTTACCAGAAGAAAAAAGAATTCAGAAAATTAAAATAGTTTCAGTTGCAGATATTTTTGCAGATGCAATCAACTGCATCCATGAAGGAATTTCTGTATCAAAATTATTTAGCTAATGGAAAAAAAGAAGCACTCGACAATTTTGTTCGAGTGCTTTTTTTATGGCTATTGTAGGAAAAGAGCTAATTCTAATGAGTTTTATGTGCAAAATTTGTTCCAATATTGAAGATTTATTAACAAAATCAGCCTGTTTTTACAAAGGGCAGTATCTACAAAAAATAAAACGTATTTTTGGAGAAAACAGGCAGTAGAGACGGCTTGCGCCTAGAGAGAATGCCTTTTTTATTGAAACATGATACAAAAGCTAACAAAATTTTGAAATGATATTGACAAATTGGTAGAATTGTATTATATTGTTAAAAGTAAGACAAAATAGGTGGCTCATCTTTATACTTGATTACAAGGAGGAGGATTGCGGCTTTTCTATTTATTTAGGTGATTAATTATTATAATTATCTTAGGAGGAGTTTAAAAATGAAAATTGCTTTTTTTGACAACAAATCTTACTTCGAAGAAACATTTGCACCTTTAGCAAAAGAATTTGGTTATGATGTAACATTTATTAATCAAAGATTAACTCCTGAAACTGCACATTTAGCAGCTGGTCATGATGCTACTTGCTCTTTCGTAAATGACGAAGTTAGTGCAGACGCTGTTAAAAAATTAAAAGAAGTTGGTATTAAAGTAATCTTACTTCGTTGTGCAGGTTTTGACAGTGTTGACCTTGCAGTTGCAAAAGAATGCGGACTTCCTGTATTAAGAGTACCTGCATATTCTCCACAGTCTGTTGCTGAGCAGGGCGCTGCTTTATTAATGGGTGTTTGCAGAAAATCTCACTTAAGCTATGAGAGAACAACAAAGTTCAACTTTGATATTTCTGGTTTAACTGGTATTGCTCTTTATGGCAAAACAGCTGGTGTTATCGGTACAGGTAAGATTGGTAGATGCATGATTGACATCTTAAAAGGCTTTGGCATGGACATTATCTGCTACGATGCATTCCCTGACACAAAGAGCGGCTTAACATATGTTGATTTAGATGAAATTTATGCACGTGCAGATGTTATTTCTCTTCACTGCCCATTAATGCCTGCTACACGTCATATGATTAACAAAGATGCAATCGCTAAAATGAAAGATGGCGTTTACCTTATCAACGTAGCTAGAGGTGGCTTAGTTGACTCCGAAGCATTGGCTGATGCAGTAGAAGCAGGTAAATTCGGCGGCGTTGGTATGGACGTTTGTGAAAAAGAGCATGAATATTTCTTTGAAGATAGATCCAATGTTGAAGATAAAGACCCTACACTTTTAAGATTACTTGCAAGTGACAAGGTTCTTATTTCTGGACATCAAGCATTCTTAACTGTTGAAGCATTAACATCTATCGCAAGAACAACTCTTGAAAACTTGAAAGCATTTGAAGAAGGAAAAGAATTAGTAAACGAAGTAAAATAATTATACATAAAAGGGTAAGTACAAACACATTAGGCGGGGACAAGAAAGGGTGTCTCCGCTTTTTTATGTTTAAATATAATAAAAAGTAAGAAAAGTATAGAATATAAAATGAGATTTTACTGAAGATAAGAGGGTATAAAAAAAGGTTGATTTTTGCTTATGAATATGGACTTCACAAGAGGACAAAATATGGTATAATGATAAAGTCTAAAGTGGAGAAGCGAACACTATGAGTTCCAAGTATTTGCTACGCAAATATGCTGTATTTAAGCACAAGCATGAAACAAGCTTCCTGCCCTGTGCTTAAATCGTCATGTTTTCTCCGCTTGTAGGGCAATAATGATAGCAATCAGAAACGGGCTGAAAGGGATGGGCGAAAAGAGCCGATTCCCCTTTTTTGTCCATGTTTTTATAAAAAGCAGGTGGAGTATAAATGTGGATATTTCAAAAGCAAAAGGAAAAGCGTTTTGCCCAAAACCATGCTATAGGAGGCAATGAAATGTACGTAATCGCAGGCTTAGGGAATCCGGGCAAACAATATGAAGGAACCAAGCATAATATTGGATTTGAAGTAATTGATTGGCTAGCAAAAGACTATACTATAGATATCACGAAGTTTAAACATAAGGCTCTGATGGGAGAAGGGATGATTTGCGGCAAAAGGGTACTGTTGGTAAAGCCGCAAACCTATATGAACCTCAGCGGAGAAAGTATTCGTGAGATTTTAAAGTTTTATAAGGTTCCTTTGGAGCATTTTATGGTGATTTATGATGACACTAGCTTACCAGAGGGGACTGTTCGCCTAAGAGAAAAGGGAAGTGCAGGCGGGCATAATGGAATCAAAAATATCATTGCCCACTTAGGGACGGATGTTTTTTTGAGGGCGAAAGTTGGCATAGGGGAAAAACCCAACGGTTGGGATTTGGCGGATTATGTGCTGGCAAAATTCTCAAAGGATAGCCTGCCAATGATACAGACAGGCATTGAAAAAGCCGCTCATGCAGTAGAGTTATACCTGAGTAAAGGTGTTGCCGATGCCATGAATAATACTAACCAAAAAGCCCCTAAAGCAAGCAAGAAAAGTGGTAACGAAAAAAAATCGGAAGTAACAGAGCAAAAAGAGGGGTGATGTTTTGCAGGTATGGGAAGAACCTCTTTTAGAATTAAAAAATTATAATGCATTACTGCAATCCATACGAAAGAAAATTACTCCTGTATTGGCAACAGGAGTAATTGACGTGCAACAAACCCACATGGTATGCAGTTTACTGGAAAACACAAAAAAATCCAGCCTTTTCATCACTTATAGTGAAAGTCGGGCAAAGGAAATTTGTGAGGATATGCAATGCTTTCATCAGCAGGCATTTTTTTACCCCGCAAAAGATATTCTTTTTTACAGTGCAGATGTGCATAGCAAGGAAATACAGCGGGAGCGGTTTCGCATTTTAGAGAGGTTATTATTGGGCGAGCCTTGTGTATTGGTGCTTTCTGTGAAGGCATTATTGGATAAGTTACCAGAGAGAAAGATTTTTGAAAAATTTACACTTCGCTATGAAGTGGGAGAGGTTGTTTCTTTGGAAACCCTTTTGCAACAGCTGATTACCATGGGGTATGAGCGTAGTGAACTGGTAGAGGGCCCTGGGCAGTTTGCTGTGCGTGGAGGAATTTTAGATTTCTTTTCACCCACTATGGAAAGTGCTGTGCGTATAGAATTTTGGGATGATGAGATTGATTCTATTCGCAATATGGATGTTTTTTCTCAGCGCTCTATGGATAAGCTGGAGTCTGTAAGAATTTTTCCAGCCAGAGAGTTGATATATGAGAAAAAAGATGCAGAAACTGCCGCAAGCCGTATACAAAAAGAACTGGAATCCTCTTGCAAAAAATACCAAGCCAAAGGGATGACAGAAGAAGCACAGAGGCTTTCAGAAATTATGGCAGAAGTATTGGAAAGCCTTAGAGAAGGCAAATCTTTTGGAAGTATAGAGAATTATACCAGCTTTTTTTATCCCAATGCTGTCAGCTTGCTGGACTATTTGCCAGAGGATACCTTACTATTTTTTGATGAGCCAGAGCGAATTCGTGGCCATATGGATGTATTGTTTGAAGAATATAGTGAGAGCATTAAGTCCCGCATTGAAGGAGGATATTTATTGCCCTCACAGGGGAAAATGCTCTTTGATTATACGGATATTGTGAAACAAAGCCAAAGATTTTCCTGTGTGTTACTTTCCACAGTGGCACAAAATATCGGAGATTTTCAAGTGCAAGAAACGGTACAATTTTCCGTTCGTTCTACTTCTTCCTATCAAAAAAAGATGGACCTTTTTTGTGAAGAAGTTTCAGAGCTAAAGAAAAAAGGATATCAAATATTGATTTATGGCGGCAGTGTGGCACGCTGTGAACGTATGGTAAAGGAATTGGAAGAAAGAGATATTGTAGCGGCCTATGTTTCTGACCTCAAAGAAACTATGCCTAAGGGTAGTATTTGGGTGTTATACGGCAGGCTTAGTAAGGGCTTTGTGTATCAAGATGCCTCCTTTGCTGTTTTTTCCGATAGGGAGCTTTTGGGAGAGGTCAGCAGAAAGCCAGCCGCCAAGAAAAAGAAAAAAGGTACTGCTATATCAAGCTTTACCGATTTAAAAATTGGAGATTATGTGGTGCATGATACCCACGGTATTGGTATTTTCCGTGGGTTAGAAAAAATCAGTGTGGAGGGTATCCACAAGGACTATATGAAGATTTCTTATGCCAATGACGGAGCATTATTTATCCCTGTGAATCAGATGGATGTGATTCAAAAGTACATTGGCAGTAATGCAGGTGCTCCAAAGCTGAATAAGCTAGGAGGACAGGAATGGAATCGGGCAAAAACCAAGGCAAGAAGTGCTGTAAAAATACTTGCAGAGGATTTGGTTGCATTATATGCCAAAAGAGCGGC
>JAAYQI010000118.1 GCA_012519385.1 Candidatus Epulonipiscium sp.
TAATAAAAAGAACACCAGTGCAAGCATAGCACAAGCAAATAGTATAGTATCATCTGCAAAAAATCTTACCAGCACTGTTCCAAGACATGCTCCTACAATAAAAAAAGCAATGATACCGTAATATTGCAGGCTAACTAGTAATTTTTCCTTATTTTTTGTTTTTTTGTATACATATAGGCTTTCCGCCGCACTTCTCAAATTTCCAGTACACATTGTTGTTGCATAAGCATTGCCATTGATTTTCCTAAAGCTTTGCACTTGTAAAGAGCAAGCAAAGGCCACCAACGTATTTGCTATCATATTTCCTTCGTAGGGCATAAAAACAATAGATAGTAATACCAAAATTTCAAACACAATGGTAATCTGCCTCCAATGTAATTTAAAACGATTTTGGCTTGTTTCTTTAATATGTTCCGATACCACAATACCTAAAAAAAAGGAAAGTATCGGTATCAGATAAAAAATGCTCTCCCAAACCTTTCCCTCTGCAATTTTTATTCCAAACAACACAATATTTCCTGTTTGGGCATTGGCAAAGACTCCGCCTCGTTGAAGGTATGTATAGGCATCCAAAAATCCCCCAACCACTGCCAATAACGCTCCTACCAGAAAGGTTTCCGACATCTGTTTCTCGCCGTACTTCATCTTTCTCACCTGAATTCTTCCTTTGTTTTATCAAAATTTTACCAAACTACTCTCATGCAAAAATCACAAAAAAGCTGCGGCGATTTTTTAAAAAAAATCGCAACAGCCTTTTTCATTTTTATTTTATATCATCAAACAACCCTGAGAAATCAAATGTAGCAAAATAATCCTTGGGTGTTTCTGCTCGCCGTATTAATTGGCTGCTGCCATCTTCTTTCAAAAGCACTTCTGCCGAGCGGAGCTTTCCGTTATAGTTATACCCCATAGCAAAGCCATGTGCTCCTGTATCGTGAATATAGATTAAATCGCCAATATCAATTTTAGGAAGCATTCTTTCAATAGCAAATTTATCATTATTTTCACACAAACCTCCTACCACATCATACTTTTGGTCGCAAGGTGCATTCTCTTTTCCAAGCACTGTAATATGATGATAAGAGCCATACATAGCTGGTCTCATTAAGTTGGCTGCGCAAGCATCCAAACCGATATACTCTCTATAGATATGCTTTTGATGAATTGCCGTTGCAATTAACGCTCCGTAAGGTGCCAGCATGAAACGACCCATCTCCGTATAAATTGCAACATCTCCCATTCCCGCAGGCACCAATACTTCCTCATATGCCTCTTTCACGCCTTTACCAATTTCCATAATATCGCTTGACTGTTGGTCAGGAGTATATGGAACACCCACACCACCAGAAAGATTAATAAAAGCAATGTGTGCCCCTGTTTTTTCATGAAGCTCTACTGCAGTTTCAAATAATAGCTTTGCCAATTTAGGATAATACTCATTGGCAACCGTATTGCTCGCCAAAAAAGCGTGCAAACCAAAATGCTTTGCGCCTTTTTTCAGCAACACTTTAAAGCCTTCTATCAGTTGCTCTTTTGTAAAACCATATTTTGCTTCTCCTGGTGTATCCATAATATCATTATTCACTTGAAAAAGCCCGCCAGGATTATATCTACAAGAAATGGTTTCTGGAATTTTTGCTACCTTTTCCAAAAAATCTATATGAGTAAAATCATCCAAGTTAATGATTGCATTTAATTGGTCCGCCAAAACAAAATCTTCCGCAGGTGTCATATTGGAAGAAAACATAATATCGTCCCCATGAAAACCAACAGCCTGTGCCATTTGAAGCTCTGTATAGGATGAACAGTCTACCGCACACCCTTCTTCTTTTAAAATTTGCAATATAAAAGGATTTGGGGTTGCTTTTACCGCAAAATACTCTTTAAAACCCTTATTCCAAGAAAATGCTTCATTTACCCTGCGTGCGTTTTCCCTAATACCACGCTCATCATAAATATGAAAAGGGGTAGGATACTGTTTTACCAGTTCTTTTGCCTGTTCTAATGTAACAAAAGGTCTTTTCATGCCAATTCTCCTCTTTTCTTAAGTAAAATCTTGCACAATTATAACAGACTTTTTCTTAATTTGCAACCGATTGGCATTTGTCTTAAAAACATTCGTCCTTCTATGGTTATACCCCTTCTGCAGTTAAAACACCCTCCTTCTCACCAAATGTATTCTCTTGTATTTGCTTTACATCTTGTTGTGGTTCAAAATATAAATATTCTAAAATTTCATTGATTTTATTTACTTTCACTACTTTTATATTCATGGCTTCATATCGCTCTTTCCAGTTTGCCGCAGGAATAAATACTGTGTTTGCCCCCGCCTGTATTGCCGCTTCCAGTTTCATATCAACTCCTCCCACAGCGAGGATATGCCCAAGCAAGCTAATCTCTCCTGTCATGGCAATAGTGCTAGGTACCTTTTTGTTATACAATGCAGAATAAACTGCACAAAACAGTGCCGCCCCCGCAGAAGGGCCATCCACAGGCATTCCCCCAGGGAAATTAATATGAATATCATACTCCTTCATAGAAAGCCCCGTAATGGCTTCCATGGCAGTCATTACAGTTTCTACAGAGGATTTTGCATTGCTTTTTTTGCGGATGGTGCCATGGTATGCCTTTCTTTCCTCTTCTTCCACAATTCCCGTTACATTTAGAGAACCCATACTGCCATACGCAACCTTCTTTGCACTAACTTCTATTTTTAATAGCCTACCGCCTGTGCCATATACTGCCATCCCGTTTACCACACCAACCTCTGCCTTTTCTGCAATTTTTTCACAAGGAGATGGCTGATATCGCCCAATTTCAAGCACCCAATCCAAATCCTTTTCCAATATCTCTTTTCGCCTTTCCATTGTTGCCACAGATACCGCCATTTGCACCATATTTACAATCTCTCTGCCGTTGGATGCATAGGCGGCCATTTTTTTCAGTAAATTTTTTTCAAAATGAAACCCAACTTGTTTTAGGCTATTTTCTGCAATTTTGCATAAAGAATCTTCTTTTAAATCATCAAAATATATCTCCATGCATCGAGAACGCAGTGCAGGAGGTAACTCCTCAGGCCTTCTGGTAGTGGCACCAATCAAGCGAAAATCCGCAGGTAGTCCTTTTTGAAAAACCTCATGGATATACTCGGGTATGTTACGATTGGAAGCACTATAATAAGAACTTTGAAACTTGGCAACCCTATCTTCCAATATTTTTAAAAGCTTATTCATTTGCAATGGATGCATTTCTCCTATTTCATCAATAAACAATACCCCGCCGTGAGCCTGCGTTACGGCGCCCGCTTTTGGCTGAGGAATACCTGCAGAACCATAAGCCCCCGCACCTTGATAAATAGGGTCATGCACAGAGCCAACCAAAGGGTCTGCAATGCTTCTTTCATCAAATCGAAGTGTAGTGGCATCCAACTCAATAAATTTGGAATGTTTTCCAAAAGGACTTCCCGCTGTTTTTTTGGCTTCTTCTAAAATTAATCTGGCGGCGGCTGTTTTGCCTACCCCAGGTGGGCCATAGATTAAAATATGCTGTGGATTAGGGCCGCACAGTGCCGCATATAGTGCCTTTACCCCCTGTTCCTGCCCAATAATGTCGGATAACTTTTGAGGTCTTGTTTGTTCCGCTAAAGGTTTTGTAAGAGAAATCGCCCTTAATCTTTTTAAATGCTCCAGTTCTTTTTTGGATTCCAGTGTCGGAAGAGATTTTGTAGTATTTTGTACCTTAATGCACCGATAAAAATAAATGGCTGCAATCCCCGAAAAAATTAATTGTATCGTCATAAGTGAAAATAATAGTTTGTCCATGTGTTTCCTCCTTGCACTACAGCAAATGTTATTTCATACTATTATTTTCATTTTTTCCAACTTTATGCAGTTTGTACCTGAAAGCAATCTACAATAAAAAAGCATCCGAAAAATTCGAATGCTTTTATCCATACTCTTATTCGTTACATTTTTTTTGCAACATAACTTCAATAATCTTGCTATCCATATTTGCCATACCTTCCGTAGAAAGAACTGCTACGTTTTTAGCGGTATCCTCGGCTCTTGTGCTGATAATTCCATCGGTATCTTGAATAATGCTTCCTTCCATAGCGTAATATGCAGAATATACTGCTTCTCCTGCACAAGCAGCTAATTTTAAGGCACATCCGCCTTTTGCTCCATCACAAAGCATCCCAGTAAGGCTACCTAGCATATTTTGAACTGCCCCAGAAATTTCTTTGATACCACCGCCCAAAAGCCATGTAATGGCTCCAGAGGAACCTGCACCTGCCAGTGCCGCTCCGCAAATTGGAGAAAGTCTACCCACATATTTTTTTAGATACATGGTAATCAAAATAGATATCATTTCTGCCCGCATCATTTTTTCATCGGAGCATCCTAACCATTTTGCAGTAACAGCCGCTGGCAGTAAAATTTCAATGCCTTGATTTCCGCTTCCCAAAACTGTCATCACTGCTCCATTGCCACCGCTCATACGAAAATCACAAGCCGCAGCGACAGTTTTTTTCACCTCTGTCACCAAATCATTGCCCAATAAGCCTTTTGACTGCAGCATCTGCAAATTGGGGCCAATGCCCAAGGCATACTTTTTCTCCATACCTCGTTTTGAAATATTTAAGTTCATATCTACAGCATCTTTTAAAAATGTAATCTGCTCGACCTCAACATCCTCTGCCCACCGAACAAAATCTGCAATACCATATTGCTGAATATCAAATTCCTCTGCTGATTCTGCCGCAGCTAAATCTTTTTCCGCATCTAAGAGCACTATACCATCCTTTTCAGCCTTTACCATATTATCATGTTTATCTATGGTAATGGTGTGTGCCCTTTCTGCTTCATTCATGGCATATACTTCGATATAAAATTGACTGCTATGAATTACATGAATATCAACAAATCCATTTGTAACCAACTCTTCCGCTTTTTCAACCAATTCTTCTGTAACACCAGAAAATAGTTCCATGGTGTCTCCTGGCTTATGTAATAAATATCCAAGTGCACACGCCTGCTCAATTCCAGGTCTTCCCGCACTGGGAATCATGACACTATACGCATTTTTAAAAATATTAGAGCTGATATGCACCTCCAACTTTGTTGCAGGTCTATTTAAATATTCACAGGTTCTGGATACGGCTAACCCAATGGCTACGGGTTCTGTGCAGCCCATGCTAGGCTTCATTTCGCTTTGTATTAATTCAATAATTTTACTCATCATCATATCTGTATCCTCCTTTTACTATCTAGCTTCCTTGTTACAGTATTTAACGAGCAAATATCATGCCAAATTTTAAAAAATTACAATTTTCTTTTCAAAAAATACTTTTTTCTCTACTTATTTTTAATTTTTGTTCTAAAAATCCTTGAATCTCTTCTTTTTTTCACCTATTTCCATACCATTTCGGCTGAAAAACATAGCAGTAAAACATAAAAAAACACCACCAATTCTCAATATTGAGATAAAGATGGTGTTTTGGAGTAATATTCCTATTTTGATAAGCATTGTCTTTATTCTCATTTATGAGATTAGTTCTCAAATTTGAGAATATATCAAAGTAAGCCATACTTACCTAACTTACGATACAGTGTAGCACGGCTAATTTTAAGGCTATCTGCCAGTTCCTTCTTTTCCGCTGCTGTTGTTTTTGTTTTAATCAGGTTGGTTAATATTCTTTTTTCATATTCCTGCAAAATATCTTCCAGTGCCCAATCCCGATAACCTTCATTGGCTTGAAATACAATATGATCTGGCAAATCAGATAAATTTATTACACCGCCATCCACAATATTTGCCAAATACTCAATGATATTTTTCAATTCCCGAATATTTCCTGGCCATTGATATCGAAGTAACGCTTCATGTGCCTGCTTGGAAACAGCGGTAATCTCTTTATTTAATTTTTGATTATAATATTCTATATAGTATTGAATCAAAGCAGGGATATCTTCTTTTCTTTTTCGTAACGGAGGTAGCTCAATAGGAATAATATTTAAACGATAATATAAATCTTCCCGAAATGTTCCTTCTTCCACCATTTGTTCAATGTTTTTATTGGTAGCACAAATCACACGAATATCAATAGGGATGGGTGCTTTCCCGCCGATACGTTCCACCTTGTTTTCCTGCAAGACTCGCAATAACTTTGTTTGTACGTGTAAAGGCATATCCCCTATTTCATCTAAAAAAATGGTGCTTTTGTCTGCCAATTCAAACTTACCCATAGAGCCTTGCTTTTTTGCTCCAGTAAATGCTCCTTCTTCATAGCCAAAGAGCTCGCTTTCCACCAAATTTTCAGGAATTGCGGCACAGTTAATGGAAATCATTAGCTTATCCCTACGGCTACTTAAATCGTGAATGGTTTTTGCTAGAATTTCTTTTCCAGTTCCGCTTTCTCCACGGATAAAAACGGTAGAATCTGTTTGTGATACTTTTTGGACTATTTTCATAATTTCCTGCATTTTTTCACTGCCTTGAATAAAGGAGCTACCCATCTCTGTGGTTTTTATTACTTTGATTTGCTCTTCCAATAAATTATTGGCTTCCGCTGTGTATAATTTACTCCCAATTAAAACACTCATATATTTTAAAAATTCTTCCATGCGTGCTCTTTTTCGGAGCAGTGCTTCTCTTTCTTTTTCACGAAAAGCAATGACAGCAATAACACCCACCACATGGTTATTTTGAAAAATAGGATATGCTAAATTGGCCAACTCTTTGCAGGTATCTCTCTTTTCACAGGAAATGCAGGTAAATGCATCAAATACATTTTCAATGATACCGCTTTTACCAGTTTTCATGATTTCTTCAAAAAAAACACCGTGATTTACCTTTTGACCAACCTCCAATTCATAATCACCTGTTCCAGCAATACGAATCAGCTCGCTATCCACAATAGTTACATCCATCTCCAGTATGGCTGCAATGGCTTGCACACACGCTTGGATAAAGGATTGTATCTTCATAAGTGATGTCATTTCTATCCCCTCTTTTCCTGCTTTCATGAAAAACACAGTCGCCTCTCTATTCTTTTTATCATCAAATACAAAAGGTATCAAGTAAAATCTTTGTTATTTCTCTGTTTTTTCAATCATATCTACCCTTAAAGGCTTATTGATATTGCAGATATAGATGCAGTAATTCATTTGAGTTAGCCGTTCTTCGGCTTTTCCATAACAAAAATACACCCCGCTTCATTAGACCTTTTGTCTAACTTTTGGGGTGCATTTCATAATACTAATTGATTATAGTTTTTCCCGCTTAAGTTTTGCCGTTTTATTCACCTGCGTTTATTAAAACATCCGTAAATACTGAGCCCAATTCTTTAGCTCCGTCATAACCTTTGGCAAAAAAAGTAACTGTACGTTGTTCCTCTCCAACTTTGGGCATTTCAATATCAACATACCAATAGTTAAGGTTATGTTTTGTTTGACTTGGAGTTGTAAGGGTAATCACACTATCCTCAAGAAAATGTCCATATTCTACTTTTTTCACTGCATCTCCTGTTACAATAACGAATCTCACTGTGTAACCAGGGTCATAAGGTCCAGAGCTTTCTGGGGTTATCTCATAAACCTTTGTATCCTTATTTTCAGAGGTTTCCTGAGCTACGGGCTCCTCAGAACTTTTTGCTGAATTAATGGACACATTCTCGGCATCAGGTTTTTTCTTCGTTTCGTCGGAAGGTGTTGCAGAGGTAGAGCCCTGCTCAAACTTTAAGTATTTGTATTCCATGATATTCTTTGGATTATATTCCACTGTCGGTGTTCCGCTTACGTCAAGGCTTGCTGTTACCTGTACGCTGTCGCCCAAATTCGGTGCTGCATCAATGGCCACACCACCGCCTATGATGATAAGTGGCTCGCTATTTTCTTGAATAGGAAGAGTTCCATCAAGAATGGAGACCGTACCGCCATATTCGTTACATATTGCCGTACCCATGTCGTAGTTATTGCGAATGGTACCACCTGCAATCGTTACAGTACCCTCACCATTGTTCAAAATCACATGACTATCCGAACCGTCGCAAGTTATCATACTTTCAGAAGAAACATTTACGCTGCCTACGCTGAAGTTGTAAATTGCTACGCTGTTTCTTCCTTCAGCATAAACCGAGCCACCAGCAACATTTACACTGCCGTTGCTTTCGTTCCAAATCCCGTAACCGCCCTCCGTGGTACCCACTGCACCGCCTGCTACAGTTACTTCGCCTTCGCCGTTTTTAATGGCTGTTCCTCCAGTTGCGTTCACGTCACCACCTGCAATGAACACACTACCAGAGCCTATATTAAAAATTCCAATTCCGCCACCAGTGGCAGTAATCATAGCGCTATCGGATAACACCAAATGACCACCGTTACCTATACCAATTGTGGCCACATCTTCGCCACCTGCTGACTTAACCTGCCCGATACTAACTCCGCCGCCAGAGTTGTCGGTAATGTTTAATATACCCGTACCATCGTGTTGGATAGCCATGCTACTGCCGCCATCTAACGTCTTCCCATTTAGGTCAAGGGTAAAACTTATTTCACTCCCAATATAAATGGGCTCCTTTAGGGTGATGTCTGCCAGCAATGTAACAGTATCATCATCCGCTACCGCTTTTATGGCATCTTGCAGGGTATCGTACCCTGTATTGCCAATGCTAGCTTCATCCCCAGGGTCAATGGTACCCTCGGTATCTTTCGGTTTCGAGCAAGCAGTGAGTGTAAAACATAGAGCAAAACAAATCGCAAACAATTTTTTTAGTTTCATTGTAATTAACTCCCTTCATACATTGTATTTTGTTACATAGTTTTATTATAGCAGTTACCCTTAGAAAACACCGTTGGCTGCATGAAACATAGCTTTTTCGACACGAAACATTATTTTAGTCAATTTTTATGGTAAGGATTGAAGTTTTTTTGCTAAAATGCCGATTCAATAAACCTTTTTCTGTTCACCAGAAAGATAAGGTGAAATATAAAAAAGCTAAGTTGAAAATCATTTACTGACCTACAACTTAGCCTAAATATACCTATTTTTCTCCAAAAGTCGTTATATCATCTATAATTGCTTCGTTATGCCCTCAAACAGATGACATTAGTATTGATTGAGTATGCTTATTAACCAGTTATCAAGAAATGCAAATTGTTCCTCTGTATGGAACCAATGCTCACCATCTTCCATAATCTTCAATGAAGAATTCGTCTCTTTTGCAAATTTAGCTATTGTTTCATAGGAAGTTAAGTTGTCATTTCCTGCATACAAAATATCTGTTGGCGTATTCCAGATAATAGGATTTTCTCTAACATAGCAGAGATATTTCCAAGATAATGTTTCTCCAAATGGTGTATCAATCTCCTGTTTATCTTGAAGCTCTTGCTCTGTCACATTAGCCCACAACATCATATCCGTAATAAGTTTTTCCATGTTTACAATGGGAGAGATAAAAAATGCTCTTTCAAGCTTTTTTCCCGATAACGCATTCATAGCGAAGTAAGCGCCAATACTGTTTGCAATAATAGAAATAGAATCGTACTTTTTATACAATATCTCATATTCAAGCAAAATTTCTTCTCTCGTTTCCCACGGAGTAGCCGCTTTATAGTCCAAACCAAATACATCATATTCTTTGAAAAATGGTTTGTAATGCTCTGCTTCTTCTGCGTTCCCACCTTTTCCATGTATATATAATATGGCTTTTTTCATAACAATCACCTTTATCAAATCAAAATATTTTTATCTTGCTAAGTAACATATTCATTTAGGAAAAACCATAATCACCCAAATAAGCAAAGCATTTTATTCCGTTAAGATTCAAATGCTTTGCAATCAAATTAACATTCTTTCTTTTTGCTTGGGCAAAAAAATACATATTCAGCTTTAATATGGCATCAAATTTCTTCTATACTAAATGCCCCTAGATTTCTGAATTTATGTTTTGCATATAGCCGAATGCTTATAACCTTTCTATATTTCCAAACATAATATCACTTATTTTTTCACGTATTTTTTCTTTATCCCAGTCCCACCAACGAAGAGATTGTAATGTTTCAATTACTTCATCATTAAATCTTTTTTTGATTGGTTTTGCTGGTATGCCGCCTACTATTGTGTATGGCTCAACATCTTTTGTTACAACTGCTCTTGTTCCGATAATTGCTCCATCTCCAATATGAACGCCTGGCATAATAACTGCTTCGTATCCAATCCATACATCATTCCCTATAATGATATCTCCCTTGTTATCCCACGCCTGTGTTACATCCATTTTGTTAAGCCCATATTCTTCCCAGAACAGAGGAAATGGATATGTAGAGAGTGATTTCAAAGTATGATTTGCACTAGTAAAAATAAATTTTGCACCGCAGGCAATGGCACAGTACTTACCAATAATCAATTTATCATGATTTATAGGATAATGATATAAAACATTATTCTTTTCAAATTCAATTGGGTCATTTACAAAGTCATTATATATTGTATAATCTCCAATTTTAATATTAGGGTTGGTAATAACAGACTTTAGATAGATAGTTTGTGTATCACCAGTACGTGGATATATCTTTTTTTCCGAAATAGACATTACAAATCCTCCTAAAATTTAAATTTGCTTTTCAATCTATTTCGGCAACTACAATGCAACGCTTCATACCTTCACCACCTAATATGATTTTTATTTATCTCATACTTATCTACTTCAATTCTTTTCTATATTTACGGTCTTATTATATTATCCTTCTCTTTCTGTTCTGATATAATGACCTTCCTGCACCGCAGCAAATGTTGCAATCGTACATACAACTAGCGCACTATATTTTAAATCCATAATCGATAATGTCAGAGGGAGAATAAATAATAACGCTCCTGTGACTTTATTCATAACAGTATGAACTGCTACAAACTTCCTTTGCATAACATATCCAGATACAACATTGATTCCTTTGATAAACGCAATAATAGCAATCCATAGATAAAGCCAAACCGGAATATCCATTATCGGAATCAGCTTTATTAGGCATACTACAACGAAAACAAAGTCTGCAAAAGTATCCAGTGTAGAACCAAACTCGCTGACAGTATTTGTTTTTCTTGCAACCACTCCATCTATCATATCAGAAAAGCCTGCGACTAAGTACAGAGAATAAAATGCGGGAGAAAGCGTCGGGCAAAACAACAATACAACATTGCAAATAATTCTAATACTCGTTATGATGTTTGCCATTTACTCACTCCTTTCGATACATCTAATTCACTTTCTAAACCCTAAAGCTAATTTTATCATAGATAGAATAACCAAGCTTTTCCATAGAACATAACCTTGCAAAAAATCCTCATAAATACACAATTTTCTAACTCTTATTTACTAACTTTAGACAGCAACACTGCACTTAACGGTATTAGCAAAGTCTAGACAGCTATTAACCTTTTTCCCTCTGCTATTTTTCCAAAAAGCATACCAATACCTCCTTCACAAACCTATCTGGTTCATTAATCCACGGGCTATGGCCAGAATGCTCAAACCACACAATTCCTTTATGGGGCGCATCCAGTATCTGTTCATATTCTTCAACAAGAACAGTGGGAGCGTTGATGTCATGCCGCCCCAGGAAAAAGTAAACAGGTACGTCCAGTTTCGTATAATCCATTCTCATATCGATATCATAAAGCTGCGGGTATACATCATTAAAGGTATTGATAACTCCGCGGAAAAAGTTGATTTTATCTAACAACCCATATTCGGAGGAAGCGATGTCCCGAAAGGTGTTGTAGCCTGGATTATGAACTTCTGGATTGTTTGCCATATAAGTACCAAGATAGTTGAGATATACTGCGCTCTTCCATGTGACATTCTTACCATAATAGGGCGGCTCACCGTTTACCATAAGCTTCTCTATAAGTGCGATGTCGCCGTTATTTTTCCCAATTTCCATGGCTTTCGCATAATCAATTCTTTCGGTTTCAACAAAATCAATCATCTGTCCTGTGCCGATTAAAGCATTGTAGTACTGTGGATATTGGCTCACTAGAAAAATCCCCAACGCGCTACCCCAGGATTCACCAATCAAGTAGATTTTCTGCTGTGAAAAGCGTTCTCTAAGGTATTCCGTCAGAGCATATCCATCCTGAACATAGGTATCAATCGTTATATCTTGTGTCTTTTCAGCGTAGTAAGATTTTCCAGAGCCAGGCTGATCCCAGTTGACAACGACAAAATGCTTCTCCAACTCAGCCAGTTCATGCCGTACCGCTGCCATCTGCGTACCACCAGGGCCTCCTGCCAAAAAAAGCAGTACTGGCGCATTTTTATCCCATCCCCGCAGGCTAATCCATTGCTTCCTGCCATTTAACTCTAACCTTCTCAACTCAGCAATACTATTTACAGGCGTTTTTCCACTTTCATCAACAATACGCGGAGTTGAAGCAGTAACTTGTGAGACGGTAATCAGCCCCATGTTTAATATCATTACCGCAATGAAGAATATCGCCATTTTTTTTAAGCGGATTAGCCACTTTCGATTCGACCTTTTCCTTATATGTACAGTTACACAATAAACAGACAGGGGAAAAATGCATGCGAGTGTAACAACCGATATAAGGGTAAGAATAAGAAAAATAACTATCTGAATCATTTTAAGCCTCCATTATAATTCAATGTATACTTTCAAAAATACTACCCATTAAAAGAATATCAATAATGTGACTTTCATGCAACAGTTCTATGCCTATCCCAAGTCAAATACCTCCTTACCGCATACCTCAAAAAATTTAGGCTTTAAATCTTTATACTTATACTATCAATAATACAATAAATCTCACTATGAAAAAACCCTTCCCATTCAATTAAGCACAACAACTATACTTTAGAACAGAGAAAAAAATAGTATTCCTAACGAAAAAAGTACTAAAAAAATATAGCTGTATTTCAGATGCATTACTATCATAGCAATTAAATCTGTCATACAGCTAAAACGAACCTTAAATTAACCTTAAATTGTTAGGATTGTTCTCATGAAAGCTTCTTTTACCGCAAACCATTCCTGCACTTGCTACAAAAGCGTGCACTGGGTACAACAGGAGAGCCGCATTTGGGGCAAAACTTCATCCTCGTTACAGCTTGGTATGTTAGCGGCAAATTCTCATTTGGCATAGCGGCGGACAGAATAAGCCAATCAATGTCCTCCCCGTCCTCGCATAGACCGATAGCTCCAGAAGGTGATACCACATAAAAGTTATCCTCGTCTATGGGATTTTCACTGTCGCTTGTTTCGGCAAGTACCAGTAAGTCTTTTACATCATAACCATCATCGGAAATGGCAAATTTCCAGTTCTTGCAGAGTGTAGTGGCAAATTCCGCCGCCTCCAGCATAGTATCAAATCTCTCCATTATAATCATCCTCCTACCACTTGATAGTTTAAATAAGGCTCCAATCACAGTTTCTTTGTATATTTGATATATACCATGATACTATCTTCTGATTCCTAGCCTAAGTCCTCTCATACAAATTGATACTAATACATAGCTACAAGAAAAAATCAGAACATCTATTACTAAATTTTTAACATTAAAACCTTCACTAAATATATTAAACTTGCATTTAAAAACAGCCGAAGTCACATGATAAATTATTAAATATACTATTACCACAATGAAATTCTTCATTTATTTCCCCCTTATTTGAATAGCAGGTTATTACACCGTTTACAACGGTCATTTTGTATGGGGTTCATCGTATTGCAGACGTTGCAGTAAATGATGCGGTCTTTAAATTTATCGTATTTTTCGTATGTACCAAACATAGGGTGATAGCGTACCCTATCCCCAACAGAGAGGTAATCGTACATATGGCGCCTGCTGTCCACTTCCACGATGGTCTTTTTCTTTCCTGCGTCGGTGGTGATAACTGTGGTATATTCCGTATAGGTTCCCCAGTTGTCATCATCTCCACCTATATTCTCACTTTTCTCCTTACTGTACTTATTAACAACCACACCCTCCCACATGGGCTTTTTGGTTCTTCGTAACGCCAGCAGATTAACCACAAACATAATAAGAGCAAGGCCAACACCGATAACAAGGGATTCTCCAAAGGGGAAATCATCCATCAGCAGACCAGCAACAGGAAAGCCAATGAGTGGCACAAAAACCAATATCCACATACATCCAATGGAGTATTTCTTATTCATCTGTGCGGCGGCCAATATCTCTGGCGAATTATACCTGTCGGAA
Organism: Candidatus Epulonipiscium sp.; assembly: GCA_012519385.1. Lineage (GTDB taxonomy): Bacteria > Bacillota > Clostridia > Lachnospirales > Anaerotignaceae > JAAYQI01. The sequence continues at coordinate 14,237 of JAAYQI010000118.1, forward strand.
AAGCCGACCAGCCCAGTACCACCTTGTTGGGGAACGGAAGTTGCCTCTCGGCTTGACCGCATGGGTTCCGCTACTGCTGAGTTCACCGCCGTTCCACAGTTGATGCAAAATTCAGCGTCGTCCAACAACTTAGCACCGCAGGCAGTACACACACAGGGGGCATTTGCCTGTATTTTTGCACCACAGCTCGAACAAAAAGCCGCGCCCTCCGCCAGTTTGTTTCCACAGTTAGAACAAAACATATCCGTATCACTCCTTGTTTCGATTATTTGAGGTGCAACAGGTTTTCTCGTCGCTGTTTTTTTCTTTTTCTTCCCTCTAGCTGTGCATAGCACAAGTACTAGCAAAAACAGAGAACCCATTGGGGTAAGAATATGATAAATGATGGCCACCTCGCCCATCTCATCAAATTCGCACAGCATGGCAGGCTTATTGATGTAGGGAAAAAAGTCAAGGTAGCGGATGCGTTCGGAGCGGGTTTCACTATCGTCTAAGCTCGGCCATGACTCGTCACTTTGGTACATCACATAGCCCCGATACTCCTTACCGTTTGCCATAAACGAATATCCCTTAGATACGGTACGGGAGCGGTTTGGCTCCGCTTTACTGTCATCTAGCCTTGACTCATAGATGTCCACCGTACCCATAACGGAATCGCCCCATATTGCCAGAGTCAGGGTAGAAAGACTCAAATACATGGTAACCAACAACAAGGCGCAGATAAGGATGAGGATAGGCAGTGGGATATTTTTGCTCGTTCTCTTCTTTGCCATATCAACGCTCTTCCTTTCAATGTTGTTCATCATCCCGCTTCTTTCGCCAGCCCACTCCAAATAAATACAGGGAAGTCACGAGAAAAATCAGTTTTGGTTTGCTATTCATATAGTTTTCCCTTCAGGTAATGGGCTGAATGTACTGAACTACTCGGATGACGTCTATCCTATTTTGCTTAACCTTCACTTGAAATCGTATCAAAATTTGACTTCTCACGGTTTTCACTGCCCTAATCTGTTTTTTTAGTTGTACGGCTGAACACCGTATCTCATACCATTTTCCAATCCTCTACTCGCAGGGGTCATATAACTGTCAAAATTCCGCATCGTATAAGGACCGTCGAGATAAGCCGTTCCTGCACCAAAATCTATGGTTATAGTTTCGCCGTCACCGTATGAGGCAGTAAATACCCTTCCAGATGCATCCAAAGCACCTGCGATGCCGTCCTTACCCAATGCGTACAGCGGCGATTCCTCTTTGCCTTTCGGTGCTTCCGTTACCGTCAGCACAGCATCTGCACCCTTGCCTTCAATCGTAATAATATATCCGTAGTCCCGCTTAAATTCATCCAGACTACGACCCTTTTGCAGTGATCCGTGAGCGTCGTAAAACTCATCTATCGTTCTGCCTCCATAATATGCTCCTACCTCAAATGTATCCTGATACAGCAAATATTTTTCCGATATGCCTCCTAATGGAATCACCGTAACCTTTTCTGTCACATTAAAGGCCTGTGTCATTATCGGGTCTTTCTCAAACTCATCGTCGCCCTTATTCCATAAACGAAGCTGGGTAGGAATGCCCGCCTGCATATATCCCAAGATGGTGGCATCTATAGTTGCACGCCCTTCCTTATCCAAAACCGCCGTCCAGTTTTCGTCTACTAGGGCGTCAGGTCGGCAAATATCAATGGTGCAACCTGCGTATTTGCTCTTTTCGCCGTCGGGAATTTCCTCCACTATCTCAAATATTAGTGGTGCATTAAGAGCCTTCCGCAATTCTGTAGCGTTTTTGCTGTAAGCCTTGCGGTTATCATATTGTATCCGCTTCACAACATCCTCCAGCACTGGCTGAAGATATTCACCCAAACGCACCATATACTGCTCGATGCAATACTCCTTGGCGGCATTTGTTTCGGGAAGAATTCCCGTAGTGTAAGCGTGCAAACCCGCCTCATTGGTGGCAACAAGCTGCTCCTCTGGGTTGTCAAAGAAATAGCGAGAGCTATAATTTTCCATGATACCACACAGAGCGGTATTGAACTTTTTAGGGTCATCACCACGGGTTTTGTAGAGTCCCATAATACGTGCGTACCATTCCTCTTCCTTCCACGGATGTATCTTCTCGTTATAGGCAATCACTACATGAAAAAGAGCATCCTTATAGGTTTTATCAGCTTCCACCATAAACTTATTCAGAGAGTAATCAATGGCAATGACCCCCAGCAGAGAAAGCTGCACCATGCCTATAGTA
>JAAYQI010000010.1 GCA_012519385.1 Candidatus Epulonipiscium sp.
CTTTTAAAAGTGAAAACCGATGAGAATTCTATTTTAGACGGAATCCGCCTTATGGATTTATCTCATAGGCTTCACTGTGATATTTTAGTCTGCGCCGTAGAACGAGAGGATGAAACCATCATTCCAAAAGGTGATTTTGTGCTAAAAGGCGGGGATATCCTTACCATTATGGCATCCCCGAAAAACGCAGGTGAATTTTTCCAAAAAATCGGCATAGAAACCCACCAAGTAAAGAATACGCTTATTGTGGGTGGCGGTAAAATCGCCTATTACTTAGCCGAGCAGCTTATCACCATGGGTATTGCAGTAAAAATTATTGAAAAAAACCAAGAACGCTGTGAAATACTCAGCGAGCTTTTGCCCCGTGCTTCCGTAATTCACGGAGATGCTACAGATAGGTCTGTTCTATTTGAAGAAGGCTTAACCCATGCGGAATCCTTTGTATCCTTAACCGATATGGATGAAGGTAATATTTTGCTCTCCCTTTTTGCAAAAAGTCAATCCAATGCAAAAATTGTAACAAAGGTAAACCGAATTACCTTTGATGAAGTAGTAAATGGCTTTAATTTGGGTAGCATTATTTATCCAAAATTTATTACTGCAGAATATATCGTGCAATATGTACGAGCAATGCAAAACTCTATTGGAGTAAATGCAGAAACTAAATATAAAATTATCGAAAATAAAGCAGAGGCATTGGAGTTCTGGATTAAAGAGGATGCACCTGTTGTAGGCATTCCTCTTGCCAAACTAAACATTAAAGATAATGTTTTGATTGCCTGCATTAACCACAAAGGCCGTATCATTACCCCTCGTGGAAAAGACATCATCCAGATGGGAGATACGGTTATTATTGTTACAACAAACACTGGGCTAAATGAGCTAAATGACATTAAAGATATTTTGAAACCCTAAATGGAGATACCACAATGAACTATTCAATGATTATATATATATTAGGTCATGTATTAAAATTTGAAGCAATATTTATGACACTGCCTTGCTTGGTGGCTGCAATTTACCACGAAAAAAGCGGTTTTTCCTTCCTACTAACAATGGTGATATGCCTTATACTAGGTGCATTGATGACACAAGAAAAACCCAAAGACACTATGTTTTTTGCCAGAGAAGGTTTTGTTGTTGTTTCTCTTAGTTGGATTATTATGAGTATATTCGGTGCAATTCCTTTTGTTATCAGCAGGGAAATACCAAGTTTTACCGATGCACTGTTTGAAAGTATCTCTGGCTTTACCACAACAGGTGCCAGTATATTGACTGATGTGGAATCTCTTTCCCATGCCTGTTTACTTTGGCGTTGCTTTACCCATTGGATTGGCGGAATGGGTGTATTTGTATTTATTCTTGCTGTGCTTCCCATGGCAGGCGGGCATAATGTTCATCTGCTTCGTACAGAAAGCCCTGGCCCCTCCGTGGAAAAATTGGTGCCACGCCTAAAAAATACCGCCATGATACTTTACTGCATTTACCTTATCATGACGTTACTGGAAATCATTATTTTGATTGCTGCAAGAATGCCTGTTTTTGATGCCATTACTACCGCTTTGGGTTGTGCAGGAACAGGTGGGTTTGCCATTAAAAATGATAGCATGGCAAGTTATTCCCCACTGATACAAGCCATTGTTACAGTATTTGTCATTTTATTCGGTGTCAACTTTAACGGCTATTACCTTTTAACAGTCAAAAAGAAAAGAAATCCCTTGCAAATCGCAGAAGTCCGTTGGTATTTTACCATCATTATCGTTGCCATTCTTATTATCACGGTAAACATTTATAAAAGCATGGATTCTGTAGTATGGGCTTTTCACCATGCCGCTTTTCAGGTAGGCTCCATCATCACTACTACTGGCTATTATACAACAGACTATAATTTATGGCCCCAAGTATCAAAAACCGTACTGGTATTTCTCATGTTTATCGGTTCCTGTGCCGGCAGTACGGGTTGTGGTTTTAAGGTATCCCGTGTTATTATCTTATTTAAAATGGTAAAAAATGAGATGCAATCCTTTATTCACCCTAGGAGCATACGTACCATAAAAATAGATGGTAAAGTACTGGAAAAAGATACTTTGCGTAATGTCAGTGTATTTTTAATCACCTATGTCATCCTTTACTTTGTATCCATGTTTATATTAGCATTTGATAACTTTGATATGGTTACCAACTTTACCACCGTTGTTGCCACATTAAATAATATTGGGCCGGGATTAGAATTAATAGGCCCCACTGGCAACTACAGCATATTTTCTGACCCTACCAAATATGTTCTTATGTTTAATATGTTGGCAGGACGGTTGGAGCTATACCCTATTTTACTGCTTTTTGCTCCTACCACATGGACACAACAATAACAGTATTTTCTATCATATTTTAACCAAAACCCTAGCTTTGAAAATGAAAGAGAACCCTTATGGGTTCTCTATTTTTGTGTCACAATGAGGTATTTGGTGGGTCACCTTCTCGAATACGCAATGTTCTTCTAATTTCTTTTGGTATTACAACACGGCCCAAGTCATCTATTCTTCTTACAATTCCAGTCGCTTTCATAATTATGTCCTCCTAAATCATTAGCAGTAATTTTGATGTTTTGAATCTGCTCTATCAAGTGATTTTGTAAAAATAGTATTTGTAAGTGGAAAATTTTTATACTTAAAATTCTTCCGTAAAAACAGGTTGATTTTGGAAATTAAAAAAATTCGGCAAAGCACCATTCACTTTCATAAAATGGAACTTTACCGAATTTTTAATTTTATGGAAGCATCTTAATTTCCTTCCATACTTCTTCATTTTTTTCAACTTTGGCTTCAGACAGCCAAATGTTGTATTCTGCATTAAATATCTGCTGTTTCATTCCGTTGGTGTAATCTGCCTTTGCCAATTCTTTTAGCTTGGTATCATCCAATATATTTTTATCATCCACTTTTAATATAAAATATCCCTCTTGGGTGTAAAGAGGCTCGCTGATATCTCCAACTTCCAAATCAAAATCTACTCCAAATACCGATTCCAGATTTTCTTTGTAAGTCTCCATCTGTCCGCCAATTTCTTTTTCTTCTTCACTAATTTCATATTGATGGAACAAGCTTTGAAAATCCTCTCCTGCTCTGGCTTTTTTCACCACTTTTTCTGCAGTGCTTTTTTCTGAAACCAATATGCTGCTTAGGGTATACTGGGTGTAAGAGTCTTTGTAGGAATCACTGTTTTTTTCATAATACTTTTGAAAATCCTCATCGCTTAGCTCATAGTCCTTGGTCATTTCCTGATAAACCTTTTGGTATAACTTGGTATTTTCCATCACCCGATATAAATTCTCTTTGGAAATGCCTACTTGTTTTTGTTCTTCCTCTGTCATGCTTTCCCAAAGAGCATCGCCTTCTTGCTTTGCAGCCTCTTTATCTTCTTCCTGCAACGTAACACCGTATTTTTGAGCTTGTTCTATGCTTAGCAGCACATTTTGTATAGTAGTTAAGGTACGCTCCTTCACCAATTCTTCCGCAGACTGCCCATCAAAATCTGTCTCCCAGATATCTTCCCCGCCAATCATTTTAAAATCCTGTGTTACTTCATATAAATATAGCATAAATTCAGGCTTTGTTACCTTAGTATCATTGATTGTTGCTACAATCTCTTGAGAAGTGCCACTACAGCCCGTGGCAAAGGGAATCAAGAGAAAAAGCAATACCATTAACCTTTTCCAACCTGCCATTCTATCAGCACCTTCTTTTTTGTTACAAGTTATTTTTAGTTTTTTCTTATGCTATATTATACATCATTACCTTCTAAAAACCTAGCCTTTCAGCCCCTGTAATAAACTCTTAACATAAGCCAGAGGAGATGCGGTATCTCCTTTTTTCATCTTAATCGTAAGGTAGGGGTTTGCTCCCGCTGTAAAAAGATATCTTTCTTTCTCCTTGGTGATTAGCTTTGTAAGAGCAGTTGGGTCAATGTGAGCATCGTGCTTAAATGTCACCATAATATTATTTTGCTTTTGCACAATCGATAAAATATCCATAGCGTGTGCTTCCGCCTTTAGCATCACAACCTCTAATAAAGTTTGCACACTTTTTGGGAGATTGCCGTATCGGTCTTCTATCTCCTCTTGTATCTCATAATAATCCTCAATAGATACCACAGCCGCAATCTTTTTGTATATCTCCATACGCTGTTCTTGATTGGGAATATAAAAATCAGGAATATAAGCATCCACATTCATATCAATTAATGTTTCAAACTGCTCTGGTGCCTCCACACCTTGTAGACGCTGTACTTCCTCCTCTAACAGCCTGCAATACATATCATAACCCACAGCTTCCATATGACCATGCTGTTCCGCGCCCAAAAGATTGCCTGCACCACGGATTTCCAAATCTCTCATGGCAATTTTAAACCCAGAGCCAAACTCCGTAAATTCCCGTATGGTTTGCAGTCTTTTTTCCGCAGTCTCTTGCAACACCTTATTGCGTCGATACATCAAATAGGCATAAGCATTGCGGTTAGAACGGCCCACTCTGCCCCGAAGCTGATACAGCTGAGATAAGCCCATGCGGTCGGCATCTTGTATAATAATGGTATTCACATTAGAGATATCCAGCCCCGTTTCAATGATGGTGGTGCATACCAAAACGTCAATTTCCCCCTCAATAAAATCCTCCATAATGGTTTCTAACTGACGCTCTGTCATCTGCCCATGGGCATAGGCAACCCTTGCCCCAGGCACCAAATTTTGAACCCGAATTGCTTCCTCGGCAATACTATCCACACGATTGTGAAGATAATACACCTGTCCTCCACGGTTTAATTCTCTTTGTATTGCTTCTCTTATAAATTCAGGATTGCTCTCCATGACATAAGTCTGTATAGGGCGACGTTCCTGAGGGGGTTCTTCCAATATACTCATATCCCGTATCCCTGCAAGGCTCATGTGAAGGGTACGTGGTATGGGTGTTGCTGTTAATGTCAAAACATCTAAATTTTCCTTCAGTGATTTTAACTTTTCTTTATGGCTTACACCAAAGCGCTGTTCCTCATCCACAATCACCAAGCCCAAATTTTTAAAAGTAACATCTTTGGATAATATACGGTGGGTACCAATTACAATATCTGCAACTCCCTCTTTCAGCTCTTGCAATGCAGTTTTTTGCTGTTTGGGTGTAGCAAAACGGGAAAGCTGTACAATTCTTACAGGATAATCCGCCATACGCTGCACAAAGGTATGATAATGCTGTTGTGATAATATGGTGGTAGGCACCAAGTACGCCACTTGCTTTCCATCCTGTACCGCTTTAAATGCCGCACGAATGGCTACTTCTGTTTTGCCATAGCCCACATCGCCGCAAATCAATCGGTCCATAATTCTATCGCTTTCCATATCTTTTTTTACTTCTTCTATAGCGGTTAATTGGTCTTGCGTTTCCTCAAAAGGAAAGGCATCCTCAAACTCCTTTTGCCAAGCAGTATCTGGAGAATATTCATACCCCTTGGTGGCCGCTCTTTTGGCATATAATGCAACCAAATCCTCTGCAAGTATTTTTACAGCACTTCTTGCCTTGGTTTTTGCCCGATTCCATTCCTGTCCTCCTAGCTTATTCAGCTTTGGAGCACCTGCATTAC
>JAAYQI010000119.1 GCA_012519385.1 Candidatus Epulonipiscium sp.
TCCTACAAGAAGCTGATTACAGCGGCTATTATGCCTTTTGTGATCAGGATGATGTATGGCGTTCTGATAAGATAGAACGCGCTGTCGATGCTATCAATAGATATCCTGTAAGTAAACCTGTGATGTACTGCTCTGATTACAGTTTAGTAGATGAAAACTTAAATCCTATAGGCAAACCTTGGAAAGTAAAAAAGAAACCTGTTTTTGGTAATGCATTGGTTGAAAATATTGCAACCGGTTGTACGATTGTGATAAACCAGGCTGCACGGGCTGTACTAATCAATAAATTGCCAACTAAAAACGTGTTAATGCATGATTGGTGGATTTATATAGTTATTTCAGCTCTAGGGAAAGTAATATATGATACCACCCCATCTATACTATATCGTCAACATTCGTCAAATGTGGTCGGTGCAAATGCTCATATTATTAGCGAATTGGTGCATAGAGTCAGGAAATATAGAAACAGAGATGATTTTAAGTTAATTTCAAAACAAGTATCAGAGTTTCATGAACTTTATAAATCTGAAATGGATAGTAAAACACTAGAGGTAACGGAAAAGTTTTTGAATGACAGGTTTTTTAACCGGGTTAAAAATATTCTTAGAGGTACGTTTTATAGACAATCGATAATTGACAATCTCATTTTTAAAATACTTTATTTTCAAAACAAAATCTAATAAGTAGAATACAAAACGTAAAACGATGTTTTTGGCTAGAGTAGCTATTAAGTAGTGTTCACGTTTAGTAGTATTCTAATGATAATGAACGGGACATACCGACAGAAAGTTCAAAACTTACTGCAGAGTTGTTAAATGGCTTGATATTCGATTTCCAGCGTTAAGTATAGTTTAATCAAGGAGTGTAGAATTTATGAAGCACCAAGAATATAAGATTTGCGCTAATTGTGTAATGAATACCACTGATTCCAAAATACAGTTCGATGAGAAAGGATACTGTGATCACTGTAATAATTTTTATAAAAAGATATTGCCCAACTGGCATCCGGATGAAACGGGTGCTCGGGAATTGGACAAGATAGTAAGTGATATAAAACGCCATGGTAAAGGTAAAAAATATGACTGCCTGATAGGCCTCAGTGGGGGAGTAGATAGCTCCTATTTGGTTTATCTTGCCAAAAAAAAGCTCGGCCTTCGACCGTTAGTATTTTGTGTCGACACCGGTTGGAATTTAGATATTGCCAATAAAAACGTTGAGCGCCTAATACAGGAATTGAACCTGGATGTTTATACTGAAGTTGTAGATTGGGAGGAAATGAAAGATTTACAACTTGCATTTATTAAATCCCAAGTGCCACATCAAGATATACCACAAGATCATGCAATATTTGCTGCACTTTATAATTTCGCCGCTAAAAATGGTTTTAAGTATGTACTAACCGGTGCCAATTTTTCTACTGAATGTATTCGGGAACCAATTGAGTGGGCATATGTAAATGATCTTACCCAAATAAAAGATATTCACAAAAAATTCGGAACCCGACCCTTGGAGAAATTCCCCATGTGCGGTATGTTCAGATATCGTTTGTATTATCGATACGTAAAAGGAATGACAATTGTTCAACCTCTTAATCTGATTCCCTATGTAAAAGAAGACGCTGTAAAGGAATTGAACGAACGGTTTGGTTGGGAAAAGTACCCAAACAAGCATTTCGAAAATGTTTTTACCAGGTTTTATGAAGGTTATTGGTTACCGAGAAAGTTTGGCTATGACAAAAGACGTGCCCACTTGTCAAGTCTTATTGTGACGGGACAACTTACAAGAGAAGAAGCTTTGGAAATATTAAAAGAACCCCCTTATCCAGTTGAAGAAGCTATGCAGGATATGGATTTTATTGCCCGCAAATTGGGAATCACTAAAGCTGAATTCGAAAAGCTGATGAATGCTGAGAACAAAACATTTAAAGATTACAATTCCAGTTTAACTTTGATAAACGCAGCTATTAAACTAGCTCAACTCATTGGATTTGAAAAACGCAACCTCAGATAAATTTAGTTTAAATACCATAAACTGCCAGAGGTGAGTTATTATTTTCAATATAAGAAAAGCAATTGTAGCATTGTTATATATTTATTTTATAAGCACGTTGATCATACCCCTTACCATTATAAATAAGATAGCATTTGTAATACTTGTTTTTCTAACAATTACTATGCTTAATCAAAAGAAACAGTTCATGATGTCGACACTATCACCATTTTTTATTGTGATGATTTTAAAATCATCA
>JAAYQI010000120.1 GCA_012519385.1 Candidatus Epulonipiscium sp.
AACGTATGTATCGTGACAGCAGAGTATTTACCATATATGAAGGGACTTCTCAAGTACAGCAAATGGTAATTGCAAGTCAGTTGTTGAAATAAGGAGAGGAGATGTATCTATGAAAATATTAGTTTGTGCTAAACAAGTACCGGATACAAATGAAGTAAAAATAGATCCCGTTAAGGGAACCCTTATAAGGGAAGGCGTACCAAGTATTTTAAATCCCGATGATGCCAATGCATTAGAAGCTGCACTTCAAATCAAGGATAAAAATCCGGATACTGTCGTTGTCGTTATATCAATGGGACCCCCTCAGGCTAAGACTATGTTAAGAGAATGCCTTGCTATGGGTGCTGATGAAGCGTATTTATTAAGTGACCGGGCATTTGGAGGAGCTGATACCTTTGCGACCTCCGCAACTCTTGCGGCCGGTATCAATAAAATCGGAGATGTGGATATCATTTTCGCAGGGAGACAAGCAATAGATGGGGACACAGCACAGGTCGGTCCTCAGGTTGCTCAAAGATTAGATATACCGGTAGTAACTTATGTTGAGGATATAAGAATACATGACGGAAAGGTTACTGTTCACAGACAATTAGAAGATGGCTATGAGATTATTGAAGTTAAAACGCCATGCTTATTAACAGCAGTAAAAGAACTTAATGAGCCAAGATATATGTCTATAGGCGGCATTGTAAATGCATATAAGAAAGAAATCCCTGTCTGGGGGCATAAAGATGTAGACATTGATCCGGAGAATTGCGGTCTAACTGCTTCGCCAACACAAGTACTTCGTTCTTTTACACCGCCTCCAAAGGGAAAAGGAGAAATGCTTAACGGAACCAATGCGGAAATAGCAAATACACTTATCAATAAATTAAGAGAGAAACATGCGATATAGAAGGGAGATTTTAAAATGGCAGTACAAGTAATAAATGAAAAATGTAAAGGATGTACAAAATGTGTCAAAAGCTGTCCTTTCGCAGCCATCACAATGGAGAACAAACTGGCGGTTATAGGTGACAACTGTACAGGGTGTAATGCTTGTATCGATTCATGTCCATTTAAAGCAATTATCAAAATAGATGACAACAGAGAATTTGAGGACTTAAGCGCATATAAAGGCGTTTGGGTTTTTGCGGAGCAAAGAGAAGGCAAAATTATGCCCGTGGTGTTTGAACTGTTGGGAGAAGGTAAAAAACTGGCAAATGAAGTAGGAACAGAGCTATGCGCTGTTCTTTGCGGAAAAGATGTAGATGATCTTGTCAATGAGCTTTATGCATATGGTGCTGATAAAGTATATCTGGCAGACCACGAAGAACTAAAAACATACCGAACAGATGCATATACCAAAGTGATAAGTAATGCAATAAAAGAATATAAACCGGAAATCGTACTTCTTGGAGCGACTCATATAGGAAGAGACTTGGGACCATGCCTTGCTGTTAAAGCAAATACAGGATTAACAGCAGATTGCACGAAGCTGGAAATTGATCCGGAAGATAAAAAAATCAAACAAACACGTCCGGCTTTCGGCGGCAACCTGATGGCTACGATCGTTTGTCCAAACCATCGTCCTCAAATGTCTACAGTAAGGCCCGGCGTTATGGACAGAGCTTCTTATACACCAAATCGCAGAGGCGAGCTTATAAGATTAAATGTGAGCTTTGAAAAAGATGAGATACGTACAAAAGTAATAGAAATAGTAAAGAGCGTCGGTGAGAAGGCTTCGCTGACAGATGCAGAGATAATTGTATCGGGCGGAATGGGACTTGGAAGCGCTGAAGGATTTGATTTATTAAGAAAGCTGGCAGACAAGCTTGGCGGAACGATTGGATCATCAAGAGCATGCGTGGATGCAGGATGGATAGATCATTCCTTCCAAGTGGGACAGACAGGAACGACTGTTAAACCAAGAATTTATTTTGCCTGCGGCATATCCGGTGCTATTCAGCATCTTGCAGGCATGCAGAATTCAGATATAATTGTGGCAATCAACAAAAATGAAAATGCACCGATATTTGAGGTTGCGGATTATGGAATCGTAGGAGACCTATATAAGGTTATTCCTGAAATTATTGAAGCAGTAGATGATTTGTTCAATAAAATAGATGATGTTGCATAGGAACAAGATATTTGTTGAAAGCTCATAAACAGGCTGCAGTCTTAGACTGCAGCTTTTATAATTGAGCAGCTGTTGAACGATAGTTGCACGATAGTTGAACGATAGTTGAACGAT
>JAAYQI010000121.1 GCA_012519385.1 Candidatus Epulonipiscium sp.
CCCATATACTCATTGCCGATATTAAACCCGCCGATATACCCCACTTTTCCATCAATCACACATAGTTTTCTATGATTACGGTAATTTAAACGTAGAATAAGGGGAGGTAAAAATGCTGCCGTTTGCCCTCCTGCATTATGCAGCTCCCGAAAAAAGCTTTTTCTAAGGGTTCTGCAACCCATGCCATCATATAATAAACGCACCGTCACGCCTTGTTGTGCTTTTAATGCCAATTCGTGCATGATCTCCTTGCCCAACTCATCCCCACGAATAATATAATACTCCATATGGATATATTCTCTTGCGGAACGAATATCTTCAATCAGTGCCTTAAACTTTCCAGGGCCATCCGTATACTTTTTCACTCGATTATTAAATGTGATCCAGTTCCCCGAATTAATGTGCAGATATGCCAAATCCGTAAGATAATCGGAATCTAATATTCTGCCGCCATTGGCAACAATCTTTTTTTGCTCTTGCACTTTCTTTGCAGAGTGGTTGTCATGAAAAAGATATTTATAATAAACATCTTTATCATACTTGCTCTTTGCTTTAAAAACCTTCTCCCGTTTGCTGTCCCTTCCAAAAATAAGATACAGCACGAAGCCCAGTACTGGTATGAAAAATAATACCAAAAGCCATGCCCACGTACTGGATGGTTTTCTTCTTTCAAAAAAAACCATAAGAGATGCCAAAATCACATTCAAAACTAATATAATTGCCGCTACCATAGACACTATTTCAATGGTTCCCAAGCAATTCACCCCCTGTTAATGTATCCATAAAAAGCAGAGAAAAGGTGGTGTCCAAACACAAAGCAACCCTATCTTTAAGCCTTGCTTGGCCCCTAACTGAAAACCCAAAGGGTTTCAGCCCCTATTTATTCTATTATACCTTAATTCTCCATATTTGGCTTGCAAAATTCAAAAAAATAAGGAAAAAATTACACAATCCACAGGAAATCTTCTATCCCTATGGCTTCCCAGTTAATATCTCGCAAAAAAATATTACTTCCCCTATTCCATAATTTATAAAACAATGGTAAAATAGAAAAGATAATTATTACAACAAAAAATGAAGAATAAAAAAACGGATTCAGTAAAATCACGTTTTCAAGGAGGAACTATTTGTGACACTATCGGATTATCTTATTATTATTGCCGTAGTCGTTGTTGCCATTTTTGTTGTTCTGTATTTTCTCAACAAGAAAAATATGGGCAAAATGATTCAGGCACAAGAATTTATCGAACAAAACAAAACCACCATGCAGATTTTTGTCATTGACAAAAAAATGGAGAAACCAACTCCTTCCAATATGACGAAAAACATTTACGAGCAACTTCCAAAAAGCGTAAAAATGCGTAAAATGCCTATTGTAAAAGCAAAGGTTGGCCCTCAAATTGTAAATTTGATGTGCGACAAATCTGTATATTCTGTCATCCCTGTAAAAAAGAGCATCAAGGTTGAGTTGGCAGGTATCTATATTGTAAAAATTCATGGCATGAACTTAGCCGATAAAAAGAAAAAGACATTCTCCGAAAAAGTTTCCTTAAAAATGGACGGAGCATTACAAAATCAAAACAAAAAATAATGTAAGAAAAAAAGCTGTTTGCCAAGTGCAGACAGCTTTTTTAAATATCACATAACACCTAAAAACCTTTTCAGCTTTTTTTCAAAAAACCTCTCAAAAGATTCGCAAATTCATAATACCTATCAGAAAATAAGCTGTCTTTTAGCGTAACCAAATTGTACTCCCTTTGCAGTTTAAAATCCTCAATCACAAGCTCTGTCAACGTTCCTTCCTGCAATTCTTTTTTTACAGCAGAACGATACAAAAATGTGATTCCGCATCCCACCTGTACCAAATATTTGATTGCTTGCATATTCCCAATTTGATACGGTAATGAAAAATGAGAAATATTCATATTATGCTCCAAAAGCACCCTTTCAAAAATCTCTCTCGTTCCCGAGCCTTCTTCCCTTAATACCAAAGGCAGTTTTACCGCATCTTCAAACAAAAGAGATTGTTTCGGGGCAATATAATTGGGTGCGGATACTGCGATAAAATCATCCTGCAAAAACAAGGTATAATCATATGCCTGCTTATCAAAATATCCCTCCACAAAAGCAAAATCAATTTCCCCCTTTTGTAGCATGGAAAGCAATGTTACGGTGTTTTCCACCGTCATAAACACATGGGCATCCTCTGCCTGCTTTAGGTACCATGCCAGTGCAGGCGGAAGCACATATTCTCCCACGGTTAATGTGGCTCCAAAACGCCACTGGGTATCTTTCTTCCCGCCTTCTTGCATCATCCGTTTTAGGCTTTGGGTATCTGCGGCAATGGTTCTTGCAGCTTGACGCAACAGCTCCCCCGCAGGAGTAAGAATCAGCTTTTTGCCATAATGATGAAACAACTTCGCACCATATTCTCTTTCCAAATGCTGAATATGCTGTGTTACGGCTGGCTGGGTCATATTGAGTACCTGGGCTGTTTTTGTGTAGCTATTTTGATTGCATAATTCTAAAAATGTCATTATTCGAAAATCTAACATATGTTTTTCCTTTCAAAGGGCTATCTCTCTTTTCCAAAGTTCTTCCGAAATACGTAGCCACAAGATTTCATCATTTCATAAATTTCTTTTTTACTCGAATATCTTCCCCAAAAAACTTTAGCGTAGTATATTCCCCCAATAATCGGGATACCACCCTATCGGAATATTGATGGATAAAATCCGCAGGAGATAAATTGGTGGAAATAATAACTGGTTTTTTGCTAAGCATCCGCCC
>JAAYQI010000122.1 GCA_012519385.1 Candidatus Epulonipiscium sp.
CAAGGTAGAGATTGTCTTGCAAATTCGGCTTTTTTGAGGGACAGGACATAATTTGCGTAGGTGAAAAAGGATGCGGCAAAAAATACTTGAAATTTTAAAAAAAAGTTCGGACTATGTTTCGGGTGAATATTTGGGAGAAACACTGGGTGTTTCCAGAACCAGTATTTGGAAGGCAATCAAGCAATTAAGACAAGAAGGGTATGACATCCAAGCAGTAAGTAATCGTGGGTATTATTTATCACAAAATAAGGAGTTATATAATGCACAAGAGATAGAGGATGGATTGGGTACAAAATGGTTAGGCAAGCAGGTTTATTTTTATAAAGAAATAGACTCGACCAATGCTTGTATCCGCAGATTGGCAGCAGAAGGAGCCCCAGAGGGTACATTAGCTGTGGCAGAGGCACAAAGTGCAGGCAGAGGTCGAAGGGGAAAGGAATGGACTTCTCAAGAAGGTGTAGGTATTTGGATGAGTTTATTACTCCGCCCTGATATTTCCCCCAACCAAACCCCTTTATTGACACTGCTGACAGGGCTTGCCGTATGCAAGGCAATCCAAAAAACAACAGACCTCCCTGTGCAAATTAAATGGCCCAATGATATTTTAATTGGCGGGAAGAAAATTTGCGGCATATTGACAGAAATGGACGGGGAAATGACACGGGTCAATTATGTGGTGGTGGGTATCGGTATTAACGTAAATACAGAATACTTCCCCGAGGAGTTAGAAGCTATAGCCACGTCCTTAAAAATAGAAAATAACGGCGTAGCCATTTCTCGTAAAAAATTGATACAGGCAATATTGACGGAGCTGGAAGGTTACTATGAAAAATATGTGAAAGAAAGAGATTTTGCTTACTTTTATGAAGAATATAAGTCTGCCTGCGTTACCATTGGGCAGGAGGTATACACATTGGGCAAGGAAGCCGTGGAAGGCAAAGCCATTGACATCAATCCTCAAGGGGAATTGATGGTGCAAAAAGCGGATGGAAGTATTGTAACGGTATTTTCTGGCGAGGTTTCTATTCGACCTAGAAGGAAAGGATGAGGATATGGAAAAACAAGTTTTAGCGGCGGCAAGCTTTGAAACACAAAAATATTTTTTTTCACCGGAGTTTCTAGGTGTTCCAGAAGAAATTCAAGAAGAAATACGTATGGTTTGTGTGTTGACTGCGGAAAAATTAAAATGCAGTTTTATTATAGGTTTTGAAGAAAATGGTACGGTATATTTTGAAACAGTACGGCCAGAAGATGAGTTTAATTTTGATGAAATCGGGGCAGAATTAGAGATAAAACAACTACAGCGAACCAAACGGGAATTATGGAAGGCATTACAGCTTTGGTATGTGGTTTTTTGCACAGAAGAAGGAAAAGATATGGCAAAAGAAATCCTTTCTAAACAAAAGTAAAAAAACATTGTATAAAAAATAACGAAAAATCAAAAAAATATATTGTAATTATAGTTTTTGCTGTTATAATGTTGATTGTGTGGAAAGCCACTGTGGATTGAGATGTTATGCTTTAGGCAGATATACTCTAAGTTCCATCGTTTTCCACAGGGAACATAGGCAAAATTTCGTTTCCCAGTAGTCTTATATCTGAAACAGAATGAGAATGAAAGGAGGACTCTAACATGAGTTCAAACAAGAAAATTTCAACAAGAAAGTTAACAGTTACTGGTATGATGGTGGCCATTACTATGCTATTGGCATATTCCCCCTTGGGAATTATCCCTTTGCAGCCTGTTAGTGCAACCACTACCCACATCCCTACTATTATTGCGGCAATATTGGAGGGGCCTTTTGTTGGTGCCATCACAGGCTTGTCCTTTGGACTGGTATCCATGTTTAAGGCAATTACACAGCCAACCAGTGTTTTAAGTCCCTGCTTTGTAAATCCTCTGGTATCGTTATTACCCAGAGTTTGCATCGGGCTTGTGGCAGGGGATGCTTACCGTTTCTTAGTCCATCTGGATAAAAGAGGTGCGTTTGCGGCGATATTGGCTTCGGCACTGGGTTCTTTGACAAATACCTTGGGCGCAATGGGAATGATTTACGTTTTGTATGTCAAGACTTTGACAGAGCAAATGGGTACAGCAGCAGGCCCTGTAATTTGGGGAATCATCATTACATACGGTGTAATGGAGATGTTAGCGGCAGCGGTGATTTGTACTGGTGTGGTGCTAGCGGTGAAAAAAGCCATGTTTCCATCGGGTGTACAAGCCATGAAAAACCATTAATGAATATAGATGTTAGATAACATAAAAATAAAGGAAGAAAGACTCGAAGAGTTGTTTACGGGTGGGCTATCGGCTTGGAACGGCAGTCTTGGACGTGCTTTGCACGTCCTCTTTCTTCGTATAAAGCAAAAAGAAATGTCTCAAGTTGATACAAATTGATTTATGAGGAGAAATTGAAGATGATTTTGGTAATTGATGTCGGCAATACCAATAGTGTGCTGGGAGTGTATGACAAAGACGAGCTTGTAGCAAACTGGAGGCTTATGACCCAAAGTAACAGAACAGCCGATGAAACAGGTATGTTGATACGGTCGTTGTTTGATTACTCTGAGGTAACGATAGATGCCATTGAGAGTGTCATTATTTCGTCTGTGGTGCCCAACATTATGTACTCGCTGACCAATGGAATAAGAAAATATCTTCACAAGGAGCCTGTGATTGTTGGTGCTGGTATGAAAACAGGCATTAACCTACGCATGGAAAATCCCAGAGAGATGGGAGCAGACCGTATTGTTAACTTGGTGGCTGCCAATGAAATTTACGGTGGTCCTGCGTTGGTGATTGATTATAGCACTGCAACCACCTATGATGTGGTTGGCAGAAACGGTGAGTTTGTAACTGGGCTTACGGCGCCAGGCATCCAAATATGTGCGGATGCTTTATACCAAAAAGC
>JAAYQI010000123.1 GCA_012519385.1 Candidatus Epulonipiscium sp.
TGCATTCCTCTGTTTTCAATGATTTTTTCGATATTGGCTTTTACTTTATTTTCATAACCCGAATAGGTATGTACAACATACCACTTGGATTCAGCTGATGCTTGAACCTCTTCCTGCTTGTTTACTTCTTCAGACATATTACCATCCTTTTTCCCTTGATATTCATTATCCCAACAGGCTTAAAATATAGTCATATCCTGTTGTATAGATTGTATCCATACAGAAGATGATAACACCTATCAGTAAGGATGTCATAATAACCGTCACTGTTTTTTTAGATAACTCATCACGTTTCGGCCATATGATTTTCTTGAATTCCGCCTTGTAATCCGCAACAGTGTCTGCAAAGGATGCTTTGTCACCCTTCTTGTCCTGTTTTAGTGTTACTTTTTTTGTTTCATTTTTTTCGTTTTCGTTTGGGGTTGTGGTGTTTTTTTCTTCCATACTGTTCACTTCCTTTTTAGGCATTCCCACCTAATTATTTTGTTTCCTTATGCATAGTATGGGATTTACAGAATTTGCAATATTTTTTAATCTCCATTCTGTCAGGCATTACTTTTTTATCCTTTGTTGTGCTGTAGTTTCTCTGCTTACACTCTGTGCAAGCTAAGGTAATCCGTGTTCTCAAAACTTCCACCTCCATTGATACAAATTTTTGCATAAAAAAAAGACTTCCGTCTTTCCTCAATAAAGAATATCACAACTACTTTTTCTTGTCAATAAAAAACCTTCAAAAACCTTGATTTTACAGATGAATTTTCATTTTTTCTTAAGAAACGGAAGTAAATCCTTCCATACCTTTCCATCTCTTTTAAGGAGCAAAGTATAAATTTTACACCTTGCTCCTTTTAGCCTATAACCCTTCTATTATTGATTTTTACTTAAATATTCATCCAATGCCTGAGCTAATTGGTCAGGACAGCTAGAGTTTCTATGACCACAGGTAATGCCTCGAAGGCGGTTAGCCGCTTCCTTTGCATCCATTCCCTCTACCAAACTTGCTAACCCTTTGTGATTTCCATCACATCCACCTCGAAACAAGACATTTTTCACCTTTCCGTCTTCTTCTACATCAAACTCTATCTTTACTGCGCAAATCCCTTTTGTTTGATAATTAATATGCATAACTCCTACTCCTTTTCAATTCATATTTACTTTTGACATTTACTAATACTGTATGTGACAAAAAATAACACCGCCGCTATCAATACCATGGATGCCCCTGCCGAAGTTCCCATATAATATGATACCAAAACTCCCCCAACAGAAGAAATCATGCCAATCCCTAAGGTAAGCCAGTGATATTGTGCAGCATTTTTAGAAATATTTCTGGCCGCAGCAGCAGGCAGTATCAGCAAAGAATTGATGGTTAAAATGCCTATCCACCGAATAGAAACCATTACCACCACCGCCACTGTAATCACAAAAATATTTTCCACCAAACTCGCCTTCACACCTCGGCTCACCGCCAAAGAGCGGTTCACGCTAACCAGAAGCAGTGAATTATATATCTTCATCCAAATTATGTATACCACACATAGCATTACGGCGATTGTGATAATATCTTTTGGCTGAATTGTCAAAATATCTCCAATTAAATAACCAGAAAACTTCGCAAAGCCTCCCTCTCTGGATAATATCACAATACCCAGTGCCATAGCCGCAGAAGAAAACACACTAATAATGGTATCTGTAGAAAATCCTTGCGCCGCCTTCACCTTGGTTATGGTTATGCTAAGAAAAATACCGAAGGCGAGCATAGAAAAAAGTGGTTCCTTCATTCCTAAAAGTACCCCTATGCCAATTCCTGTAAACGCACTATGCCCCAATGCGTCAGAAAAAAAAGCCATATTGTTGTTTACCGCCATAGTACCCAATAAAGCAAATAATGGTGCCAGAAGTATCGCCGCCAAAAAAGCATATTTCATAAAATCATAGCTTAGAAAGGAAACCATTCCTCCATACAAATTCAAAACCATCGGATTCACTTCTTTTCCCTCCTATCTTCCAAAGCTTTCACGAAAAGCATCTGTGGCAAATACTTCGGCTACTTCTCCCTGCTCTATCACGGTTTTATTAATTAGTACCACTTTATCGGCATATTTTCGTATCAAATCTAAATCGTGAGAGACTAGTAAAATAGCCATATGATATTGATTCCTTAATTCGCTGACAGTTTTATAAAATAAATCAAGCCCTGCGGCATCTACTCCCGAGGCAGGCTCGTCCAGTATCAGCAAATCAGGCATTGGGTCTGTAGCCGCAGTGAGTAACACTCTTTGCAGTTCCCCTCCAGATAGCTCTCCCAGCTTTCTGTTAGCAACATGAGCGCAGTGCATCTGCTCTAGCCTTTTTAAAATATGCTCTTTTTCCGCTTTCCTTTGCCTTAGCCAAACAGGCGGATTCTTTTTGCCTGCCAACATAAAATCCATAACGCTGACAGGCATATTTTTATCAAACGTTAACTGCTGGGGAACATATCCCGTAATGGGACGTTTAATTTCTTGATTATCATGCCTTTGATACCGAATTTTTCCTGTAAACTTCCGCTCCCCCAAAATAGCACGTATCAAAGTGGTTTTTCCCGCACCATTTTTTCCAATCAGTGCCGTAAGCTGCCCACAATGAAAATCCATATTTATATTTTCAATTAAAATATCCTCTCCGCTATAAACAGAGAGATTGGAAATATCAATCCTGCATAATCCGCAACGATTATGGATGCTCATTTATCAAGGGCCTCCTTTAGAATCCGTATATTATTCTGCATTGCTTTTTCGTAAGCGTCCTTTTTATTTTCCCCTGAAGTAATTGGGTCAAGTATATATACCTTTGCACCAGTTTCCTCTGCAATGGTATCTGCAAACTGCTTCCCGATATCATCCGCTGCAAAAAATACAGAAATATTTTGCTCCTTTGCTTTTTCTACTGCTTCTTTCACTTCCTTGGCAGATGGCGTTGTATCTTCATCCGCATCAATACGAAAGGCAACGTCAAAACCAAAGTCACTAGAGAAATATTCAAAACCTTGATGGAATATTGCCGCATTCTGTTTTTTTGTCAAGTCAATGTTTTTCATTTGGTCGGTTAATTCCTTCATGGCATTGGCAAATTCTTCTGTATTCTTTTTGTATTGTTCTTCATTGTCTGGATCAAGTCTGCAAAAAGCATCCCGAATATTCTCTGCCTGTTTTACCGCATTGGGGATAGAAAGCCAGATGTGAGAATTATATTTTCCGTGATCATCCTCATCACCTTTAGCTTCCTTGGCTTCCAGTAAAAAAGCCCCTTCCGATGTATCCAAAACTTCTAAGCTTGGGTTTTCCTCTATCACCTTGTCCAAAAAACCTTCCATGCCTATACCATTAATCATTAATAAATCTGTCTCGCGTAATGTTTTCATGTTATCTGTTGTTAATTGATAATCGTGTAAGCATCCCGTTTGACTTCCCGTCAGGTTGGTTAGCTTCACATTTTCCACACCATCTGTAACATTAAGAGCCAAAATATAAATGGGATAAAAAGAGGTTACTGCTTGTATCTCTTCTTTTTCCTGTGTTGTTTGCGGTGTTTTATTTTCCTTTTGCTGAGGTTCTGCATTACTGCACCCCGAAAATACCATCACCATCATAAGCATACATATCATTATCCATTTTTTCATATTTGCAGCCTCCATTCAAAAATGCAAATCATTTGCAAATTATTTTATATATCAAAAATCCTATTGTCAATCCTTTTTTATGATATAATATCCATGTAGGATACAAGCAATGCAAAAAAGGGGAAAATTAGCATAATGTTTTTGCAACTTTTTTGCTATTCTAATCATGGAGGTTTGATTTTATGATTAAAAAATTTAAAGATTTTGTTCCTGTTGTTCCAGATTCCTGCTATGTCTTTGATAGTGCTACCGTTATCGGAAATGTAACATTGGGCGAACGGTGCATTCTCTACCCTGGCGCAGTTGTTCGTGGAGAAAAAGAAAAGGTAGTCATCGGAAATGGTACAAATATTCAAGAAAACTCTTGTATTCATATTGAAAGTGGGTTTGATGTTATCATTGGCAGCAATGTTACCATAGGTCATAACTGCATTATTCATGCCTGTACCATATCAGACGATTGCCTCATTGGCATGGGTGCAATTGTACAAGATGGTGCCGTAATCGGAAAAAACTGCTTTATCGGCGCAGGCGCATTAATCCCCAGAAATATGGTGGTTCCCGATGGCCATATGGTATATGGCTTTCCTGCACGAATCATTCGCCCCATTAAGCAGGAGGAATATGATGAAATTCGTATTTCTGCCGCAGAGTATATGAGTTATCTGGATGAATTTAAGCGTCAAGAAAACAACACCTTACAATAAACTGCTCTATTTCAAAAAGCAATAGACATTTCAGTTCATGGGAATATCTTAAGTGGATATTCCTTTTTTATTTATTTTTACTTTCTAGTGTTTTGTCTAAAAACTGTTTCATCTTTTCAATGGTGTCTGCACTTAAATGGTGTTCAATACTGCATGCTTCTTCTTCCGCCACATCTTCATCCACATTGAGTACCTCAATCAAAAAGCATTTCAGCATTTTATGCCTACCCGCCATATTCCGTGCAATCCGTAGCCCTTCCTCTGTCAAACGCAGACTTCCGTAATGTTCATGTTCCACATAGCCTTGGCTTTTTAGTGTATTAATGGCTCGATTCACACTGGGTTTTGAAATATTCAACTCTATTGCCAAGTCAGTAACACGTACATCTTGACTTTCTCCATTTAAAAAAAAGATTGCCTCTAAATAATCTTCCAATGATGCAGTAACTTTTTTTCCAGTTGTTTTCATGCTCATTCACCAGTCCATAATTTATTTTTTACTTGAAAAATTAACTATAAAATCATTCTCTAGCAGAAATAAGCCTTCCGCTCCTCTTTTTCCAAAGTGATTCTTTTTTGTTAATATATCATACTCTGCCCTAAAATACCAGAAATGACATTAAAATTTGCATAAAAAACGTTATTTTCCGACACAAATAAAATTTATTTGATAAATTCAAAATTTCTCCTTGCGTAATAGAACATTTTGATATAAAATAGCTATTGTATATTGCGAATAGGAGGTGTTTTTAAATGGCATATAAAATCGGTTCTGAGTGCATCAGCTGTGGAGCTTGTGCAAGCGAGTGTCCTACATCTTGTATTTCTGACGCTGGTAGCATTTATGTTATCAAAGAATCTGACTGCATCGATTGCGGTTCTTGCGCTAGCGTTTGTCCAGTAAGCGCACCAAAAGCTCAATAATAATAACTTAAAAAGTGGGTAAGCCCACTTTTTTTGTTTATCTTTAAAATTAGGAAAAAGACCCTTTGCCAATCGCTATGGATTCGCATAGGGTCTTTTCTCATTCAAAAAACGAAATCATACTAAAAGCAATTTCATTAGCTGTTGGTTGTTGTTTTTCCTGCCATAGCTCTTTCTTGTGCTTCAATCATCTTTTTCACCATATAACCGCCAACATAGCCGTTCTGAGCAGATGTTAAATCACCGTTATAACCCTTTTTTAAAGGTACTCCAATTTCATTAGCTACTTCATATTTAAACTGCTCCATAGCTGCTCTTGCTTCCGGTACAC
Source organism: Candidatus Epulonipiscium sp. (assembly GCA_012519385.1). Lineage (GTDB taxonomy): Bacteria > Bacillota > Clostridia > Lachnospirales > Anaerotignaceae > JAAYQI01. Next base: position 5,624 of record JAAYQI010000123.1, read on the forward strand.
TTGTTTTTCCTGTAGAATTAGAATTATTGTTTGTCATATTCATTACCTCCTAAAACATCCTGTAAAAGATTTATTGATGTTACACTAGTATTATTTCTCAAAGGAAATAATCTATACAGGAAAGTAATGGGTGGTGAATTCAAGTTTTAAAGCAAAATCAATCAAACATTATTTCATAAAAAATCAATTGAAATATAAGCAAATTCCCATTTAAAAATTCTTAGCAAAATAATAGAACCCAAGTAACCCCATAGCCCTATGGCTTATATGGTATTCAGCTAATTTCTATAGAACTTTTTTAGCCGCTATAATCATTTTACCCATTCGTTAGCGACTTAATCACTAAATTCTCATTCACGTATTTGACCGTTTCCATAAATAATATATTTTGTGGTAGTCAGTTCTTTTAACCCCATAGGGCCTCTGGCATGAAGTTTTTGTGTACTGATACCGATTTCCGCACCAAATCCAAATTGGCTTCCATCTGTAAATCTGGTAGAGGCATTCACATATACTGCCGCCGCATCCACTTCATTTAAAAATCTCTGTGCATTGGTATAGCTTTCTGTTACGATAGCTTCAGAGTGCCCTGTGCTGTATCGACGGATGTGTTCCATGGCCTCATCCAAGCTTTCTACTACTCTGATTGCTAAGATATAATCATTATATTCTGTAGCCCAATCTTCCTCCGTGGCAGAAACTGCATCAGAAACCACATTCCTCGTTTCTTCATCTCCACGAATTTCCACCTGTTTTTCTTTCAATAACCTTCCAATCTCAGGCAAAAATTTCTCTGCCACTTTTTTGTGTACCAATAAGCTTTCGCACGCATTACAAACCCCAGGACGCTGGGTTTTGGCATTGATTACAATTTTCGCCGCCTTTTCCAAATCAGCACTTTCATCCACATAAATATGGCAATTTCCAATTCCTGTTTCAATCACAGGCACAGTGCTGTTTTGTACCACACTTTGAATCAGCCCTGCCCCTCCACGAGGAATCAGCACATCCAGATAACCGTTTAACCGCATCATTTCCGTAGCAGTCTCTCGGCTGGTATCTTCTACCATTTGCACTATATTAGCAGGCAGTCCATCTTTTTCTAAAGAGCTGCGAAATACCTTTACAATGGCAGTATTAGATCGAATAGCTTCTTTGCCTCCTCTTAAAATCACAGCACTTCCCGCTTTTAAGCATAATCCAAAAGCATCCGCCGTCACATTAGGCCGAGCCTCAAAAATAATGCCAATTACACCCATTGGTACCCTTTTTTGTCCAATGGTTAAGCCATTATCCAGTGTTTTCATAAAAAGAACCTCACCCACAGGATCAGGTAAAGATGCAACATCTCTTAAGCCCTCCGCCATGGATAAAACTCTTTCTTTTGTTAACGTAAGCCTATCAATAAAAGCTCCTTTGATACCTGCATCTAGCGCCGCTTTCACATCCGCATTATTGGCAAGTATAATTTCCTCCACAGCTTCCTCCAGCACCTGTGCTGCATGAATAAGCACTTTGTTTTTTTCTGGAGTTGATAAGCCAGCTACTGTTACAGCAGCCTTTTTTGCTCGTTTTCCCATCTCTATTAAATTACTCATACTATCTTCCTCCTATCCATTCTTCTTCCGTTATCAATTCATCCACTTTGATATCAAACTGATTTTGAATAATATTTTCTTCCATCACTTGAAAGGAAAAAGCAACCGCTATTTTTTTGTAGCATCCGCCTTGGGCAAAAAATCGGTCATAAAACCCTCCGCCATAGCCAATTCGTCCGCCATTTTTGTCAAACACCACTCCAGGCACCAAAAATAAATCTCCTTCTTGTGGGAACTTTTCTTCCGAGCTATCCTTTTGCGGCTCCATTACCCCAAACTTGCTTTGGAGCAAAACATCCTCTGGTTCATAAGAAACAAAAAACATTTTTCCTCCTTTTTTTGCAATGGGAAGCATTACTTTTTTATTATCTTTCCATGCCTGTGCAATCAATCCTTTGGTGTTGACCTCTTTTGGCATACTGTAAAACAAAAAAATTTGATTTGCTGTTTGATATACTTGGCTGTTTACGATTCTTTTTTCAATCTGCAAACTTTTTTCGGCTAAAACCAAGTCCGACATTTGGTTTCTTTTCTCCAAAATTTTCCTTCTCAGCAAAGTTTTCGCATCTTCCGTATTCATCATTAGCCCTCTATTCTGCCGCAAAAATAAGTACCTTCTTCTTCTCCTTCTAAAATACGGTGGAGAACTCCAGGGTCATCTCCTAAGGCAATCGCCATAGATACTTTATGGTCTAAGCATTGCTTCGCCGCCTGTAATTTCGTTTCCATGCCACCTACGCTAAAAGCAGAACCTTTTTCCCCTGCCATCTGTTCTATTTCTGGGGTGATTTCTGTAACATAAGAAATCCTCTTGGCATCCGCATATTTTTTAGGATCTTTATCATATAGCGCATCAATATCTGTCAAAAGCACCAATAAATCCGCCTGTATCAGTGTTGCCACAAGTGCCGAAAGCCTATCATTATCGCTAAATTCAATTTCCTCTGTAGAAATAGTGTCATTGGCATTTACGATAGGAATTACGCCCATCTCCAATAATGTTTCCATGGTATTGAGTATATTATCCCTTCTAATCTGGCTTGCTACATCCTCTTTTGTTAAAAGAATTTGAGCCACAGTTTGGTTATATTCATAGAAAAAGTTTTGATATATCTGCATCAGAACAGCTTGTCCAACAGCGGCAGAGGCTTGTTTTTTTCTGGTTTCCGTAGGTCTTTCGCTAAAAGAAAGACGCACCGCGCCCACGCCGATGGAGCCAGAAGAAACCAAAACCACATCTTTATCTTGATTTCTTAAATCCGATAATACTTGAGCTAGCTTTTCTATTCTTTTCAAATTTAGCCGCCCATTGGGATAGGTAATCGTAGAAGTCCCCACCTTAATCACAATGCGCTTACATTCTTTTAACCGTTCTCTCTGTTCCATTGCTTCCCTCTTCTCCCTTATTTCTTATTGTTTTCTATTGTCTATTGTACTATGATTCCCCGTCTTTGCAAGAAAAAATTCGGGAAGCATAACCACCCGAATTTTTTATCACTACCTAATTATTTTACTTTAAAAGAGCTTTTTAAGGAAACAATCCGATTAAATACCAATGCATCTTCTTTGGAATCCTTAGTATCCACACAGAAATAACCATTTCTCATAAACTGGAAACGCTCTCCTCTTTGGGCATTAGCGATAGATGGCTCAATATAGCACTCTCTAACCTCTAAGGAATTTGGATTCATAATCATTTCTCCATTAGGGTCATCTGGATTGTCTAGCATCAAATAATCATATAGTCTGGCAGTTGCTTTCACACAGTAATCTGCGCTTACCCAGTGCAAAGTACCCTTCACCTTTCTGCCTTCAAAACCTGAACCGCTTTTTGTTTCTGGGTCATAGGTGCAATGTACTTCCAAAATGGCACCATTTTCATCTTTTATCACATCGGTGCAAGTTACAAAGTAAGCCCCTTTCAAACGAACCTCTTTGCCTGGTGCCAAACGGAAGAATTTTTTCACAGGTTCTTCCATAAAGTCCTCTTGCTCAATATAAAGTTCTCTGCCAAAAGGCACTTGTCTTGTGCCCATATCGGGATTTTCAGGGTTATTTTCCAATTCTACCATTTCTACCTGTCCTTCAGGGTAGTTGGTAATCACTAATTTTAGCGGGTTCAATATCGCCATTACAACCTTTGCTTTTCCCTTCAAATCCTCACGAATACAGTGCTCTAATAAGCTACTGTCTACCATGCTGTTTGCTTTAGAAACACCAATTCTTTCACAAAAATCACGAATAGATTCTGGCGTAAAGCCACGTCTTCTTAAGCCGCTGATGGTTGGCATTCTAGGGTCATCCCATCCGTCTACTAAGCCATCCTCCACCAAGGCACGCAGTTTTCTTTTACTCATAACCGTATTGGTTAAGCCCAAACGAGCAAATTCTATCTGACGAGGAGGGTTTTCTACATATCCTGCTTCACGTACCACCCATTCATATAAGGGTCTGTGGTCTTCAAACTCCATGGTGCAAATGGAATGGGTAATTCCTTCAATAGCATCCTCCAAAGGATGTGCAAAATCGTACATAGGATAAATGCACCATGCATCTCCTGTGGTGTGGTGATGTGCATGAGAGATGCGGTAAAGCACAGGGTCTCTCATGTTAATATTAGGAGAGGCCATATCAATTTTTGCACGTAATGTTCGGGAACCATCAGGAAACTCGCCTGCTCTCATTCTTTGAAATAAATCCAAGTTTTCTTCCACACTGCGGTCACGGTAGGGGCTGTTTTTGCCAGGAGTGCTAAGAGTTCCTCTATATTCTCTCATTTCTTCTGGTGTCAAATCACATACATAAGCTTTTCCCTCTTGAATTAACTTCAGAGCAACTTGGTAATATGTTTCAAAATAGGAGGATGCATAATATAATCTATCTTCCCAGTCAAATCCCAACCATTTTACATCTTCTTGGATAGATTCCACGTACTCTACATCTTCTTTGGTAGGGTTCGTGTCATCAAAACGTAAATTGCATTTGCCTCCATATAATTTTGCCAATCCAAAATTTAAGCATATGGATTTAGCATGGCCAATATGGAGATAGCCATTGGGTTCTGGAGGAAAACGGGTGTGAATCTTGTTAAGCTCCGCTTTAAGGTCCTCCTGTATATAGTTATGTATAAAATTACCTGTGCCGCTTAGGCCTGTACCTTCCACAACATTATTCTTTTCTTCCGACATATTATTTTCCTCCTAAAAAAGTAAACTCATATTTTCCAAAAGTATACCCAACTCATCAAAAATCTTACCTAGTTTTAATATTTTTACATTATAGTATAGTTGATATCCAAATTCAACCGATTTTCTATTGTATTCTCACTTTAATGCGATACATTTTCTGAAAAAAATCCGCTTTGCTCTTTCAGCCAAGAGATAAAATGTTTATCCACAATTATCACTCCGCTATCATTCAAATGGGCATCGTCTCTAAAATTTTCATTACTCAGCAAATTTTCCTGTTGGTTAATTACATTATAATCCAAATAAGGAACCGAAAGCTCTTTGGAAAGCTCCTCAATATGGTTATGAATTTTATCATAGTTTTTTATATAATCCATAGAAACATTAGCAACAGGTGCTGTTACCAAAACCAATTTACTTCCTTTTTCTTCACAAAGCTGTGCAATTTTTCTGACATAGTTTGCCTGCTTTTTTGATATGCTCCATTTCTTTCCATCTAAGTTTTTAAATTGATTGGTCAAGTCATATTCATCAGGTAGCATCCCCATATCACAGTATACATATCCCTTGGAGCGGTAATATTCCTGTCCTTTTTGGGTTTCCTTCTGCTTTTTATGGACACCATAAGTTTCCTCAAGGTGCTTTTCCATCTCATTTGCCTCATAGGCAAAATAATCCCGCTGAAAACGAATGGGCAACAAAAAATACTTCATCTTTTCTCCCATAGGAAACACTTTTTTAATGTATTCTTTTTTTAATTCTGGATTTTCCAGAACCTCAAAAAATGAATTTGCCTGCTTCATTTCAAAATCATCATCCAGTACATCCCAGTAGGCTTCCATCACAACGACTTTTGGCGTTTGGGTTTGATATATTTCTCGCAATAAGTAATAGGTGGTATCAGCGTGCTGCAAGGGCGTTCCCATTTGAAAAGAGCTTGTCCCCAATTCCTTATCAAATATTTCAGGGTCAAAGGTACAGTAGGAATGGGAAGACCCGATAAATACCATATCCAAACTATTTTCAGGCAAGGCATAAAAATCTTCAAATCTTTTTTGGGTAAAAGCATTGATTTTATTTTGCTCTGCCGCCTTTTGGTACAATATGCCCACATATTGCGCTGGAACGGCAACGCAAAGAAAAAATACAATCAGTCTCATCAAAAATTTAAAATTGGAAATAAATGAATTCTCCCGCATTAGAATAAACCCCCGCCGTCAATACAAATAACCCTGTCATGGCATAAAATGCCAACCGTATGAAATAGGGCTTCTCCTCGAAATAATCAAACACCGTCTTTTGTCCGCTTATCCATTCTGATATCCATAATACGCCAATGGCCATGGCCATCACTTTTAGCTCAAATAAGTTAACACCCATGCCAGTAGCAGTTTCATATAGATACTGTTTATCTGTCCAGAGTGAAATTTGCTCTGTTAAATGGCTTACAATATACAGTGCATCCTGTAATGTGTTTGCTCTAAAAAATATCCATCCAACTGCCACCAGAAAAAAAGTTATTCCAATGCTAATGGTTGAACCAAGCATGGTATTTGCAATAGAAAGCCTTTTTTTCCAATTCTCTCTTAGCTTCTTTGTTATAATACCAACTATCTGATAGATGCCATGAAGGCCTCCCCAGATTATAAAGGTCCAGTTAGCACCATGCCACAATCCGCTTACCAAAAAGGTTATCAATAAATTACGGTACTGCTTCCACTTTCCGTGACGATTCCCCCCCAAAGGGATATATACGTAGTCCATAAACCATGTAGATAAGGAAATATGCCACCTGTGCCAAAATTCCCGTATGTTTTTTGAAAAATAAGGCTTATGAAAATTTCTCATTAAATCAAAACCAAGTACTCTCGCCGAACCCATAGCAATATCAGAATATCCGCTAAAATCACAATAAATCTGAAACGTAAAAAGAAATGTGGCAATTACCAAAGAAAGCCCTCCGTACTCTGTTGGAGCATTATAAATGGTATTCACCGCCACAGCTACTCTGTCCGCAATTACAACCTTTTTAAAATATCCCAGCAGCATCCATTTTAACCCTTCAAGTGCTCTTTCCTTTTGAAAATAGTGACGTCTGAAAAATTGCGGCAATAGGTTTTCACTTCGTTCTATAGGCCCTGCCACCAGTTGAGGAAAAAATGTGATAAATAATGAAAATATTCCGTAATGCCTGATTGGCTTAATCTTTTTTTTGTAGACATCAACGGTATAGCTTGCCGCCTGAAAGGTATAAAAAGAAATTCCCATAGGCAAAATAATATCCCATTGCCTGCCTATAGAAGGGGTACCCTTTCCATTTAACAGCCAATTCCATACCCCTATGACAGAATCATAGGCAAACATGGTATATTTAAACACAAATAAAAGCCCAAAGTTAATCAATAAACTCCATATTAAATACCGCCTGCGAACTTTCTCCCGTGTCTCTGCACCAATACATAGAGCTAAAAAATAATTGCAAAATGTAGAAAACACAATAAGTAAGATGAGTGCTGGCTTCCAACACATATAAAAATAATAGCTTGCCGCCAGTAATAATATCCACCGATGCCGATGAGGCAATAAAAAGTATAAAATTACTACAATACTAAAAAAAATCAAAAAATGAAAGGAATGAAATAACATAAGACACCTCAGCCTTTGTTGTCATAAATATTACTGCAACTTCTCCTGCTGCTTAATAAATCCAAGTAATCTTCTTGCACCCAATTCCACATTGGGCATAGTTTTTTCTTGCAGCAGTTCTTCCAAAATCTCTGCCGCCTCCTTATCCCTATCCTGCAAAAGAGCTTCCCTTGCCCAGATAAGTTTTGCATTTTGGATTTCCCACGGAACTATGCCGCTTTGAATACTTGTTACCAATAATTCAAATCCTTTTTGAATGTGCCCCATAGTAAACGCACCTAAGGCCAGTGTTAAAGCCATAGTAGAAATGCCATATCCTTTTTTCATACATTCCTCTATCCCTTGGTAATGCTCTACTACCACCTGCCACCCCTTGGATATCTCTCCTGCCATAAAAAAATTATATGCCATGCCTTGATATTTGGCCATCCGTAGCATTTCAGGAAGATACTGCTCCTGCACTTGTTCTAAAATTTCTGCTGCCTTTTCATATTCCCCTTTTAGGCTGTAGCCTGTGGCATAGTTCATTAATAATATTTGCCGATGACCAGGACGTTTTGTTTTACGCAGCATTTCTTCATATTGCCGTAAATACCCTGATACATCTTGGGAATCCAATAGTAGCTTTGTAAATTCCCATAGCTTGCGATAAAATTGCTTTTGTATGATAAAATAATACCCTATCAGCACCACACAAAAAGAAATCCAACCTGTCAAAAGAATCCAAAGGGTATCGTCTAAGGGTAGTTCCATAAAATCTGCCCACAAAAATACAAAAGCACCCAGCATAAATCCATTTAATACACTACGCCAGTATTTCCCCATGGGTTTCTCCCCCTTTTTACCCAAAAAGTTAAATTCATCCAAGTCTCTTAGTTTTTCATTTTATCATACTCTACTGTAACAGACAAATCTAAATTAAAAATCTTTCCCCTTTTTTACCATTCCCACATTTTAAATTTTTTTATATTCATTCTTTCAGAAAGGTTTTTTCGCTAGTATTCGTGTAATACTTGAAAATAGTCAAGTAAAACATTATAATATACTATTATGATTTATTTAAACAGAAATTTAACGAAGAAAGGGGTGATTGACATGACGCTTGATGAAGAACTCTACCAACAACTGATTGAAAAAATGCAAACGTATCACCCAACAAATGACTTCTCCATGATTGAAAAGGCTTATCAGCTAGCAAAAGAAGCTCATCAGGAGCAAAAGCGTAAATCGGGAGAGCCATATATTATCCACCCATTAAAGGTTGCCTACATTCTTGCCGAGTTAGAGCTTGATAGAGAAACCATTACAGCAGGCATACTACATGATACCATCGAAGATACACCATATACCTATGAAGATATTTCTCGAATTTTTAGCGAGGAAGTCGCAATCCTTGTAGATGGAGTAACAAAGCTTGGAAAATTATCGTATTCCACAAAGGAAGAAATTCAAGCAGAAAATTATCGTAAAATGTTCTTAGCTATGGCAAAGGATATTCGAGTGATATTAATCAAGCTGGCGGATAGGCTTCATAATATGCGTACTCTGAATTATATGACAGAGGAAAAACAGCAGGAAAAGGCTCAGGAAACATTGGATATTTATGCTCCTCTTGCACATAGGCTGGGCATTTCCAAAATACGAACGGAGCTGGAAGATTTATGCTTTCGCTACTTAAATCCTGAGGCGTACTATGATTTGGCTGCCAAAATTGAACGGAAAAAAGCAGAACGAGAATCCTTTGTCAATAACATAGTAGCCGATGTAAAACAAAAAATGGACGCAGCAGGAATACAAGGAAAAGTGGATGGACGCAGCAAACACTTTTTTAGTATTTATAAAAAAATGCTCAACCAAAATAAAACCTTAGATCAGATTTATGATTTATTTGCTGTACGTGCCATTGTGGATAATGTTCGAGATTGCTATGCTGTGCTTGGTATTGTGCATGATATGTATAAACCAATGCCCGGAAGATTTAAAGATTATATTGCAATGCCAAAGCCCAATATGTATCAATCTCTCCATAACACATTAATCGGTCCACAGGGAGAGCCTTTTGAAATACAAATTCGTACCTGGGATATGCACCGTACCAGCGAATACGGTATTGCTGCCCACTGGAAATATAAAGAAGGTAAAGCAGGAGAAAAATCCAGCACGAAAGAGGCAGAAAAATTGGCATGGCTGCGCCAAATATTGGAATGGCAGCGAGATATGTCCGATAATAAAGAATATTTGGATACCATTAAGTTAGACTTGGATATTTTTACCGATCAAGTTTTTGTCTTCACTCCCCAAGGCGAAGTGGTCAGCTTGCCAAAAGGAGCAACAACCATAGACTTCGCATATGTCATTCATAGTGCCGTTGGAAATAAAATGGTAGGTGCCAGAGTAAATAACAAAATGGTACCCATTGACCATAAAGTACAAAACGGTGATATTATCGAAATTCTCACCTCTCAAAATTCCAAAGGTCCCAGCCGTGATTGGTTAAGCTTGGTAAAAAGTTCTCAAGCCAGAACAAAAATTAATCAATGGTTCAAAAAAGAATTTAAAGAAGAAAATATTTTAAAAGGCAAGGAACTTTTAGAAAAGGACATGAAGAAAAAAGGATTTGCTTCCTCGGATTTACTTCGTCCTGAATATATGGAAAAAGTTATCAATAAATTTGGTTTTCGTAACTGGGATGCCCTTTGTGCGGCGATTGGCCACGGCGGAGTAAAGGAAGGCCAAGCTGTAAACCGCCTCATTGAAGAATTCCAAAAGGAGAACAAAAAATCCCCTTCTGCCGAAGAATTGATTAAAAACTTGGAAAAAACCTCCCCAGATAAACCTCATAAACGTAAAGGAAGCAGCGGCGTTGTGGTACGAGGTGTAGGTGATGTTGCAGTACGCTTTTCCAAGTGCTGTAACCCTGTACCAGGGGATGAAATTATAGGGTTTGTTACCCGTGGCCGTGGTGTTACCATCCACAGAACGGATTGTATTAATATACTTTGCCTTACCGAAGAAGATAGACACCGCTTAATTGATGCCGAGTGGGATATGCAGGCAAAAGAAGCAGGAAAAGTATCTTATCTGGCGGAAA
>JAAYQI010000124.1 GCA_012519385.1 Candidatus Epulonipiscium sp.
AGATATGGCAGAGAAAAGATATAACACATTAGCAGAAGTACCAGAATGGGGCAAGGCTACCGTACAGAAGCTGATTGACAAGGGGTGCTTTGCGGATAAAAAAAAGCTGAATTTGACGGAGGATATGCTTAGAGGGTTTGTTGTGAATGATAGGGCAGGGGTGTATAGGTAAGGTGGAGTGGAGGGGCGAAAGTCTCTCCGATTTTTTTTGTTTCTAATGGTGATAGTCTAGACTGGAAAGAATATGGAGTTGAGCATGAAATAAAGCAAGTGCTGAATCACAAACATTTGGGCAATGGCTCCATCATTCTTTTTCACAATGATGCCAAGTATACTCCTCAGGCTCTTGATTCCATTATAAAGGGATTAAAGAGTAAAGGGTATGAAATTGTTCCAATTTCAGAACTCATACTGCGCGGAGAATACCAAATGGATCATGAAGGAAGGCAAAAACTAATATGCCCAGAGATTTAAAATGTGAATCGCACAAGAAGTGAATTTAAGGAGTATCCTAAATTTTACAACCTCTAAACTGATGTAAAAAATTACTCAGTTTGGAGGTTTAATTTATGATGCCAACTACTCGAAAAACTTAACTATGATATTAGCATTAACGATTGCATGACATAACGCCCTTGTTAGGTTCTTTAGAAGTGCTTTGGATGAAGATAAAAACAGAGTGAGTACCTATCAACTTCGCAGATGAAATTATAAAAAACACCCCTAAGTTAAATATGTTTTAACTTTAGGGGTGAGCTTCTCTATGAGCTTGTTCTATCTTAGTTTTTGAAAACTTATCTTTTTCCTTTTGCTTTTTTTGCAACTTCAATATTTATTTTTTTGTTTTTTATTTTTGCATTTTTCATGCCGAATACAATATCTTTTGCGTACTCTGATGGTACATCAATAAAGGTGTAGTCATCAAATAAGTCAATCGCACCCAATACTTTTCCAGGAACACCGGTTTCTCCTGCAATTGCACCCACAATGTCTTTAGCACGGATTTTGTTTTTCTTACCTGCATTGATAAATAACCGTACCATATTGTTGTCATCACTGCCGCCATACATCTCTGTACCGCCCAGATTAATGTCATCCATGGCATCAATTGGGTCAGTTTGGATTTCTAATAAATTATATATGAGTAGTGCTGCAGCAATATCCATTGCGGCGTAATCCTCTGCCAAAAGTTTATCTACAATGTTCATGTATTTCGTTAAATGACCTTCATCCATGATGCCTTTAATTTTTTCAATAAAAACATTTGTCTTCATTTCTTCTACATCGCTTAGGGTAGGGAGTTTTTGCTGCAAAATTTTTGTTTTGGTATAACGCATGATATCCCGGAGTTTATAAATTTCTTTTCCTACACAGAAAGTAAAGGCTTTACCTGCTCTGCCAGCACGCCCCGTACGTCCGATACGGTGCACATAGTATTCCTCATCCTGGGGAACGTCATAATTAAATACCAAATCAATATCATCTACGTCAATGCCTCTTGCGGCAACATCAGTTGCTACTAAAATTTCTATGGTTCCGTTTCGGAATTTTTGCATTACCTTATCTCTTTGCACCTGTTTTAAATCACCATGCAGGCCTTCTGCAAAATATCCACGTCCTTGCAAAAGTTCTACGACTTCATCCACGCGCTTTTTCGTATTACAAAATACTAAAGCTAGCTTCGGATCATACACATCAATAAGGCGAGAGAGGGCATCGGGTTTCAAACGTTCCTTCACATCGAAATAAAATTGCTCAATGCTTGGTACGGTAAGTTCTTTAGGAATTACTTTAATAAATTCAGGCTCTTTCAAAAAGCGTTTTGATAAATTGAGAATTTCAGGGGATAAAGTTGCAGAGAACATAACGGTTTGATGGTC
>JAAYQI010000001.1 GCA_012519385.1 Candidatus Epulonipiscium sp.
AGCCCTCTGAAAAAAACCTTTTATTTTCTTTGAGAAAAAGGGAGTTTTCCACCGTACAACCTATACTGTTTGCCAAATCGCATAATTTTTTCTTGGTTTGTGCTGTTTCAAAAAAAGGCGATGTATGGGAAACCATTTCCTGCTTCATAGAAAATTCATCTATAGTCAATGTAATGGTAACTCTATGAGCCAACCGCATTAGTTGGCAAATAACATCGTACTCTTGTGGAGTAAACCCGTAAAAGCCATCAATCCATATCTCTGTAGTATCCATATTTTGTTTTTCTTGCAATGCTTGGGATAAAAAATCCAATAGCATATCACCTGAGATATAATCCGGTTTAATAAAAGTATGATATTTTTCATAAATCAGGCTTATATCATGGAGTTTATCCTGCATGGTTCTGCTTAGGGTACTTTGTTCTTTCATATCCTCCAGTTGCTCCAAAGAAATACGGTACTGAAAGAATTCCGTTATGGTTAATCCCAACTGCTGTATAAATCCCTGTTTATCTATATTTTTATTAAAATATTTCAATTCTCCTTTTACTTCCGATAATATTTTTCGTAGTATCATAGATTTTCCTATGTCATCCATAGGCATCCCTTGTTTTTTTTCGCTTTGCATAAAACGGTATGCCAATCTGCCAAAGCTCAATACCTCTGCATAAAGCAACCCTTTCCCTTCTGTAAAAGCAGCTAAGTCTCTCTCTGCTTGAGAGGAAAATTGTTCTGGCACAATATAAATTAGCTTTCCTTTTTGTTGCTGTTGCTTTTTCACAATTTCTTCCATGCAAGTTCTGGTTTTGCCTGTACCAGAACGACCTGTAATAAATCGTAATTTCATAGACTTCCCTCCCGATTGCACAAAACATATTTCTACTGCTTGTCCCCCCGTCATAATTCTCGCAAGAATTCATAGAATAAGTAACAAACTATTTTTTTAGGAGGAACCTTATGGGCGGAACAAAATTCATGGTTATAAAATTAAAGGAACTTATTAAAACCGCTATTTTTGCTGTATTGGGTGTTATTATTATCATTGGACTGGTTTATTTTTTCCTACCAAAGTCTGAAAAAACCGCCATGTATGAACCAGGCACCTATACAGCTGAAGTATCTTTGGGCGGAGAAACTGCCATTGTAGAAGTAAAGGTTGATAGCAAAAAAATCAAATCCGTTTCATTACAAGAAACTCCCGAAACAATCTCTGTATTTTATCCACTTTTGGAAGAAACAGCAGAAGATATTGCAAAACAAGTAGTAAAAACTCAATCCTTAGAAGTAGATGTTTCCCCACAAAATGCATATACTGCTCAAGTGTTCTTGGAAGCCATCAACCAAGGGTTACAACAGGCAACTATAAAATAAAGTTGTTCCATATCATCCCTACATATCATCCTAATAGCCAAGCAGAGGAGCTTTTCTCTCCGCTTGGCATTTTCATAGAATCCTATTATGCTATTTCTTTTTGGAATTTATATCTTTATTCTTTATCTATGACAGATACCCATGGATTTTTGTCAATGTAAAACCGCCACAAAAAATCCTTGGCTTCTTCCGCGTAATCAATTCCTATGCGTTTAGAAGCTGTCACTGTAAAATTTTCCGCTTCCCCTTCTTCTATATAAAGCAAATCCCCACATAAGTCTACCCCGTTTTGTTTTTTATCAATAAAAAGAGCCTTGCAAAGTTTTCCTGGCCCATTTGTTAAATTTTTTCGTTGCGATTTTGTAAGATGTTCATATTGTTTTTGAAATCTATGCTGAGCCATCTCTTGCAGGCCTTCTACTGGCTCAACACCTCGGATTAATACCGCCTGGGGAATTCCCACCTCTTGCGTTACTACATTAAAACAGTAGTACATCCCATAAATCATAAATACATAACTATGTCCTGCTTCTCCGTACATTACCTCCACTCTGGGAGTTCTTCTGCCACCATAAGAATGAGCCGCCTTATCCATAACACCCATATAGGCTTCTGTCTCTACTATTTTTGCTACAATTCTTTTTCCGTCTATTTCATGCACCAATCGTTTCCCCAGTAATTCTTTGGCTACAATTAAGGAATCTCTATGATAAAAATCTCTCTCCAATTTTTTCAATCCCAAAACTCCTTACCTATAAAAAATTATGATAAAAGCCCCGATAGCAGCTTCGGGGCAAAAATTCAAAACAGTCTTTCTATGTTTTATTGACGAATTTTTAAATGATGTATCCAAACATTGTTACTCAGTATCTTCCTAAATACAGGATAACCAATACACGTAACTACTGTAAACTCACCCAAAGCAACTGTTGCCATGGAAAAAAGTAACGGATATCCTAAAAATAAATGTAGCTCCACCCCAATAAAGGCATTGCAAATAGCTGGCCAAAAAGTAGCAATCAATAAATTCGGGGATTTGGTAATGCCATAAAGTGCCGCTGCGGTACAAGCCGTACCAAATACTACATCCACCATACCCATAGGGCTAAAAAAGTTCGCTATAATGCACCCCAATATCAGCCCTGGTGCATATGCAGCATCCAGAAAAGCAAGTAACACCAATATTTCAGAAAATCTTAACTGAATCGGCCCAAAGCTAAGAGGTGCAATCGCCCATGTTGATGCAGCATATACTGCTGCAATGATGCCTGTCATTACAATAGCCCGAACTGTGATTTTCCGTTGTTTTTCTGGCATTGTCCCTGAGTGCATTGTTTCTGGTATTACCTCGGGGTGTATTGTTTCTTCCATAGCCTGTTGATACATTGTTTCTTTCATTAAAATTACCTCCCTGTTTTTTATTTGTGAGATGGTTAGGCAAGGAACATCTCTATGAGAAAAGCGATTTTATTTCCTTCTCTCACTTCTCCTTATTATTATGACTCTATGGTCATATTTTACCATTATAATTCATGTTCTGCTATAATTTCAACACATTTTCTATATAATCTAAAATTTTATAAAGGTATCTTCTGTCATATTGCCAAACGATAGGTTGCCATGTATAATAAAATTAATATTTTATTCGAACAAACCTAGGAAGGAGAAAGAAAATGGTAAAAAGAGAAAGAATACATACTGTAGAAGGTCTTCGTGGCGGAAAAGGAACCGTAGAAATTCACCACTTTTTAGAAAAAGAGGAATTACTAGGCCACGGCAAAATGTTTGCACGTGTAGTACTAAAGCCTCATAGCAGCATTGGCTGGCATCAACATACAGAAGATACAGAGCCTTATGCCATTTTAAAAGGAGAAGGTTTATTTATTGATAATGATGGAAGCAAAACTGTGGTGCGTCCTGGTGATGTTTGCATTATAAACGTAGGCGAATGGCATTCCATAGAAAATAATACCGATGAAGATATGGAAATGATGGCTATTGTTTTAAATAAACAAGATTAAAAATAAGTTCAAAAGAGAGCTATGGGAAAACCATGGTTCTCTTTCTTTATCAAAAAAATACTTTGTATCCGTTTCACCTTTATTTGAGTGGTCAATTTTTCATAAGCTATCATAAAATATTGTTAAATGTAAAAAAATGTGATAAAATAATTCACAATATTGTTATTGGAAAATAAATCCTATCCGATATTATAAATCAACTAGTTTCATCATTGTTACTACCTATACCACAAGGAGATGAATATTATGTTTTCTAAAAAAGGTACTGTCAATAAAAGTAATTCAAATAAATCCATCCTTCATGGCTTTGATAAAAAAGCAGCTTCTATATTAAAGGGTATTTTTAAAACAGCTACAATGATTAGTGATTTTGATTTAAAACTTTCTTTCTATGGGAAAAAAATCAAGGCTTCCGCAGATACCTTAAATAGTATGTTCACCGAAATTGCATCTTCTTCCGAAGAAATTTCTACTTCAACTACTCAAATTGTTAATACAAACTCTGAATTAAACCATATCATTTCCGAGATTTCACATGATGCGGAAATTTTGCAGCAAAATAGTAAAGAAAGCGATGAAATTCTTTCTACCATTAAAACAGAAAATAAAGAGATGGTAACCTACTCCAAAGATATGGACCAAAGCATCTCTGATTTATTAATTGTAATACAAAAAATTAATAATGCCGTTAAGGATATTAATAAAATATCCGACCAAACAAAAATACTCTCTCTTAACGCTTCTATTGAGGCGGCTAGAGCAGGTATGGCTGGAAAAGGTTTTGCTGTTGTTGCCGATGAAATCAGGTCTCTTTCTGAAACTACAAAAGAGCTTACCTCTAATATTGATTCCCTGCTTCTGGAGATGAATGATGCTTCCAACCGAAGCAAAATGAGTATTGAAAAAACTTCCGAATCTATTGATAGAGTCAGCAACAGCATTGAAAATGTTTCTGATGTAATGGAAGAAAACTCCAATGCCATCGGAAATATTACAAAACGCATCACCGAAGTGGCTGATATGAGCAATGAAATCAATAGTTCTCTGCAAGAATCCTCATCCGCTTTGGATTCGGTAAATAATGATATACAAAACCTTGTGGGTGCCGCAAAAGGTTTGCAAGATATTAGTGATTCTGTAAATAGTATTTCTACTTTAATTTCTGATATTGATGTAACCGTACAAGGCTTAGCAAGTATATCTGGTGAAATGGTAAATAAAAATCATTGTGGTTTTTCTAATGAT
Source organism: Candidatus Epulonipiscium sp. (assembly GCA_012519385.1). Taxonomy (GTDB): domain Bacteria; phylum Bacillota; class Clostridia; order Lachnospirales; family Anaerotignaceae; genus JAAYQI01. Next base: position 4,638 of record JAAYQI010000001.1, read on the forward strand.
GATTTTATCGAAGCCGTAGAAAATGCTATCAAAGCCCATAAAAACTGGGTAGTTACCGTAAAAACAATGATAAATGACAGAACACTCATCCCCATTCAGACAGATGAACATAAATGCGGTTTTGGCCATTTCTATTATTCTGTTCAACCAAACTCTCAAAAATTAACTGGCTTATGGAAAGAAGTGGAGCATTATCATCATACATTACATAAATCTGGAGAGTCTATTATACACTGCATTCAAAGAAAAGACTTTAAGCAAGCTGCTTCATTAGCAACAGAAGCGGAAAAACTTTCTCAGGTTATCGTTGGTAAATTTGAAGAAATGGTTAAAATCACAAAAGAAATGACATTAACTGGAGAGTCTGTTTTTTAAGAAATTATAAATTTAAGCCCTTTAAACGAAATTGATGTGTACTTTTTGTTTGAAGGGCTTCTTTTATACCAAAAAAAAATGATAACAAAAAAATAAGCATATTAGATTCTATACTTTAGAAAATAATATGCTTATTATCATGTTTAAAAAATACTTATTATTTTACTACAAAGTTCACAATACGTCCTGGTACATAAATCTCTTTTACAATGGTTTGACCTTCTATCTTAGAAGCAGCCAACTCTTTTGCTTGTGCAATTACTTCTTCTTTTTGTGCATCTGCGGAAATGGTTATATTTCCTCTTACACGACCGTTTACTTGAACAGCTATATCAATAGTATCTGTTTTCAATTTGGACTCGTCACAAACTGGCCAGCCTGCTGTAAATACAGAATCTGTATGCCCCATCTCTTGCCATAATTCCTCTGCAATATGAGGTGTAAATGGTGCCAAAAGTACAATCAGCGCTTCCAGTGTTACTCTATTTAATCCATTTTCCTTTTTTGCAATCTCTGTCAATTTATTGGTATATTCCATAAATCCGCTGACAACTGTATTCATTGTTAATGCTTCTAAACGATTGGTAATATCATAAATCATTTTGTTTCTGGTATATTCCAACTCTTTTGTATCTGCAAGCTCAATATCTTTATAATTCATTACAAATTTCCACACTTTATTCAAGAAGCGGAATACACCGTCAATACCGCTATCATCCCAATCGGAATCTAGTTCAGGTGGTCCAACAAATAATTCATACATTCTCAAAGAGTCGCATCCGTAATTTTCAACAAGCTCGTCAGGAGATACCACATTTCCTACTGATTTACTCATTTTGGCACCATTTTTTGTAATCATTCCCTGATTAAACAATCTTTTAAATGGCTCTGTAAATTCTACCACTCCAATATCATATAAAAACTTGGTATAGAAACGAGCATATAACAAGTGGAGTACAGCATGCTCAATACCACCTACATATAAATCAACAGGTGCCCATTTTCTTAAGGCTTCTTTGCTTGCAAGCTCTTTATCATTATGATTATCCACATAACGAAGGAAATACCAAGAGGAACCTGCCCATTGTGGCATGGTATTGGTTTCTCTTTTTGCAGGGCCGCCACACTGAGGGCAAGAAGTATTTACCCACTCATGAATTTGTGCCAATGGGGATTCTCCAGTATCTGTAGGTTTGTAGGATTCTACTTCAGGAAGCATTACAGGTAACTGTTCCTCGGGAACTGCAACAGCTCCACAATGAGGGCAATGTACAATCGGAATTGGCTCTCCCCAATATCTCTGTCTGGAAAAAACCCAGTCTCTCAGCTTATAATTGATTGTCTTTTTGCCAAGTCCTCTTTTTTCCAAATAGTCAGGAGCCATTTGTTTGGCATCAAATGCCTTCATACCATTCCATTCTCCAGAATTGATGATAATTCCGTCCCCTGTATATGCTTCTTCCAGTTCTTTTTCTTCCGTTCCCTCGGGCAAAATAACCTGACGGATAGGTAAGTTAAATTTCTTCGCAAATTCAAAGTCACGTTCGTCATGAGCAGGCACACACATAATCGCTCCTGTACCATAATCAGCCAAAACATAATCCGATACCCAAATAGGAACCAATTCGCCGTTTAATGGGTTAATGCCGTAGCTTCCTGTAAATACGCCTGTTTTTTCTTTATTGGTAACTCTATCTACAGAAGATTTTGTGGAAGCCTCAAAGCAATATTTCTCCATAGCTTCTTTGTATTCAGGTGTGGTTAATGCTGCTAAATCTTTATACTCAGGAGAAAGCACCATAAATGTTGCACCGTATAAAGTATCAGGTCTAGTGGTATATACCGTGATGACTTTATCAGAGTCTTTTACTTTAAATTCTACTTCCGCACCATAGCTTTTGCCAATCCAGTCAGACTGCATTTTCTTTACTTTATCAGGCCAATCCAATAATTGTAAATCCTCTAACAATCTATCTGCATACGCTGTAATTTTTAACATCCATTGACGTAAATTCTTCTTTGTTACAACAGTTCCGCAACGCTCACAAACGCCGTTGGTAGCTTCTTCATTCGCCAAAACACATTTACAGCTTGGGCACCAGTTAAGAGGCATCTCTTTTTCATAAGCCAGACCTTTTTTAAACATCTGCACAAAAATCCATTGTGTCCATTTATAATATTCTGGGTCGGTGGTATTTACTTCCCTATCCCAATCATAAATAGCACTGATTTCATGAAGCTGTCTTTTTACATTTGCCACATTATCCGCTGTTGCGATACGGGGATGAATATTATGCTTAATGGCAAAGTTTTCCGCAGGCAGGCCAAAAGCATCCCATCCCATAGGATGAAGCACTTGATATCCTTTTAGCACCATATGGCGGCTTACTACGTCACTCAACACATAACCTCTCCAGTGACCAACATGAAGCCCTGTACCGGACGGATATGGGAACATATCCAAGCAGTAAAAGCGTGGTTTTTTATCATCCTCTTTATTAATAGGATTTTTCTCCCATTGCATACGCCATTTTGCTTCAATCTCTTTAAAATCATACCGTGATTTCATGGTATTTCCTCCTCTGCCCATATTGGGGTATTGTTTTATTCTTATCTTAAAATGGAGCGGTTCAAAAAAAAATAACCCCTCATCTCAATTATTAGAGACGAAGAGTTCCTCCGTGTTACCACTCTAGTTTGCCTTTTTAAAAAAAGACACACTCAAATCCCATAACGGGGGAAACCGTTACCTCCTACTAATGCTTATAAAAAGCAAATTCAGTGTAAAGCTCAAAGGCGAGTTCAACATTATGTTTTTATCGGCTCACACCCACTACCGACTCTCTGAAAAAAACCTAAAGCCTACTATTCCTCATCATAGCCATAATATTATATGAGTAAATTTATAACATAATAGAGTAAAAAATGCAATACCTTTCTGTTATTTCCCAAAAGAAATTTCATACTCCTAAGATTTTCAAAATAGAAAGGACACAGATTTTTTCTATGCCCTTTTTACTTGTTAATCTTTAAAGTATGTTATTTATCTCGTAATTGTGCTCCCAAAGTTTCAGCCAAACTGGAAAGCACCTGCTGCATTGCCTTAGCAATATCTTGCTCTGTCAATGTTCTATCTGCTCCACGGAAATCAATGGAGTATGCTACAGATTTATACCCTTTTTCAATCTGTGAGCCTTTATATACATCAAATAGTGTTACCTTTTCCAAATATTCCCCTGCGTTATTTTTAATCACATCTTCAATCTGTTTTACAGTAATTTCATCCTTTACTAACATGGCAATATCTCTTGTGATACCAGGGAATTTAGGCAATGCCTTATATGCTTTTACCAAAACTGCTTCCGCTATGAGTGTTTCAATCTCAACTACAGCAATATATGCCTTAGTACCGATACCATAGTTTACAGCAACTTGAGGGTGTAACTCACCCACATAGCCGAAGGTTTTTCCGTTTACGGCTAAGGTAGCGGTACGGCCTGGGTGCATCCAAGCAATAGACTTTTCGGGTATAAAGTCTACCTTATTATCCATACCCAAAATAATAAATAATTGCTCCAACACACCTTTTATATCATAGAAATCCATGTTTCCATATCTTGCAATGGTAAGCACTTCTTTTTCTTCGGGCAACTCTGTAACGGGAACCGCTTTGGGCAAGTATACCTTTCCTACCTCAAATAAACCCGCTTCTTCATTTCTTCTATTAAAATTAGTAGCCAAAGAGTTCAAAATTCCATGGATGCTTACTGTACGCATAATGCTGAAATCCTCACCCAGAGGGTTAGAAATTACAACTGTTTTACGCAAGGGGCTATCTGCTGGAATATTCAATTTATCGAAAACTTTAGGGCTTTCAAAGCTAAATGTCATAGCTTCGCAAAGACCACTACTAATCATAGTATCCTTTATCATAGAAACAATGGATTGCTTATAGGTCTTTTTACCCACAGTTGGGGTGCCTGCAGCCAAGGTAGGAACAATTTTATTGTATCCATAAAATCTTGCTACTTCCTCCGCCAAATCTGCCTGTGCTTCCAAGTCGGGACGATAGGTAGGTATCAGCACTTCTTTTGCTTGTGCATCCACCTGTAACCCAATGCGTTCAAAAATTGCTATCATTTCTTCTTCTGAAATATCTGTACCCAAAAGGCGGTTAATCCATTCAGGAGAATAACTTAATTTCCAAGGCTTTCTCTCATTGGGGTAGCAGTCCACCATCCCTGGAACAACCTCGCCAACACCCAATAATTCCACCAGTTGTGCTGCTCTATTCACTGCATCTAATGCAAGATTTGGGTCTAAGCCTTTTTCATATTTACCAGAAGCATCGGTACGAAGTCCTAATTTTTTTGCAGTTATTCTTACATTGGGACCGTTAAAGTTTGCAGACTCAAATAAAATTGCTTCTGCTTCTTCGCTAATCATAGAGTTTTCTCCACCCATAACACCTGCAACTGCAACTGCTTTTTGAGGGTCAGATATCACAAGCATAGAAGAATCCAGCTTTCTTTCATTTCCATCTAATGTGGTAATGGTTTCTCCGTCTTTTGCGTTTCGTACAATAATTTTTCTCTCCGCAATGGTGTCGATATTAAATGCGTGCATAGGCTGACCCAATTCCAACATTACATAGTTGGTGATATCCACAATATTATTGATGGGTCGTACTCCTGAGGCACGCAGTCTTTTTCTCATCCAGCGAGGAGAAGGCCCAATTTTAACATTCTTTACTACCCTTGCAATATATCTTGGGCAAAGCTCGGGATTTTGAATCTCAACAGAAATCATATCCTTTGCATTACCCTCACCTTTTTCTTCTACACGAATTTGAGGATAACGGAATTCTGTTTCATAAGTAGCAGCCGCTTCTCTAGCTAAACCAACTACACTAAAACAATCAGGACGGTTAGAAGTAATTTCAAACTCCACCACATCATCCTTTAAATCCATAACCTCTGTAACATCTTTTCCTAACTCAACCGCTTCTGGAAATACATAAATTCCATCTTCGCAAGCTTCAGGGAAATCATGAATATCGCATCCCAATTCCTGAACAGAGCAAAGCATTCCTTCTGAAACTACGCCCCGAAGAGCTCCAGTATGGATTTCTTTTCCATCTGCCAATATGGAATTATCCAACGCAACAGGAACATAATCGCCCACCTTTAAATTACGGGCACCAGTTACAATGGTAATATCTTTGCCCTGCCCCGCATCGATAGTAGTAATGACCAATTTATCTGCATCGGGGTGAGGTTTAATTTCTTTTACTTTACCGGTTACAACATTTTGAATGGCTCCTGCCAATGTGGTATAGCCTTCCACCTTAGAGCCAGATAGTGTAATATCTTCCACAAAATCTTTGATATCTGCTTCTATAGAAACATAGTCCTTTAACCAAGACATAGGTATATTCATTTTACTTCTCTCCTTTCCAAATGTTAGAATTGTTTCAAAAACTTCACATCATTTTCAAACAGCAAACGTAAATCCGTAATGCCGTAACGTTGCATGGTAACTCGCTCTAAGCCCATACCAAAGGCAAAGCCGCTATATTCTTCTGGGTCAATTCCTGACATTTTCAGTACCTTTGGATGCACCATGCCACAGCCCAATAATTCAATATATCCCTCGCCTTTGCACACACGGCAACCCTTGCCGCCGCAAGCAAAGCAAGTAACGTCCATCTCTGCACTAGGCTCTGTAAATGGGAAGTGATGTGGTCTGAAACGCACCTTGGTATCCTCTCCAAACAATTCCTTGGCAAATACTGCCAATGCTCCTTTTAAATCTCCCATGGTAATGCCTCTATCCACCACAAGCCCTTCTAACTGATGGAAAATAGGAGAATGAGTAGCATCTACCTCATCAGCACGGTATACCTTACCAGGGCAAATAACACGAATTGGGAGCTTTCCTTTTTCCATAGTACGTACCTGAACAGGTGATGTTTGGGTACGCAGTAAAATATCTCCGTTAATATAGAAGGTATCCTGCTCATCCTTAGCGGGATGGTTTGCAGGAATATTCAAAGCCTCAAAGTTATAATAATCTTTTTCTACTTCAGGGCCTTCTGCAACCTCATAGCCCATGCCCATAAAAATATTTGTAATTTCATCAATTACAATACTCATAGGATGCTTGTGTCCGCACTGAGCACCACGGCCAGGCATAGTTACGTCGATAGTTTCTGAAGCAAGCTTTGCTTCCATCTCCGCAGCAAGCAAGCGTTTTTTTGCTTCTTCCAAACGTTTTTCAATATCCTGACGTACATCGTTTGCCAGTTGACCAATGAGAGGACGTTCTTCTTGTGAAAGTTTCCCCATTTCTTTTAGCACACTGGTTAACTCACCTTTTTTTCCTAAAAAGCGAACCTTCGCTTCCTCTAGCTCTTTCATTTGACTAATTTCTTTCAATGTTTCCAGTGCTTTCGTGTGTATGAGACTTAATTTTTCCTTCATCGCCTTCATTACTCCTTTCCAATTTTACAAATAAAAAAGCCTTCCTCCCAAAAAAGGGACGAAGGCTATGATTCCGTGGTACCACCCAAATTCCTGCTAACACAGGCACTCAAATGCATAACGGGCATATCCGGATTTTCCTACTAAAAATTTATGTTTCAGAAAATCAGCTCCAGTGGGAACTTCAAAAAATATCTATACCAAAAATGCTTACAGCCGATGGCATTTTCTCTCTGAGGCAGTATATTTTTTTACTTTTCACTTTCATCGCTTTTATCAAAATTTATGATGCACTCATTTTATCATATCTTATTAGAAAGTCAAGCTAAAAGTTCTTTTTTTATTTTCTTTCTTATATTTTCTTACTGGAACAACACTTGTAAAACCTGCCATGGTGTGCTATACTGCAACTCTGCAAAAAAAATAGAAGTATCCTATGGTTTTACTTGATAAACCCATTCCATTTATTATATAATGAAAACAATTTGATTCACATCAAAATATAAAAACAGAATGGTAATAAAATACATAGGGAAAAGGAATGAATTTTATGATTAGAAGTATGACAGGCTATGGCAGAGGAGAATTTACTGCTGATAATCGTAAATTTACTGTGGAAATAAAATCTGTAAATCATAGATATAATGATATCACCATAAAGCTTCCACGAGCGCTTAATGGCTTGGAGGATGCAATCCGTAAAGAAGTGATGCAGAAAATTTCCCGTGGTAAAACAGATGTCTACATTAGCTTTGAAAGTTTTTCTGCCAATGATGTATGTGTAACTATAAATCATGCTCTGGCAAATGCTTATGTGGAAAAACTGAAGGAACTGGAAGACCGTTATCATCTAAGCAGTACCGATTCCCTAAGCCTTGTTGCCAAATTTCCCGATGTAATTACTGTTGAGAAAGAAAAACAAGAAGATGATGTTATCTGGGATGCCTTACTGCCTGCATTGCAAGATGCCCTAGAAAAGCTGATTGCTATGCGAAGCGCAGAAGGAAATATTCTAGCAAACAACATTTTAGAAAAAACAAAGCTCATTGAGGAGTTAACTGCAAAAATAAAGGAACGTTCCCCTGCTGTTGTCCTAGAATATCATGAAAAGCTAAAAAACCGCTTGAAAGAACTATTGGACGGAGTAACCGTGGATGAGCAGCGTCTTGCAACGGAGATAGCAATACTTGCCGATAAAGCTTGTATTGATGAAGAAATTACTCGCCTAGAGTCTCATATCCTTCAGTTAAAAGATATTTTGCATAACGGCGGCATGGTGGGACGAAAGTTAGATTTTCTAATACAAGAAATGAATCGAGAAGCCAATACCATTGCTTCCAAATCCAATGACCTTTTCGTTACAAAACTAGGTATTGAGTTAAAAAGCGAAATAGAAAAAATTAGAGAACAAGTTCAAAATATGGAATAGTTGAGGATAATTCATGGAAAGAATACAATTTTTAAATATCGGTTATGGCAATTTAATCTCGGCCAATCGCATCATTGCCATGGTAAGCCCTGATTCTGCTCCTGTAAAGCGCCTAATCCAAGAGGCAAAAGACAAAAATATTTTACTGGATGCTACCTACGGCAGAAAAACGCGCTGTGTCATTTTAATGGATAATGGACAGATTGTACTTTCGCCTAACGTACCGGAAACCGTGGGCGGACGTTTTTTTGAAGCCAAAAATATTCTTCCGGAATCATCAGAGAAAGGTTGAAATAAAGGAGTTTAACTATTATGAATAAAGAAGGGATTTTAGTTATTATTTCCGGCCCCTCAGGTTCCGGTAAGGGTACTGTTGTATCCGAATTAGTAAAAACAGACAGCTTTTTGCTGTCTATATCAGCAACAACAAGAAGCCCAAGAGCCTATGAAAAAAACGGCGAGCACTATTACTTTTATACCAAAGAGGAATTTGAGTATATGCGAGAACATGGGCAATTACTGGAATGGGCCGAGTTTTGTGACAATTATTATGGAACTCCAAGAATTTATGTAGAAAAACAATTAAAACAAGGCAAAAATATTATTTTAGAAATCGAAGTGCAAGGCGCTCTGCAAGTAAAGAAGCTCTATCCTGAGAGCATACTGGTGTTCTTGATACCTCCCAATCTGGAAGAATTGGGCAGGCGCTTGATAAATCGAGGAACAGAGGATAAAGAAACCATCAATAAACGGATTCATCGCGCTTTGGAAGAAATGGAGTATATCCCCCAGTATGACTATATCGTCATAAACGAAACTGTGGAAAAAGCAAAGAAAGATATTGAAACCATCGTAGCGGCAGAAACTATGAAATGTTCCAGAAATAAAAAGATAAAAGAGATTTTTAAAGGAGAGAATGTGTAATGTTGCATCCATCTTATTCTGACTTATTAGAAGTTTTAAATAATGACCCCAACAATGATAATACCATTGGCAGTAGATATACCATCGTAATTGCAGCAGCAAAAAGAGCTCGCCAACTGGTAGACCACGCAAAACCTTTGACAGACAAAGTAAAAATTGATAAGCCTGTTTCCATTGCAGTACATGAGCTGCATGAAGGAAAAATCCGTATAAAAAGACACGTAGATACTTCTTCTGACGCTTCTTACGATGCTTGTTCTGATTCTACAGAGGAAACCAGTACTCCTGATACAGCGCCAGAAGTATTTCATAAAACTATGATGGACTATGAAAAAGAGGATTTTGCTAAAACCTTATCCGAATAAAAATCAGTCTGTCAATCATCAAAGCATAATATATCCCTAGAATTTAAATACGAAACTACGAAAAGGCTGATGTTTGAAAACTATAACCATCAGCCTTTCACAATGGAAAAAATGGATAACTGAAAGGAGGCCTTTTTGTATGCTTTACGCAAATATTATATTGGATATCAAAAATGCACAGGTTGACCGTATCTTTGATTATGAAATTCCTGCATCCTTGGCCTCTAGTATACAAATAGGTGTGCGTGTAATTGTTCCTTTTGGATTCAAAAACACCAGAACAGAAGGATATGTTCTGGGTATTACTGATAATACCGATATACCCTTAGAAAAAATAAAGCCTATTTTAGATGTTTTGGATTATGGTACTCCATTATTTTCCATAGAAATGATTCAATTAGCACAGTGGATGAAAGAAACCTATTTTTGCACATTAAACCAATGCCTGCAAACCATAATGCCTGCAGGTATCAAAACAAAAAATGTGTGGAGTGCATTATTACATACTCCCCTACCTAACAGGAGCCGTACCAAGCAAGAAGAATTAATATTACACTTCTTGCAGCAGCAAGGCGGCTCTGCATACGTGTCCAAACTGCAAAAGATACTTCCTGAAGATGATAAAACCACTTTAAATTCTCTTGTGCAACACGGCGATATCCACCTCATTCAGGAAACCTCACAAAAAGAGCATTCTCGCAAAGTTCTCTTTGCAAAACTTTCAGAGGATATACAGGCAATAAATTTACTCCAAGAAAAGTTGAAGCAAAAACCACATTTATTCGCTCAATATAAAGTACTTCAATATCTTTCTGATTGTAAAGAGGCTCCCTTAAAACAAATACAAGAAGCTTTGGAAATTTCAGATTCCCCTATTCGCTCTCTTGCAAAGCAAAATGCAGTGGTTCTATATCAAAAAGAGGTTCTTCGAGATGTTTTTGATACTTCTTCTCTAACAGAAACACTTCCTTTTTCCCCTACTCCCGAGCAACACCACGCTCTAGAGCAAATAAAAGCGGAATGGAAAAAAACCGATAAAAAACCGATATTGCTTCATGGCATCACAGGAAGCGGCAAAACAGAAGTATACCTTCAAATGACGGAAGAAGTGCTTCGTTATGGGAAACAAGCCATTATATTAGTTCCCGAAATTGCCTTAACCTCCATGATTGTAAAGCATTTTGTATCACGATTTAAAGATAAGGTTTCTGTAACACATAGCCGAATGACCTACGGAGAACGTTTAGACCAGTGGAAAAAAGCAAAAAATAATGAAATATCTATCATGATAGGGCCACGCTCTGCATTGTTTACGCCTTTTTCCAACCTTGGAATTGTAATTATTGATGAAGAACATGAAACAAGCTATCGTTCTGATACCACTCCCAAATATGATGCAAAGGAAGTAGCGGAAAAGCTATGCCAACTTACAGATAGCTTATTGGTGCTTGGTAGTGCCACACCGGATATACCCACCTATCACAGGGCTATGCAAGGTGAAATAAAGCTTTTATCCATGAAACACCGCACCAATCACAGCACTTTGCCCCAAATGACCATTGTGGATATGCGTCAAGAGCTAGAAAAAGGAAACCTATCCATATTCAGTAAAGAATTGTATGACGGTATAAAAGAAAACCTCAAAGCAAAACAGCAAACCATTCTTTTTTTAAACCGTCGAGGCTATTCTTCTTTTGTCTCCTGCCGAAAATGCGGCCATGTAATGACGTGTGATAATTGCAGTGTTTCCTATACCTATCATGCCAACTCACAAGAGCTCATTTGCCATTACTGTGGAAAGCGGATTGCAAACCCTTCTGTTTGTCCCGCTTGCGGCTCTAAATATATTAAATACTTTGGTATTGGTACTCAAAAAATCGAAGAAGAAACAAAGCGTCTCTTTCCCCAGGCTGTAGTCCTTCGTATGGATATGGATACAACTACCAAAAAAAATAGTCACCAACAAATATTACAGCATTTTGCCTCGGGTAAGGCAGATATTTTAATCGGAACACAGATGATTGCAAAAGGTCATGATTTCCCTAATGTTACTTTGGTAGGGATTATGGCGGCAGATATTTCATTAAATATTGGAAGCTATACCGCTTCCGAAATAAACTATCAACTAATTACCCAAGCTGCAGGACGAGCAGGTCGAGGTAATCTTTCTGGCAAAGTTGTGATTCAAACATACCACCCAGAGCATTACAGCATTGTACTTGCGGCAGAGCAAAATTATCATGGATTTTATGAGCAGGAATGTAAATTTTTACGCTCTATGGAATACCCGCCCTTTGGCCATGTATTTTCCATACTGCTCACTTCTGCCGAAGAAAATGATGTCATACATTCTGCGGAAGTTTTGGCAGATATCATTAAAAAACAAAATTTAGCATACCCTTCTATTGTAATGTTAGGGCCATCCCCTGCTGCCATATCAAAACTAAAAAATGAGTACCGCTGGAACATTCTTTTGAAGGGAAAAAATAAACAAGAACTAAAACAACTGGCACTAAAAAGTATTGAGGAATTTAAGAAAACACGACCTAAAGTTCAGTGGAATCTTACCTTAAATCCAAGATAAACATTAATTTTCATATAAATTTATCGTTACTTTAAAAATTTATTGCTTAAAAAGGAGGCTATCATGGCATTTGACGGTATTACAATGGCAAGTATTGCAGCTGAAATGAATGAAAAACTGTTGGGCGGCAGGGTTGATAAAATCTATCAGCCCCTAGAGGATGAAGTGCTTTTTACCGTACGAAACTTTGGTAACTCATATAAAATACTGGCTTCTGCCAACTCCGCTTGCCCACGGATTCATATGGTTTCTTCTTTAAAAGAGAATCCACCCTCCCCGCCCTTATTCTGCATGGTTTTGCGGAAGTATTTAGGCGGAGGTAGAATTATAAAAATCACACAGCCGAACTTTGAGCGAATTTTAATACTAGAAATTGAAACAATGAATGAGTTGGGTGACATTACAGCAAAAAAATTAATCATTGAAATTATGGGAAAACACAGTAACCTCATACTAACCGATGAAAATGATAAAATATTGGATTCTATGAAACGTATCTCCCATGACAAAAGCTCTGTGCGAGAGGTTTTACCAGGAAAAACTTATCACTTTCCTCCTTCCCAGAATAAATCAAATCCACTGGAGTTGAATCAGGAGCATTTTCTTACCTTATGCCACCAACAAAACGGGCAAAAATTACAAGAGCTGATTTATAAAAACTATACGGGCATCAGCCCTATTATGGCTAGCGAAATATGCCACCTTGCAGGTTTGGATGCCTCTGATGTTTGTGAACAACTGACAGAAGAAAAAGAAAATAGGCTTTTTTCTTCTTTTCAATTTGTTTCTAACCAAATTTTACAGAAAAACTTTTCTCCTGAAATAATATACCGTCCTAATACTCATGGAGTTTTGGACTTTTCTGTATTACCAATGACCCAGTTTGAGGGCTATGAAACACGAAAATTTTCAAGTCCTTCTGATATGTTGGAGCATTTTTATCAAGAAAAAAATAGTTTTTACCATATTAAACAAAAATCTAAGGATATTCACCATCTTATTTCTTCTCGCATCGAAAGATGTTTAAAAAAGAAAGAGATATTAGAAAAAACTAGAAAAGAAACTGCAGATATGGAGTTATGGAAATTAAAAGGAGAACTCATTACTGCCAATATTTATGCCATTACCAAGGGTATGACTACCTTTCGTGCCATAAATTTTTATGAAGAAGCTTTACCAGAAATCGAAATCTCCTTAGACCCTATGAAAACTCCTTCAGAAAATGCACAAGGCTATTTTAAAAAATACAATAAAGCAAAACGTACTTTGGCCGCCCTAGTTATACAAGAGAATCAAAATAATCAAGAATTACAATATCTAGAAAGTGTATTAACTGCTTTAGAGCATTCTGAAAATGAGGCAGATTTGGCGGAAATTAGAGCAGAATTAGAACAAGCGGGAATTGCAAAAAAGAAAAATAAAAAGACTTGCTCACAACAAAAAACAAAAAAATCAAAACCACTGCACTTTGTTTCTTCCGAACAATTCGATATTTACGTTGGAAAAAATAATCATCAAAATGATGAATTAACACTACACTTTGCAGAGAATACGGATATCTGGATGCACACCAAAAATATCCCTGGTTCCCATGTTATTATCCGAACCAATGGGCAGGACGTTCCTCCTACAACACTGCTGGAGGCTGCAAACTTAGCCGCTTTTTTTAGCAAAGCAAAAGAAGGCAGTAATGTTCCTGTAGATTATGCTCTGTGTAAACACGTAAAAAAGCCAAATGGAGCAAAGCCTGGTATGGTAATATACGATAAAAATAAAACCATCTATATCACTCCTAATGAGGCATTGGTCAAAAAGATGAATACATCTCAACCTCCTTCCCAAGGATAATAAAAATTAAAAAAGGAATCTTATTTTATCGTAAGATTCCTTTTGCTATTTTTATATATAATTACGCTGTTCTCTTTTGATTTCTCTTATAGTTTAATCGGAAATACTCTGATAATGCAGCAATAAATTGTCCATTGGTTGGTTTATCTGGTGAAAAATATCCCGCAACTTCTAAAAATACTTCTCGTCCATTCTTTTTCCAGGAGGACTCAATGGCATGGCGTATGGCACGTTCTACTTTGCTTGCTGTTGTTTTGTAGGCCTTTGCAATATCAGGGTATAAACCTTTCGTAATACCAATCATAATTTCTTCATCTTCCACGGCCATCATAACAGCTTTTCTAATATAATGATATCCCTTGATACTAGCAGAAATGCCCATTCGGCTTAAAATGTTGGAAATGTCTGCTTCAAGATTTTCGTACAATAAATTTGCGATATGAGGAGTTTCTGTACTCAAATGCTCAACCTCATCCACGATTTCCTCCTCAAAATTCTCCGCAGAATGGCTTCTAACTAACTGCTCCATCCGTTCTAAAAGAATATCGCCCTGTATTGGTTTTACCATAAAATAGTCTGCCCCAAGACCCATGGCTTTTCGTACCACCATATCGCTTCCCATAGCTGATGCTATGATACACGCTTTCACAGTTAATCCGTTTTTCTTCATCATTTCTTGTACCCAAAATCCGTCCTTATCGTCGAGCAGTGCATCCATAAGCAACACATCGGGTTTCAAGTTTTTGACCAGTTTCAATGCCTGATCCCCGCTGCTCGCCATTCCAACAACATGAATTCCCCCTTTTGCCTCGAGACAAGCCTTTACTTTTTTCATGTAAAGTCCATCTCTGTCTGCCATTACCACTTTGATTGTCCCTTTTGTTTCCATTCTTATCGCCCCTAACTTTAATTAGTAATTGAACAATAAACTCCCGCAAAAAATAGTAACATACACATCTTCTCATACAACAGTATTGCAAACGTGAATAGCTACATTTTTTGCCATTTGTTACTGGCCCCATCGGCTATACAAAAAGCTGATTCCCCATTTTCAGCATAAGTTTTTGTTTTCAGCAACATAAATATATTATATACCATAATATTCTTTTTTCCATAGTGATAGCACCAATAGTCAATTTCTATTCTCGAAATACAATTAATCAGAAAAAACTTTATACAAAAAGACTTACCGACACAGTGTTTCAATTATCTTCTCTTGACTTTCCATCAATATATTTTATAATATACAAATAATCACACGAAAATTAGGAGGTGTATTTATGCTTTTTTCAAATATTAATTATTTTTCTACAGAAAGTGGCCAAATACATTGTGGATATGTTCAAGTTTTAAATGAGAAAATCGTATATGTTGGTGAAAAAAAACCAAAAATTCATGAAAATGAGGAAATATACGATGGTACCGATAAACTTTTACTCCCTGGCTTCATTAATACACACTGCCATGCACCCATGACATTATTGCGTAGCATTGGTGCAGACCTGCCCTTACAGCGCTGGTTGCATGAAAAAATTTTTCCTATCGAAAAAAAATTAACAGAATCCTATAGTTATACAGGTACCATGCTAGGAATTGCGGAGCTTCTCAGAAGTGGTGTCACATCATTTTCTGATATGTATGTTCTTGGAAAATCCCGATGCGATGCAGTGTTGGAATCGGGGATAAATGCAAATATTTGTATGGGAATTGTCTGCTTTGATGACAAGAACTTTCAAGAAGCACCTTTTGTGCAAGATACTATAGATATGATAAAAGAGTATCATAATACAAATCACGGACAGCTCCAAATTGATGTGGGTATTCATGCCGAATATACCTCAACACCTAACGTTGTCAGAGGTGCGGCAGAGCTTGCTTTTGACAATAAATGCAATGTCCAATTACATCTTTGCGAAACACAGCAAGAGGTAGAGGCTTGCCATATGCGGCATCATAAATCTCCTGTTCAGTATTTTTCTGAGCTTGGAATTTTTAAAAATAATACTACAGCGGCACATTGCGTTTATCTTACGGAGAATGATTTAGAATTATTATCTGCTCATCAAGTTTCCGTAGCACATTGCCCTATGAGTAATTTAAAATTAGGCAGTGGCATTGCCGATATTGTAAAAATGCAAGCACACAACATTAATGTCACAATAGGGACAGACGGCACTGCTAGCAATGATAACCTAAACTATATCGAAGATATGAAGCTAGCTGCTTTGCTCCAAAAAGGCTACCACAAAGACCCCTCTGTTATACCTGCATCTACTCTGCTGAAAATGGCTACTTGCCATGGTGCAGTAGCACAAGGCAGAACCAACACGGGAAAAATATGCCAAGGATTTGATGCAGACCTTGTGGTAATAGATTTTAACTCCATCAATTTGCAACCACAAACAGAACCTCTCACAGAAATGATTTATGCCGCACTGCCTTCTGATGTTGCCCTTACTATGGTTAGAGGAAAAATATTATATCAAAACGGTCAGTTTCCTACGATTGATATTGAAAAAATACTCTTTGATGCCAAAAAAATCGGTGAAACACTGTACCCTCTCAAAAATCGCATTTCACTATAAAAAAATGCCTACCAAACAAATTGCTATCTGTGTTTGGTAGGCATAAATATTATTAATTAAAAAAATCAGCCGTTACATATACTGAATAATTTTCAATTTCAATACCAATACCGCAGTTTGTAAATCCACTGCTTAAAATGTTACTTCTGGTACCAATATTACTCATCCATTCATGAAAAACCATAATGGCATCCCCATCTGCCTTTGCAATGGTTTCTGCGGCCATAGTATATGAAATTCCACCTTGTGTCATCCTATCAAAAGGTGTTGCTCCATTCGCATCGTTATATCCTAGATATCTGTTCTTTTTCATATCAAAGCTGTGTTTTGCCGCAATGGTAGCTGCTTTTTCACTCCATTGATAAGGCTCTTGTCCTTTTTCAATTCTTGCTGCATTGATTAGGTCAAATAACTCTAGCCCCATATCTTTGCCAAATTTAGCAGAAAAACGCTTTTTATACTCACTTCGATACTTCTTAGAACGCAATAGAATGCCATCCACACCTCCTTCATTATCTAAAAGGACATAAGCATCCAAATTATCATTTTTTAATTCAATACGATTTAGCTTTTTATCCAAGTATTTCAAATTATCAACCACTGCATTTTTCTGCTTACCAGAAATCCCTTGATATTGAAAACTACTACTACCAGTATAAACTTCAACTATATGACCTTCCACAACAGAAACCATAAATAAATCATGGTAATCATTGCAATACACATATCTTTGCTGACCATATGCATTTTCATATATACGGTCGGGCTCGCCCCATACTTTTTTCAGGGAAGCAATGCTATCTCCAAAAGTAATTGCCTTTTCTTGAATCCATACAGTATCCTGGGTTATATTACTGCTCTCCAATATTTTTCCTGTAAATATCTCATATGCTTTCACAAAGGCACTGATACCTTCTTGTACTGTAACATTATTTTGAGGGTTATATTTCCCATTATATCCACTAATGATACCTGCTTGATATAGAGCATAAATTGCTTCTTTGCTATTTGCTCCTAATTGGTTTATGTCTGACAATTTCACTGATGCTGTACCCTTTTCAAGCTTCAGATTTGCAGCTTTGACTGTATTATAAATAATCATTGCCATCTGCTCTCTAGTCAGTTTTCCTTGAGGGTTAAATTTCGTCTTTGAGATACCATTCATGATACCTAGTTCATATGCAATAATTGCATTTGGAGAATTTTCATCCTCAAAAGGACTTTTCCCTTTCGGTTTTAGATGAGTTTCTGTTGCTTTTTCATAAAATCCAATGGCAATATCACAAAACTCTTTTCTGGTAATTTCTTGTGTGGCATGATTTAGCAATTCCTTTGGTACTACACCACTCTGATACCCTTTTTCTACTGCTGTAATTGCCCACTGGCTTGCATTTGTCGTAATACCTGCCCATGCACTTACGGTAAAGCAGGTACATAAAAGCATTGTAAAAAAAAGCATTTTAAGCTGCTTCAACATATCATCCCTCCTATAAATATTTCATATTTAATAACTTATATTACAAATTTATGAATAACATTAGTATTATATCATACTTTCCAAAAAATTCAACTCATAAAAATAAACCTCTAACTCGGTGTGCATATTATGTTCCATCCGTTTAGAGGTCTACATAAATTTTTAAACTATATCTATTTGGTAACAAGAATAGCTATTCTTTATCATTACCTTTTAGGCATTTCTCTATCTTTTTTTTCACCCTTTGCAGTGCATTATCAATGGACTTTTCTGATTTATTAATCACTTGTGCAATCTCAAAATAACTTCTTCCTTGCAGATATAAGGATAATACCTTTGTCTCAAATCGGCTAAGATTTTTTATAATCTGTGACTCAATAAAACTTCTGTTTTCTCTGCCGATAAATAGCGTTTCAGGATTTAAAACTTCACCTTCTTGAATAATATCTATATAAGTACTTTCCGATTCATTTTCAAATATCGGCTTATTCAAAGAAACATAGGTATTCAAAGGCAAATGTTTTTGTCTGGTAGCAGTTTTGATTGCGGTAATAATTTGGCGATTGATGCAAAGCTCCGCAAACCCACGAAAAGACGAATTTTTTTCTTCTTTATAGTCACGGATGGCTTTATAAAGCCCTATCATTCCTTCTTGAATAATATCTTCCCTATCTGCACCAATCAGAAAATATGCTCTGGATTTGGCTTTCACCAATGGCTTATATTTATTTAATATGTATTCTTGCGCCTGCTCATCTCCGCTCTTTATATACTGAATTAAGTCTTCGTCGTTTTTTCCTTGATATAACTCATCATTTCTCTCTCTGTTCTCCACTACACATCACTCTCCATACGTTCTATTTTGTTCTGCGCAGCTTTTCTATCCATTCCAAAGCTTCTTTATCAATATTATCTGCCAACATGTTGTTTTTGGGAGGACGTTTTTCAATATATCTCTCACGAATATTTTTTTCTACGCCTTTCACTTCATGATAAAGCTCTATGGCACTTATTCGGGTAGCACCATTGCCCAAAATAATTAATTGCTCCAGTGCATCAGAAGTAGCTACCCGAATAGCATAATGTTTCGGTAACCCATGTACAACTCTTTCAATGTAGTGGTCTGCTGTTTCTGCTTCTTTTGTATAAACAACATAGATATTATGATGCTGATATACTGTGCCAATATTTCCCTTCACCAAATGACCATCAAATACCAGTATCACGGTATTTTTTTGATACCTTGATAATTGGATAATATGTCTATCAGCTTTTGCCTGGCACTTTCCAAGCTTACCTCAAGCAATTCCTTTAGCTCGTCCCATGCATGGATGATATTATACCCATCGACAAGTAAATATTCCTTCTGCAAAAGATTACCCCCATCCAAACCATTTACTTGCTAAAGTTTCTTTGGCGTACAACTTCATACATCAAAAGCCCTGCAGCTACAGAAGCGTTTAATGAGGATATTTTTCCATACATTGGGATAGAAACCGTAAAATCACAATTTTCCTTAATCAAACGGCTTACACCTTCTCCTTCACTGCCTATTACCAGCGCAATAGCTCCAGATAAGTTAGATTCAAAATAATCCACTCCGTCCATATCTGCACAAGCAAGCCATATCCCCTGTTTTTTCAAATATTCCATTGTTCTTGCTAAATTAGTCACTCTTGCTACAGGCATATATTCTATAGCACCTGCGGATGTTTTGCCTACAGTCGCATTTAAGCCCACAGAGCGCCTTTTGGGAATCACTACACCATGGGCACCAGCACATTCTGCACTTCTTAATACGGCACCAAGGTTATGAGGGTCTGTAATTCCATCCAAAAGAATCAAAAATGGCGGTTCATTTTTTTCCTTTGCTATAGCTAAGATATCTTCAATCTCCACATAATTATGGGCAGAAACTATAGCAATCACACCTTGATGATTTTTGGTCTGAGAAATCTCGTCCAGCTTTTGTCTGCTTACTTCTTGTATTACAACTCCTTTTTCTTTTGCCTGTGCAATAATTCTTCGAATGGTTCCTTCCGTATTTCCTTTCAAAACCATAATTTTTTCAATATCTCTACCGCTTTTTAATACTTCAAGTATGGCATTTCTGCCTTCCAATTGATTATCATTCCAGTTTTCCTCTGCATTTTTCATGGCATTACGCTCCTTATCTATTGTTACGAAAAAAGCCGATAGGAAATTTCCTTCGGCCTTTTCATTATTTTAAACATTTATTTCTTGTATCAATCCAACTTTCAAAAGCTCTAAGGCTCTTTCCAAATTTCCGGATAAATACAGATAACCAAAAACTGCTTCTAGTCCTGTTGCGTGCCGATACTCCATTATATCAGCATTTTTAGGTACAGTAAAGGACTTTGCATTGCGTCCTCTGCGAAAAACAGCCATTTCATCTTCTGTGAAAAATTCCATCATACGAAAAGCCATTTGTGCTTGTGATTTTGCATTTACAAAATTTCTGGCTTTTTTGTGGAGCTTATTTACAGGTGCATTTCCTTCAGCAATCACAAGGCTGCGTATCATAAGCTCAAATACTGCATCTCCCACATATGCCAGAGCTAAGGGAGAAAGTTCTCTTTCATGCCCCAAAGGCTGACTCGTTAAGAGTAAATTTTTAACAACTTCAAGTTTCTCCATGTATTCCATATGAATTATCCTCTAAACCATTGCACACCCTGACGAGTATCTTTAATGGTAATTCCCATGGAAGTTAATTTGTCACGAATGGCATCGGCTGTAGCAAAATCTTTATTTTTCTTTGCCTCTGTTCTTTGAGCGATCAATGCTTCAATTTCTGCTGCATCTTCTTCGGATTGAACCTCATCCTCTGCAATACCAAGCACATCACATAAATGACTCAGCATTTCCTTAATTTTTATAGAAGTACCTTTTGAAACATCTTCCTTCATAGCTTTATTGGCAAAGCGTACTAACTCATAAATTGCTGCAATAGCATCGGCTGTGTTAAAATCATCATCCATTGCTGATTCAAACTGATTTCTAAATTTTTCAAGCTCTGCCTCATACTCTTTGTTTGATGGTTCTAAATTGGTGCAATTTTCAACATAATATGCCAAATCTTTTTTACAATTTTTTATTCTCTCCAAGCCATTTTGGCATGCCTGCATTAAATCTCTGCTAAAGTTAATAGGGCTTCTATAATGACCATTTAAAATAAAGAAACGAATCACCTCATAAGGAAAATGAGATGCAATATCTCTTACTGTAAAGAAATTTCCAAGAGATTTGGACATTTTTTCATTATCCACTGTTATAAATCCATTATGAAGCCAATATTTTGCAAATGGTGCTCCATTGGCAGCCTCACTTTGTGCAATTTCATTTTCATGATGAGGGAATATTAAATCCTCACCGCCAGCATGGATATCAATGGTATCACCCAAATGCTCTTTTGCCATTACAGAACATTCAATATGCCAACCAGGGCGACCCTCGCCCCAAGGAGAATCCCATTTAGGCTCCCCTGGTTTATGAGGCTTCCAAAGCACAAAATCTGTAGGATTTTTTTTAGCATCATCTACAGAAACACGCTCGCTTGCTCCCGCAATGAGTTCATCTAAATTTTTCCGTGATAGCTTACCATAGTCAGGAAATGCCTTTGTATTATAATAAACAGTGCCATTATCCACATATGCAATTCCCTTGTCTACCAAAGTCTTTATCATATCAATAATATGGTCCATCTCCTGTGTTACTCTTGGATGGATGGTAGCTCTTTTTACATTCAAGCCATCTGCATCACGGAAAGCTTCTTCCACATATTTATTGGAAACTTCCTCCATTGTGCAATGCTCTTTGTTAGCACGGTTAATAATCTTATCATCAACATCTGTGAAATTTTGCACATAGGTTACTTCGTAACCTTTATATTCCATATACCTTCTTACTGTGTCAAACACAACATAAGGACGGGCATTTCCAATATGGATATAATCATATACCGTAGGGCCACAAACATACATCTTTACTTTCCCTTCTTCAAGGGGGATAAACTCTTCTTTTTTTCTCGTCAAAGTATTGTAAACCTTCATAAGCATTCTCCTCTTTTATTTATCAATACGTTTCAGAATCATTCTGCTTTATTTTACCTTGGATTCGCTCATTTTTACAAGTATTTTCTCAATTATTTTTAATCTCTCAGATAAATCTCGGATATCTTGGCTTACAGGGTCAGAAATTCGTACTTGGTCTAGCGTATCAGAAGGATGAAGTTGTATTTCTCCTTCCTCTCTTGTAGTACATCTTGCTGGCACACCCACCGCTGTAGAATTTGGCGGTATATCTTTTAATACAACAGAGCCTGCTCCAATTTTTGAATTAGAACCAATGACAACAGGGCCAAGCACCTTCGCTCCGGAACCAATCATAACATTGTCACCCACCGTTGGATGTCTTTTACCTGTATCTTTGCCAGTTCCACCTAAAGTTACTCCCTGATAAAGTAAAACATTATCTCCAATTTCACACGTCTCACCAATTACAACACCCATTCCATGATCAATAAAGAAACCTTTTCCAATTCGTGCGCCTGGATGAATTTCAATTCCTGTTAAAAATCTGGAAATTTGGGAAATCAAACGTGCAATAAAGTATCTTTTTTTCTTATAACAATAATGTGCCACCCTGTGAAAAATAGTAGCCCAAAAACTAGGATACAATAATACCTCAGCTGTACCTTTGATTGCAGGATCTTTTTCCTTTACCACCTTAATAGCATCGCGAAACAACGTTCGCACCTCCTTTTCGTAATTAAAAAAAATAAAAGCCTCGTCTTTGCACATACAAAGACGAAGCTTACTCCGCGGTTCCACTTTTTTTAAGAGACTAACATCTCCTCACTCTGTGACTGTAACGTTGTCATCGGAAACAAACTACTAAATGAAATATCACCTTTCGCCTGTTCAGTTCAGGAATGCACTTCATTCTCTATTGTCCTGAAAACAGCTCTCACCCAAGGTAGACCCAAGGCCGTTCTCTCTGGCAGGAAATATAAGAACTACTCTTTCCATCATTACCATTATGCTTTATTCTGTTTTATCAATCAAGCAAACTGCATAAGCAGCTATACCCTCTCTTTGCCCTGTGAACCCAAGACCTTCTTCTGTCGTAGCCTTCACATTTATTTGGCTCAACTCAATATTTAGTGTAGAAGCAATATTTTGCCTCATATCATCAATATATGCTGCTAGCTTCGGTTTTTGTGCAACAATTGTTGTATCGATATTTATTATACCGTATCCTTGCTCTTGTAGCAAGCAAAAAACTTCATTTAGTAATTTAATACTAGAAATCTCCTTATATTGGGGGTTAGAATCTGGAAAATGCTTTCCTATATCGCCTAAAGCAGCGGCTCCCAGTAACGCATCCATAATTGCGTGTACCAACACATCAGCATCAGAATGCCCTAATAGCCCTAGATAATATGGAATTTCTGTTCCACCTAAAATCAACTTTTTATTAGGTACTAATTTATGTACATCATAGCCAGAACCTATTCTTATCATACTATCACAACTCCCATAATTTAGCAAAAGAAAAAGCCCGATATAAACATCCGACATAAAATAAAATAGCGGAGAAGGGATTTGAACCCCTGACACCGCGGGTATGAACCGCGTGCTCTAGCCAACTGAGCTACTCCGCCATGCATTATAATATAACAAAAAATGGGAGTTACAGGGCTCGAACCTGTGACCCTCTGCTTGTAAGGCAGATGCTCTCCCAGCTGAGCTAAACTCCCATAATACAA
>JAAYQI010000125.1 GCA_012519385.1 Candidatus Epulonipiscium sp.
ATCCCTCTTATTTTTTCCTTGTTTTTTAACAAGTATGTGATATCAGGGATTACCAAGTCAATCCCTAGCATATCATCCTCAGGGAAAGCCAATCCACAGTCAATTACAATAATGTCATTGTTGTATTCCAGCACCGTCATATTTTTCCCGATTTCTTCCAGCCCGCCCAATGACATTACTTTCAATTTTGGTTTTTTTGCTGCCAAAAAAACACACCTCCTATTCTTTATGTTTCACTTCTCAATTTTCCGTTCTATGGCTATAAACTTAGTATGCCGTAAATTACATGATTTTAAACCCGCAAAAAGGGAAACAGAAAAAAAGCGGTGCTTCCGCTTTTTGCCAAACATAAAATCATCATTATTCAACAAGGCAAGCCAATTTTCCTTACAAAAAAGGTATCTTTCCTATTCCGAACCCTACCTAAAATTTTGTATCAGAAAAAAAGCTGACAGAACCCCCTCCTTGATAAATTCATTCATAAATCAAGTACGACAAATATCCTTCTTTTACAAGAATTTTGCCTTATTCGGTATTCCTTACTGCCCTCTTGAAAATAAAAAAACACCTTTCGGACATAATAAATATGCACAGCTTTTTATGATAAAAAAGGGATTTCTCCCTTAGAACGTCTTATTCTTCATCAATGCGAACTTCATAATCTTCGCCTGATTGTGCAAATAAATCTGCAATACGGTCAAACTCCGCATCTTCTTCTACTAACTCGTATGTTACATCTTCTTCATCAATAGAAATTTCTTTTAAAATAATAGCATCTGTCTCATCGTCATCCATTAGTTCTTTTTCTACAACCAAAAGATAACGCTCACCTGCACTCATAATATTGTCAATAATTACAAACTCCACGTCGTTACCGTCATCATCTGTCATTACTACTGTTTCAAATTCTTCCATCATATCTTCATCATCAATAAATTTTTCCATTTTTTTCACTCCCGAAACTATTTCGATAATATTACTTATTTCTGCCGTCCAAGTATCCTTGCAGGATATATACCGCCGCCATTTTATCAATCACATTTTTTCGCTTACTTCTACTTAAGTCTGCCTCCAAGAGGCTTCTTTCAGCGGCCATAGTACTCATTCTCTCATCCCAAAGTATCACAGGGATATTAGGAA
This sequence comes from Candidatus Epulonipiscium sp., assembly GCA_012519385.1. Taxonomy (GTDB): domain Bacteria; phylum Bacillota; class Clostridia; order Lachnospirales; family Anaerotignaceae; genus JAAYQI01. The sequence goes on from JAAYQI010000125.1 coordinate 1,141, forward strand.
ACTGCTGAAGTAATCGCTCTTGGAACACCTTCGTTTTTTCACATCGAGGTCCTTCCGAGTTATCCATATTTTTAGGATACCCCAAAACAATGGTGTCCACTTCATACTGCTCTATCAATTCAGCCAATCGAGCCAAGCTTTTTTTATATTCGGATTCATTTTTTCTCCGTATAATTTCGATACCCTGTGCCGTCCATCCAAAAGGATCGCTCATTGCTACACCTATGGTTTTATCCCCATAGTCCAATCCTAAAATACGCAAATTTTATCCACCAGCCTAATTTTTAGATAAATACTCTTTTACCAGTTCTTCCAAAAGCTCATCACGCTCTAGCTTGCGTATGAGGGAACGGGCATTGTTGTGACTGGTAATATAAGTCGGGTCACCAGAGAGAATATAGCCCACAATCTGATTTACAGGGTTATATCCCTTTTCTTTAAGCGCATTGCTAACTGACAGTAATATCTTTTTTGCCTCATTAGGAATATCCTTATCCATAACGCCAAAATATTGTGTTTCATTGATACCGCTCATAAAAGTCACGCTCCTTCCACCATTATTTTTTTATAAAGTCCGTCCACATACCCTTCAACCTTCATCATAATATAAATCAAAGGAATATGCAACGAAAATTTATTCCGATGTAGTTTTGTCCATACTGCGAGCCAGAAGTAAATCCTCTTTGGCCTCCACCATGGTTACCATAAGAATACGGTTTTTCAAATTTTCTTCAGACACCATATGCACCTTCATATAATTTGTAGTATGGCCTTCATAACAATGCTCTCCCACACTTCTTTCAAACAATACAGGCATGGTTTTTCCGATATGGCTTTTCATAAAATCCATTGCCATCTGCTCTGCCAATGCAGTCAGCTCTTTGCTTCTTTTTGCCTTTTCCTCATTAGAAATCTGGTCTATCCGTTCTGCCGCAGGTGTTCCTTTTTTAGGGGAATACGGGAAAATGTGAATTTTTGAAAAGCCGATTTCTTTTGCAAATTCATAGCATTCCAAAAAATCTTCCTCTGTCTCCCCAGGAAAACCAACAATAATATCCGTAGTCAGAGCAACATCTGGCAGATACTTGCGGAGAATTTCCGTGGCTTCACGGTATTTTTTTGTAGTATATTTTCGGTTCATTGCCTTTAAGGTTTTATCGCACCCGCTTTGCAAGGAAAGGTGAAAATGGTCACATACCTTGGGCAACTTAGAAATTTCCTCTGCAAATTCTTCCGTAATAATATTAGGCTCAATGGAGCTTAGACGTATTCTTTCGATACCTTTGATTTCATGCACCTTTTTTATGATATGAAGTAAATCCGTAGTATGCAAATCCTTTCCATATGAGGCCACATGGATTCCCGTTAATACTACTTCACGGTATCCGTTTTCCGCTAATGTCTGTACTTCTTTCAGCACATCCTCAGGATTTCTACTGCGGATTGGCCCTCTTGCATAAGGAATAATACAATAGGAGCAAAACTGACTGCATCCATCTTGAATTTTAATATAGGCTCTGGTTCTATCAGACAAAGTTTCAATGGAAAGAGGTTCAAACTCCCTTTCCTGCATAATATCTGTCACAAAGCTTTGCAGCCCTTCTTCACTTCTGTATTCCTCTACCCGCTCCACAATACGGTTTTTATCCTTGGTGCCAATGACTAGATTCACACCCTCTACCTGCATTACTTCGTCGGGGGCAGTCTGCGCATAACAGCCTACTACCACCACAATGGCTTCTGGATTTTGCCTTTTTACACGGCGTATTATCTGTCTGGATTTTTTATCTCCAAAATTTGTTACAGTGCAGGTATTGATTACATATACATCTGCTTTTTCTTCTATTGAAACAACCTCATAGCCCTTTGACGCAAATAATTCCCCAATGGCTTCACTTTCGTATTGGTTCACCTTGCATCCCAGAGCATAACTAACCATTTTTTTCATTTTACACCTCAAATACCTGCCAATTTTCGTATTTCCTTCACGACACTGCCTTCATTGTTGCTTCCCGTAATATAGCGGGCAACTTTCTGCACGCCAGGCTCTGCATTCGCCATAGCAAAGCTGTATGCTGCTCTTTGGAGCATTTCCACATCGTTATAATTGTCGCCAAAGGCAACGGTTTCTTCCATAGAAATACCCCATCTTTTTTGCATTGCTTCAATGGCAGTGCCTTTAGATACTCCCTTATTTACAATATCCACACATTGAAATCCCGATACGGCAATTTCTGCTTTCTGGTGAAGTAAGGGTTTTAAAAATGCAAAACTATTGCCCTCTGCACCGTTTTTATCATAATCAAGCATCGATACCTTTATGATTTCATCCTTCACATCATATAAGTTATCCACCAACTGCATTTTATATTTAAATTTGTCGGATTTCATAATTTCATAGGTTTTGGGATTGGTGGTATAGCTTACCTCTCTAGCGCACAGCATAGGCTCCACATTGGGCATTTTACCAATGCAGTCTAGGCTATACTCCACAATATCCCGCTTCATCACACTGGAATATAGCTCCTGCCCATCATAGGTAACATAAGCCCCATTTTCCGCAATGATTACCACATCTTGTCTGTGGGCATGAA
>JAAYQI010000126.1 GCA_012519385.1 Candidatus Epulonipiscium sp.
CACCGATGGTAACTTCTTTCCCTGTTTCATGCATCATACTTTCTCTCAAATATTTTGCCTTCACAGCCAATTCCTTGAGAGGCCTACTTACTTTAATCATACCATCATCCCGCAAAAAGCGCTTTATTTCTCCCATAATCATTGGAACCGCATAGGTGGAAAATTTCACCTCATAGGAAACATCAAATTTGTCAACGCATTTTAAAAGTCCAATGGAACCTATTTGATATAAGTCCTCTAAGTCATATCCTCGTCCACGAAATCGACGAACAATACTCCAAATCAAACCGGAATTTTCAGATATCAGTGTTTCTTTCGCATCCATACTTCCTTGTTGTGCTTCCAAAATCAACTGCTGAGTTCGTTCCACGGCTCATCACCTCACAAATCCGAATCGCATTTGATTTTTTTTGTCATTCGTACTTTTGTTCCTATGCCTAACTGGCTTTCTACATTCAATTCGTCCATAAATGTTTCCATAACCGTAAAGCCCATGCCTGAGCGTTCCATTTCTGGTTTTGAGGTATACAAAGGCTGCCTTGCCTGCATAATATCCTCAATTCCTCTTCCGTTATCCCTTACTTCTATGTAAACGATATCTCCACAATAACCGCAAAATACTTCTACAATATCTTCTTTTTGATCATAGCCATGGATAATGGCATTTGTGACTGCTTCTGATACTGCTGTTTTAATATCTGCAATTTCTGAAACTGTTGGATTTAATTGGGAAACAAAAGCTGCTACCGCAACACGGGCAAAGGCCTCATTTTGAGATTTTGATGCAATTTGCAGTGTCATTTCATTGTCATATTTCATTTAAAAATCCCTCCTGATTCGTATATTTCAATGCCTCTCCAATGGTATCATAGCATGGAATCAGCTGAAATAATGCGGATAACTGAAAAATTTGTTTTACTTTTTCATTGCGGCAAACAATGGCGGTTCTTCCTCCTTGTGCCAGTGTATATTTATATCGCCCAATTACCATTCCAATCCCAGAACTATCCATAAATGTGACATCAGAAAAATCAAATATAATACTTTTTCCTTGAAACTTGTCCAATTCCTTTTCTATCTTCTCTCTACATTCTTCTGCGATATGGTGGTCTACCTCTGCGCTTATAGAAACTATTAACGTTAGCTCTTTTTTTTGAAATTTCATTTTCATATCTTTCCTCCTCAGCACAACCTTTTTGGTACAATCTCTTTTAAATATACACTATTTTGCTTGTAAATTCTTAATTTTCTATCGTCAAATTACTATAAAATCCTGCAAAATATCATGTAGGGCTCAATTTCTGAAAAATACATACAATAAAAAAGAGGAAAGATACATCATCTTCCCTCTTTTTTTTGTGTGAATTTTTTGCTAACTTATTTATTTTTTCTGAAAATAGATAGTGCGTGTTTAATTATTTGAATTTCAAATAGATTGAGTAAAGAGCAGAGGTAGATAATCATTAACTGATAGGTGCTTACCATTTCCACTCTAAAAAATGGTGCAAATGCAGGTACCAAAAGCACAGCATTGAGAAGCACAAATCCTAGCACAAACGCAGCATTTAAGTAATGATTATTCCACATTTCTCTAGAAAAAAGAATTGCCTTTTCCGACTTGGAGTTATACCCATGCACCAAGCGAGACAAACACAGTGTTGCAAAAGCCATTGTGCTTGCCATCTGAGGGCTAAAACGTAACCCAAAGTAGTACGCAATCATAGTATTGATCGCAATGATAAGTCCCTGCCACAAAATATTACTCATAAAATCTTTTGTCATAATACCTTCGTCTTTTGCTCTGGGTTTTGCTTTCATAACTTCACTGGTATGGTTATCCAATCCCAAAGCAATAGCTGGTAAGCTATCTGTTAAAAGATTTATAAAAAGTAAATGCACCGGCGCAAAGGGAGTAGCAAGGCCTACCAATCCGGCATAGACTACTGCCAATATACCTGCTGTATTACCAGAAAGTAAAAATTGTATGGATTTTTTAATATTATTATATACATTTCGTCCTGTTTCAATGGCTTTTACAATGGTGGCGAAGTTATCATCTGTTAATACCATAGAAGCAGCATCCTTAGCAACCTCTGTACCTGTGATACCCATTGCAACACCCACATCCGCTTGTTTTAGTGCAGGTGCATCATTCACGCCATCACCTGTCATAGATACAATATTCCCCTTATCCTGCCAAGCTCTTACGATTCTAATTTTATGCTCTGGAGATACTCTAGCATACACTGCTACCTGTTCTACTGTATTTTTTAGTTCTTCATCGGACATAGCTTCTAATTCCATACCATCCATTGCTTTATAGCCATCCTTCATAATACCGATTTCTTTTGCTATTGCTGTTGCGGTTATTTTATGATCACCCGTAATCATAATAGGACGAATGCCCGCTTGGATACAGGTTTCTACCGCCAGCTTGGATTCAGGTCTTGGAGGGTCCATCATGGCAATCAAGCCCAAAAAGGTCAGGTTATTTTCATCATCCACACCGATAGAGGCTGTATCTGTTTCTTTTCTGGCAAAAGCCAATACTCGAAGCCCGCTTGAGGAAAAAATATGGTTCGCTTCTTCAATTTTTACCATATCTTCTTTTGTAATTTCTTTTATGCCATCTTTGGTTTCAATCTGCGTAACTCGGTTTAAAAGAACATCCACCGCACCTTTTACTACCATATAAATACGATTGTTTTTTTCAAAGGCAACTGACATTAGCTTTCTATCGGAATCAAACGGAACCTCACCCAAACGCTGATACTGCTTACGTGCTTCTTCCCAAGATAAATCATGGTTTTGTGCAAATTGTATTAATGCAATTTCTGTTGGGTCACCAATTTCGGTTCCATCCTTGTATGTGGCATCATTGCAAAGTACTCCTGCCAGCATCAATTCGTTTAAAAGGGAGTCCTCACTTGTAACATCTTCATCCTCAATGATTTTTTCGTTAACAAAGCATTTTTGTACAACCATTTTATTTTGAGTTAAAGTACCTGTTTTATCGGAACAAACAATGGATACACTGCCTAGCCCTTCTACAGCTTGGAGCTTTCTAATAATTGCATTTTCTTTTACCATTTTTTGTGTACTAAAAGCCAACACAATGGTAACAATAGAGCTTAATGCCTCAGGAATTGCCGCAACTGCTAAAGCTACTGCAAACAAAAAGGCATTCATAACAGATTCGCCTCTAAAAATACTCATAGCAAAGAGTGCGGCACAAATTAATAGAATCACTACAGCAAGCTTTTTTCCAAAATCATCCAGGCTAACCTGCAAAGGAGTCTTTTTATTTTTTGCTTCTCTTAATAATGTTGCAATGTTTCCCACTTCGGTTTGCATTCCTGTAGCAGTTACAAGAAAACTACCTCGCCCATATGTGACAAAGCTACCAGAAAACACCATGTTTTTTCTATCCCCTATCTGTACCTCCTGTGTAATGATGGTGTCTTCTTTTTCTGCACTGATGCTCTCCCCTGTTAGGGCACTTTCATTAATTTTTAAGCTGGCGTTTTCTATAATTCTTCCATCGGCACAAACATAATCTCCTGCCTCTAACAAAACAATATCTCCCACCACTACTTCTTTTGATGGGATAACGCAAACAGTATTGTCACGCAATACTTTAGCGTTAGGCATGGATAATTCCTTTAGGCTGTTTAAAGAAAGTTCCGCCTTAATTTGCTGCACAGTACCCAGGATAGCATTGATACAAATTACAACAAAAATTACAACAGCACTTTCCACATCCCCTAAAAAACCAGAAATAATTGCTGCTACAACTAAAATCAGAACTAAAAAATCTTGAAATTGTTCAAAAAACATTGAAAGTAAACTTTTTTTCTTTTCCCCTTCCAATTCATTATAGCCGTATTCTTCTCGCCTTCTTTGTGCCTCTTGCATACTGATTCCAGTGGAACTGCTATTAAAACGAGAAAATATCGTTTCCTTTGTTTCTTGATACCATTTACTCATACAATCTACCTCCATGTGATTGATATTTAGTTTACCCCTATTTGCGTTTTTCACTATGCAATATCTCATTTTTACAATAAAAAAAGCGAGGCCTTTTGTTGCAAGTTAATACAACAAAAGTCTCGCTGCTACGTTACGTACCGGATTTTTAAAAAAATCGTACTGACGATACTGTAAACATCAAACTGATGCCAACTACTCCCTTTTATAGAAGCATAATACCAAATTTATAGATAATTGTCAATAATTTTTAATATCTTACAAAATATTATTTGAAATTTGTAAATAGCCTGTATTTTAGCCAATTCCCTTGTATATAACACTTAAAACTACGACAAGAGCCGCCAATAATACATAAATATATTTTCCTATAAAGTAAAAAGTATTACTCAAAGGTTTCTTTCGTCCTAAAGAAAATTCAGGGTCCATTTTTTCCTTACCCAATACCCAATAAATCATCGTTGCACCCATAACTGCACCGAAAGGAACAACATAAATAGTAATCATATCCATCCATTTGCCCATATATGGCTCGTATTCTAAGAAAAGGCCTACAAACAAGGCGAATAAGCCTACCAAAAGGACAGATGTGGTTCTTTTCATACGAAGTCTACTTTGAGCAGCCTCACTACATACCTCAAACATATTGACTAAGGATGTAATTCCTGCAAATAACACAGATAAGAAGAAAAATATCGAAAATAAGTTGCCCATAGGCATTTGGGTAAAAATTTTAGGGATGGTAATAAACATTAACGGTGGACCTGCTGTAGGGTCTAATCCAAAGGCGAATACTGCAGGAATAATTGCAAATCCTGCCAATAATGCCGCGATAGTATCCAATAATGCTGTAACACAAGAAGAATGAACGATATCATCATCCTTTTTCAAATAGCTTCCATAGATAATCATACCAGAGCCCGTAATAGATAATGAGAAAAATGCTTGCCCCATTGCCATAATCCAAGTTTCTAAACGAAAAAGATGTTCCCAACGGGGAATGAGCAAATATTTGTACCCTTCAATGGCTCCTGGTAAAAATGCAACTCGTATTGCAAGTATTAAAAAGAGAATAAAAAATGATGGCATCATAATTTTATTCAATTTTTCTATTCCTTGTAATATACCTGCACTTAGTGCTACCATTGTAATTACAATCACAGCTACGTGCCAAGGGATACTTCCAAAAGCTCCTGTAATTTGCCCAAAATACTCAGATGCCTCTACTTTAAATAGAGAACCTGTGATAGAACCAATTACGAAACGGAGCACCCATCCTACAATAATGGCATAGCCAATGGCAATACCCAAGGAACCGATTAAAGGAATTGACCCAAGGATTTTACCGCCTCGTATACCCCTTGATTGCAAAGCATATTCATAAGAACCAATAGGTCCTGTGCCTGTTAAACGCCCCAGTGCAAATTCTCCAGAAAGCCCAACAGCTCCGAATAATGCAATAAAAATGAAATATGGAATTAAAAAAGCTGCTCCTCCATACGTACCTAAGCGATATGGAAACATCCATATATTTCCCATACCTACGGCAGAACCTACAGATGCCAAAATAAAACCAATTTTTGTACCAAACTTTTCATATTCTTTTACGGAAGATTGTTCCATAGTAACACCTCATTTTATTTTTATACTTTAAACTGTAACAGTTTAAAGCGAGATAACCTCGTTTATTGTATCTTATTTTATTTGTGCTGACAATGTGGAAACCATACTATTTTTTTGTTTTAAAATCTGACATTTTTACGCATTGTTCGCTTAAATATACATAGTTATAAAAAACACAGCATATTTACCATATATTTAAGCAAATAGGATAAAATATATGGGTATTTGTATAAATAAAAAACACCCAAAAACAAATTCTTGGGTGTGGATTATTGATAAATGAACACAAATTTAAGTTCTATTTTCAATCGTAATTTACATAGATTTATTTTTTTCGGCTGCAACACGCACAGCATTCATAACCGCAGCACGAAATCCCTGTTCTTCCAGTGCTTTTACCGCTTCAATGGTAGTGCCGCCAGGAGAGCAAACCATATCTTTTAATTCACCAGGATGTTTTTTGGTTTCTAGCACCATTTTAGCAGAGCCATATACCGCTTGCGCCGCAAAGGTATATGCTTGGTCTCGAGGAAGCCCCTCAAGCACTGCTCCATCCGCTAAGGCCTCAATAAACATATACACGTATGCAGGAGAAGAACCACTGACTCCCACCACTGCATCCATAAATTTCTCTGGAATGAGTTCTGCTTTTCCAAAACTGCTAAATATAGAAAGCACTGTTTCTTTTTCTTCTGCTGAAAGATTTTCATTGCAACATATGCCGGACATTCCCTCAGCCACCAAAGCAGGCGTATTGGGCATTACTCGAATTAGCTTATGCTGCGGTGATAATAACTCTTTTAATTGCTGTAATGTAATGCCAGCAGCAATGGAAACCACTAGTGTATCTATTGAAATTTTATGTGCTATTGCCTTCAGTACCGATGGTAACACATTTGGTTTTACCGATAAAATAATTATCTGGGAATTTTCTGCTACATAAGTCATATCATTACTTGTTTGTAATCCCAGTTCACTGCTTAATTTGTCTAATGTAGGTTGATGTACATCATATACCAGTATATCACTTGGTTGGTATAGGCCTGTTTTTATCAGCCCTCCCATGATTGCTCTACCCATATTTCCGCCGCCAAAAAAACCAATGGTATTTTTCATGAAGCTATCCTTCTTTCTTATGTTATTTATTACCATTATAGTTCAATTAATGTAAAAAGCAAATCCTATTCCTATTTCCGCCACATTGCATAGAGGCAAATATGTCACGAAAAGCTTTTTATTTTATCACAATAAAATGTAACCAGCGGATGGATTTCAGGATTTTCCAGTTCCTTTTTTCCAACTTCCGAAAGGGTATAACACCCCTTCGATACCTTTTGGTACCATCCATACACATTGGTGTAAAGCATACGAATCTGCTTTTCGGGAATACCTAAGCTACGCAGTTCTTTGTAGGAAATGGCACCTTTTTTCTTCAAGATACAAGCTAGTTCGATAGATTTTTCACGGTAGGCAGTTATGATTTTTGTTCTGCTAACCCCTCCCACATTGTAATCACCGCTTCTTCCTTGCATCTCCTCCAATAAGCGATGCTGTTTTATCCCATGTTTTTTGGAAATAGCCGTACTGGGAGAAAATATCTTCTCAACCATCAAAAGAGGACTATCCATAGCAACTGTGATAAGACCAATATCCAGCTTTTTTAAAAGTTTTATCATGCTGTGCCATTCTTTTGTATTTTGTCCTTTCTTAGGTCGTGGAATAGCAACGTAAACTTCATCGGCTCTGGATTGCCTCTCCATGGCTTGATAAACTAACTTTAGGGAAAATGCTTTTTTTAATTCAATTACTATGATATAACCATCTCTTTCCGCTGCAATATCGCAGTGGTTCACTTCTGCTTGAACATGAAAACCTTGTTCTTTCAGATAGGCCTGTATTGGCTCATACATCATTGCTTCTGTAAACTTTAGTTCCATAGCTTCGTCCTTTTGCCATAAATGCTTCAATTTCTTCTACGGTTTTTATCATATTTTCGGAAAGCACTTGGTGTCCGCCCTCTGTTACCAAAACATCATCTTCAATACGAATTCCGATTTCCCATTCTTCAATATAAAGCCCTGGCTCTACCGTTAAAACCATACCAGGTTTTAATGTATTTGTCATATAGCGGCCAATATCATGGGTTTCCGCACCCAAATAATGGCTCACTCCATGATAGTAATAACGAGCCACTTCTTCTTTTGTGGTAACCAAGCCTATTTTTTTTAACGCAACAAAATAATGCTCCTTTAAAATTTCGTTTAAATCTGCAAAGGGTACATCAGGTGCTATAGCGTCAATAACCTGCTTTTGGCCTTCTAATACAATATTATATACTTGCTTTTGGCGTTCTGTAAATTTTCCATTCACAGGGAAGGTTCTAGTAATATCTCCATTATACCAATCCACCTGTGCCCCCACGTCTACCAAGATTAAATCTCCATCCTTGGTTTTGCTGTTATTTTTTGCATAGTGAAGAATCGTACCATTTTTTCCTGAAGCCGCAATGGTTTCAAAAGCCTTCTGCCGAACACCGTTTTTCTTTAAAACAAAATCAAAATATGCTTCGATTTCATATTCCATCATTCCCGCACGAGCATGAGCCATCATTTCCTTGATACCCATGCAAGTGATATCAATGGCTTTTTGAATACGTTCTATTTCCCAGGTATCTTTTCTTTCTCGTAGAGAAGAAAACAATGGATAACTGTTGAGAATATGAATTGCTGGGTATTTATCTCTTACTTCCTTAGCAAATTGTAATGAAGGAGACAGAGCCGCAGACCAATCCCGATATTCTAAATCTAAATAAATAGTTTCTGCATTATTGCGGAAAATATAGGTAGAAAGTGCTTCTTCAAATTCATCTAAATACCCTATGGTCTCAATCCCCGATATCTCTCGTGCTTCTTCTTCTTTCATAGTAGCACCTACCCACTTCGCCATGGGGCCGTTATCTCTTTCAATATATAATGTTTCTGTGATTGTTTCTTGCGTTCTTCCCAAAAACAATATGCATTTTTCACGCTCAATGCCCGTTAAATAATAAAAGTTTCTATCGGGAGAAAACACATATTGTTCGTCCCCTCTTTTATAGGGAGCTTGACCCATAAATAAAATCGCAATAAAGTCACCTTTTATAAGTTGAAAAAACTTCTTTCTGTTGTTTTTAAAAATTTTTTTATCCATTTCGTTCCCTCTTTTCTGTTTTCATCATAAAAGCGGAGAAACCACAAGTCCAAGGTTCTCCGCTTTTAAGTATACCATAATTTTGCAAGAAACTTACATACTTTATCACTTATTTTATATGGCTTAAACTACTTTTGGGCAATGCTTTTTCTCTATTTAGAATGCGGTCTTTCCATTTTTCCAGTTCCACAACCAAAATAGGTACCATGCTTAACCCTGCCACAATACCCCACTGCATACCATTTAAAGGTTGTACTTGAAATATAGTAGAAACTTGTGGAAGCATGATTACACCTACTTGTAACAACGTACCAATCAAAAATGCACCTACCAAATAGCGGTTGCTAAATAACGAAATAGAAAAAATAGAATGTTCTGTACGCATATTAAATGCGTGTACCAGTTGAGAAATACTAAGCACTGCAAATGCCATAGTACGCCCAATACGATGCCCATTTTCTTGGTCAAAATAGATATGGCCTATTCCAAAAGCCAATAATGCAAGCATACCAATCATACAACCCTCCAAAGCAATCCTCTCTCCTACTCCTCCTGAAAAAAGACTTGTCTCTCCTTTTTGCGGCTTTCTTTGCATAATATCTTTTTCTATAGGGTCTACCCCTAGAGCAATAGCAGGTAAGGAATCGGTTACAAGATTTACCCATAATAATTGAATGGGAAGCAAGGGAGTTGCCCACCCAAAGCACATGGCAACAAAAATGGTAATGATTTCCCCGATATTACTAGAAAGAAGAAAATGCACGGCTTTTTTGATATTATCATAGATTCCTCTGCCTTCTTTTACGGCTTCCACAATAGTAGCAAAATTATCATCGGTCAGTATCATATCGGAAGCACCTTTGGCAACTTCTGTACCGCTTTTTCCCATGGCACAGCCGATATCTGCCGCTTTTAGAGCGGGTGCATCATTCACACCATCTCCTGTCATGGCTACAATAGCACCTTTTTGCTGAAAAGCTTTTACAATCCTCACCTTATGGTCAGGTGAAACTCTGGCAAACACAGAGCATTTTTCAATTTTTTTACTAAGTTCTTCCATAGAAGTATTTTCCAATTCCTCTCCTGTAATTACCTCATCTCCTTGCTGAAAAATACCCAATTCTTTCGCAGTGGCCTTTGCGGTAAGTGCATGGTCACCTGTTATCATTACAGCACGAATGCCTGCAGTTTTACAAGTTTTTACTGCCTCAGCTGCCTCAGGACGAGGAGGGTCAATCATACCAAACATACCAGCAAAAACAAGATTTTTTTCCAATTCTTCTTCCTTTATAAGAGCAGGTTTTTTATCATATTCCCGAAATGCCACAGCAATCACTCGCAAGGCATTATTTGCCATATCGGCATTTAATTGGTTTGTCAGCTTTTTTTGTGCATCGGTAAAAACGATATGCTCCTTATTGGCTACGCAATGGGTGCATTTTTTGAGTAAAACATCAGGAGCACCTTTTGTAATAGAAATCCATCCTTTTCCTGGCATTTTATGTACAGTAGTCATTAATTTACGTTCCGAAGAAAAGGGAACCTCACCTACTCTTGGCATACGGCTTGCTAGGGTTTCTATTTTTTCACCTGCTCCTTTTGCTGCTTCCATTAAAGCTACTTCCGTGGGGTCACCTATTATTTTTCCCGATTCCAGACGGCTATCATTACATAATGCCCCAAGAAGTAGTATCATGCGTCTTTTTTCATAGTTTTCTTCTTGTTTTTTCTGATAATCAGTTACTTTAACCACGTGCATTTTATTTTGGGTTAATGTTCCTGTTTTATCGGAGCAAATAACACTGGCACTACCCAAAGTTTCTACTGCTGGTAAACGGCGTATGATGGTATTTTTTTTGGACATACGCTGCATTCCAATAGCCAATACAATCGTTACAATAGCAGGAAGCCCTTCGGGAATAGCCGCAACCGCCAAGCTGATAGATGTCATAAACATTTCTAGTGGTTCTGCTTTTCTCAAGATTCCCATAGCAAAAATGATACAGCATATCACAATAGCGCCCACACCTAGGGTTTTTCCTGTAATCTCCAGTCTTTTTTGTAGCGGCGTTTGCATATCTTGTTCTTGCGAAATTAATTTTGCAATACGACCTACTTCCGTATTCATGCCTATTTCTGTAACAATCGCTTGTCCCTTACCATAGGTAATATAGGAGGAAGAAAAAACCATATTCTTTCTATCTCCTAAGGGAGTATTTGGCCGAAATCGAACCAAGGCTTCCTTTTCTGACGGAACTGATTCTCCTGTAATGGCGCTTTCCTCCACTTTTAGGCTGATACTTTCTATGAGCCTTGCATCGGCAGATACGTAATCTCCTGCCTCCAACAGCAATATATCTCCTGGCACCAAGTCTTTTGCATCAATTTCTTTATAAAGTCCATTTCTTTTTACCTTCGCCTTAGGTGCCGCCATTTTTTTTAATGCATCTATAGCTTTTTGTGCTTTGCTTTCTTGCACCATTCCTAATATCGCATTTAGTGTAATAATTCCCAATATGATAATTGAATCAGCAAAATCATTTTCTCCTCTCATATAGGAAATTCCAAAGGAGGCCGCCGCCGCTGAAATCAAAACAATAATCATAAAGTCATTTAATTGACCGAAAAAACGTTGCAACAAATTTTTTCGTTTTCCCTCTTGAGAAATACTGTTTTCACCATATTCGCGCTGTCGTCTTCTCACCTCATCTTCTGATAATCCTTGATATCTGTCTGTTTCCAGTCCTTCTTCTGTATCCCTGATACTTTTTTCCCACCAGTTCATATTCATCTTCCCTTCCTATAATCATTTCAGGTTTGTCCTCCATAACTCACTATATGAAAACGAAACCAAAAATATGCCCTTTGCATAGTATGGCATAGGGGGTGATTCATACATGATTTTTATATTACTTTTAGCCATATCTCTTAGCATAGATGCCTTGGGAATTGGTATTACTTATGGAGTAAGAGATATCGCTATTTCTTTTTTTGTAAAATGTATTTTAGCTGTGGAATCCGCAGCATTAATGGCAATTTTTCTAATTGCAGGTGATAGGCTTACTTTACTATTATCTCCCAAAACAGCAAATTTGTTTGGAGTTATTGTATTACTTTGTATGGGGCTTTGGCTATGCTTACAATGCTTTATACAATTAAAACATACCACAGCCAAAGAGGATGCCAGTACTCCTATGGATATGCTTCGTACTCCCACCTCTTGTGACCGGAACCATTCTTCCACATTAGAGCCAAAAGAAGCCATGACCCTTAGCTTTATTCTTTCTATAGACTCACTGGGGGCAGGCATTGGCGCAGGTGCAGCAGGAATATCCATTTCTCTTTTGCCGATTTGTGTTGCTTTATGCCAGACACTTTTTATATCCATGGGGGTGAAAGCAGGAAAAAAACTGAATCATATTTCCCCATTCCCAGAACACCTATGGTCAGCTGTTTCTGGCATTCTATTAATTATAATTGCGTTATTTAAACTAAACTTAAAACTATAATATTAGTTCATAAAATTTGCCAATGATTACTTTTAAGACCGCCGTCAGGCGGTCTATTTTTTATGCCTATATTTCTGTCACCCATAACCAAAGCCCAAATGCTTAACTTATTTCTTCCTTTGCATTTGCTTCCTTCTTTTTTTCAAAACAACAAAAGCCACCTGCTTGCTCTATGGCAACGAGATGGCTTTATTCTCAAAATTTTTATAAAATGCTATTTATTAATGGATAATAGCCTCCAGCTATATTAATCTTGTTTTAAATGAAACTTATCAATCAAGTTTTTCAGCAAATAAGATAAACTAGAAAGTTCTTCGCTTGCTGCTGCACTTTCTTCTGCTGTAGCAGAGTTAGTTTGTACTACAGCGGCAATTTGCTCTACGCCAATATTAATTTGTGCAATCGAAGATGCCTGTTCTTCACTTGCATCTGCAATAAGCTGAATAATTTCTTCTGATTTTTCTGCACTGGTCACAACGTTTTCCAAGGATTTTGCTGTTTCATAAACAATAGCTTTACCTTTTTCTACAGCTTTAATGGATTTTTGAATCAGTGCTTCTGTGTTTCTTGCGCTTTCCGCAGATAAGCCTGCTAAGTTACGCACTTCATTTGCCACTACAGCAAAGCCCTTCCCTGCTTCACCTGCACGAGCAGCCTCTACAGCTGCGTTTAATGCCAAAATATTTGTTTGGAAAGCAATATCATCTATTGCTTTCATAATTTTTCCAATTTCGCTAGTAGTATTGCTGATTTCCTCCATAGCAGCAATCATTTGTTGCATTTCCTCTTTGCCTTGATAAATTGTGGTACTGGATTCTTTAGAAATCATTTTTGCTTGTTCTGCATTTTCTGCTGTTTTATTGCTTTGCATAGACACTTCGTTGATGGCAGCAGATAATTCTTGAATAGAGCTTGCTTGTTCTGTTGCCCCTTGAGAAAGTGCCTGCGCTCCTGAAGAAACCTGTTCCGAACTATTTGCTACTTGGTCTGCTGCAATATTTATTTGTGTTAAAGTAGCATTAAGCATAGTTGCAGTGTCTGTTAATGCAGTCTTAATTTTAGAAAATTCACCTTCATATGTATTTTTAAATTCTAAATCTAAATGGCCTCTGCCTATTTTTTCTAATAACTCAGCAATTTCATCAATATAACAAATATAGTCCTTTAATCTAGCCGTCAGAGTTCCCATGGAATTTGCCAAATTGCCCACTTCATCCTTGCGTTGGAGGGAAATCTCCATGTCTAAATTTCCATTGGCAAGCTCCTGTGTTACACGATTTAACACACCAAGCGGACCAACCACACTAGATACAATATACCCACCTAATGCAATAGCCAGTAAAAGACAGACAGCAGCTACAATTCCTAAACTTATAATAGAATTATGAATGCTATTTTCCACAATAACTTTTTGCTCTGCAATATAATTATCTATGTAATCGGTATAGTTACCAGTACCTAGCACCCAGCCAAAAGGTTCAAATAACATAGAGTATCCTCTTTTGGGCGATGCTTCCGTCTGTCCTGACTTTGGAAATGCAAAATCAGTATACCCTCCGCCTTGCAGAGCTTGATTCTTAATTTCTTGTATAAAAGGATATCCGTTTACATCTTTTGCATCAGCACGATTTGTGCCTTCTGTTAAACTCCCCAGTAAAACAACGCACTCTCCATCTGTAGTATCTGCCCAAAAATATCCATCTTCGCCATATCTCATGTTCCTTAGTACATCGGCAGCAACTTTTTCCGCTTCTTCTTTTGTATAAGTTCCTGCTAAGTGTTGATTGTATATATTTTGTAATATGGAGACCGCACTTTCCACTTGTTCCTTAATTTTTTCGTCAAAATCATTTCGTACTACTGTTTCCATAGTTTGTAGGGTGAGATTCTTTTGAGAATTCATCCTATAGACGGCAGTACTAGCTATAACGCCAACAGAAATAATCACTAGCAGCAATAAAATTGACATTTTTGTTTTAATTTTAAGCGATGACACATCAATTCCTCCATTTTCTCCCATAAATTGGTTTTAAATTTGTACATCTTTTAAAAATTATATCAATTACTGTAAATAAATGCAACCTTATCTCTATTAAAAAAAAGACCTATTTTTTATCTATAGATATAATTTGAAAGAAATTGGATTTTGTATTCAAAAATACTACATAAAAACAATGCAGCTTTTCAGAAAATAGAATGCAAATGTTGTATATTTCCTTATTTAAAACCAATACTAATTCTGTAAATTTTTGAAAAGAAAGCTGCAAAACTATTTATTACAAAAATGCAAAAGGAGAGTGTAAAATTAATGGGAGAAATGTTTTGTTTTCAGTGCCAACAAACCGCCCACAATACTGGTTGTGAGGGCAAAGCTGGCGTTTGTGGAAAAAAGGCGGATACCGCGAATTTTCAAGACGAATTGACAGGTGCTTTAATTGGCCTTGCCAGAGCAGTAAAATTAAAAAAAGCAACCTCAGCTTCTGATGAATTGGTGATGAAGGGTCTATTTACGACAGTTACCAATGTTAGCTTTAATAACGAAACAATTAAAAAACTAATTGATGATGTCAATTCGGAGAAAAAGAATATTGCTGGAGAAGATATTGAGAATTATAATATGCACTCCATTTGGGAGGCGGATGAAGATATTCGTTCTTTGAAGACTCTTATTTTATTGGGGCTTAGAGGTATGGCGGCATATGCTTATCATTCTTTTGTACTTGGATATAAAGATGATACCGTTTCCTCTTTCTTTTATGAAGGATTACATGCCATCGGGGAAGATTACAAAATGGAGGAGCTTCTTCCTCTTGTATTAAAAACAGGTGAGGTAAACTTAAAATGTATCGACCTTTTGGATAAAGCCAATACAGAAAGCTATGGTACTCCCGTTCCCACAACAGTACCCCTCACCATTGAAAAAGGACCTTTTATTGTAGTAAGCGGCCATGATTTACATGATTTACATTTACTTTTGGAGCAAACAAAAGATAAGGGAATCAATATTTATACCCACGGCGAAATGCTTCCCGCACATGGTTATCCTAAGTTAAAGGCATATCCACATTTAAAAGGCAATTTTGGCACAGCATGGCAAAGCCAGCAATCAGAGTTTCATAATATTCCTGCCCCTATTCTTTTTACTACCAACTGCCTTATGCGGGTACGCCAAAGCTATGCCGACAGAGTGTTTACCACTGCCGTTGTTTCCTATCCTGACCTTATTCATATTGATGAAAATAAGGATTTTACTCCAGTTATTGAAAAAGCCTTGGAATGCGGTGGCTATCCTGAGGACCATCCAATGACAGGAATCAATGAGGGAACTACAGTAACAACAGGTTTTGGCCATGGCACTGTGTTGTCTAATGCAGGCAAAATAATTGACCTTATTAAAAAAGGAAAAATTAGACGGTTCTTCTTAATCGGCGGTTGTGACGGTGCAGCACCAGGAAGAAGTTACTATACCGACTTTGCCAAACAAACTCCAACAGATACCATGATTCTCACACTTGCTTGCGGTAAGTATCGTATTAACGACTTAGACCTTGGAGAAATAGACGGCTTCCCAAGAATACTGGATATGGGGCAGTGTAACGATGCCTACAGTGCCATCAAGGTTGCACTTGCCCTTGCAGAAGCTTTTGAATGTGATGTTAATGAATTGCCATTATCATTTGTACTTTCTTGGTACGAACAAAAGGCTGTTGTCATTCTTTTGACACTTCTTTATCTCAATGTCAAAAATATTATCCTTGGGCCAACATTGCCGGCATTCCTTTCACCAAATGTATTAAAATTTTTGGTAGATAACTATGGTATTTCTCCTATTAGTACGCCAGAAGAAGATTTAAAAAAGATTTTAGGCTAAGTTTCTAAGAAAATAAAAACCGATAGGCTTCTCTGCAAAAATGTAGTGAAATCTATCGGTTTTTCTAGTTATATATTTATTATTGAAGCAATATTAATTGTCCCCAAAAAGTGCTTTTGCAAACTCTCCCGCATGAAACTGCTGCAAATCTTGTATGCCCTCACCTACGCCAATATAACGTACAGGAATTTTCAGCTCAGATTTAATTGCAATTACAATACCACCCTTGGCAGTGCCGTCTAGCTTTGTTAAAACAATACCTGTAAGCTGGGCAACCTCTTGAAACAATCGTGCCTGCTGTAATGCATTTTGCCCTGTAGTGGCATCTAAAACCAAATATACTTCTTTATGTGCCTTTGGATATTCCCTATCAATTACCTTTGAAATCTTTTTTAATTCATCCATCAAGTTTTTCTTATTGTGAAGTCTTCCTGCTGTATCGCATATTAAAACATCAGTATTTCTATTTTTTGCTGCATTTACTGCATCAAAAACCACAGCCGCAGGGTCAGAATTTTCTTGATGTTTGATAACATCAATTTGAGAACGTTGTCCCCAAATTTCTAGCTGGTCGATTGCCGCTGCACGAAAGGTATCGGCTGCCGCTAATAACACCGATTTTCCTTGAGATTTAAAATTATTGGCCAACTTTCCAATGGTGGTGGTTTTACCAACACCGTTTACTCCAATCACCAATATCACGGCAGGAGTTTGTAGAGTAGTGGTTTCTTCCGTTTCTTCTTGAAGAAGCTGGGTAATTTCATCTATCAGCATACTTTTGATATCTTGAGGTTGGGTTACCTTTTCTTTTTTAACACGCTTTCTCAAGTTTTCAATAATATTCATGGTAGTTTCAACACCAATATCCGCCATAACTAATACTTCTTCAAGTTCCTCAAATAAATCTTCATCAATGGTGACAAAGGCGCCAAGTACAGAATCTACTCCTCCCAGGATACTTTTTCTGGTTTTATCTAATCCTGCAATCAGCTTTGCAAAAAAGCCTTTTTTCTCCTTTTCAGGTGAAATAACAGAAGTATCCTCCATATTGTCGGCAGATTCAATATTATTATCAGTAGATGATGATTCCTCTTGTAGTTCTACCATGAGAGACTCTTCCTCAGGTTCAGGTAACACTTGAAGTTCTTCCACTGGCGTACTTTCTTCCTGTATTATGGCATTACTTCCTTCAACAGGAGTATTTTCTTCCTGTGTCACCACGCAAGTATTTTTTGTTGAAGTGATTTCTTCCTGTGTTATTGTACTACTTTCTTCCACAGGAATATTCTCTGCTATGGTTGTATCCATTGTATCTTCATTTTCTGAAACAGTGCTTTCCATGCTTTCAGACTGTTTTATTTCGGCATCTTGTTGCACTATTTCGTTTTGTTTTTTCTTGTCCTTAAAAAAATTAAAAAAAGCCATGTTTCTACCTCGCTTCATTACTTTTTATATTCATCAAGTTGTACCGAAACCATTCGAGAGATACCTTTTTCTTGCATAGTAACGCCATACAAAACATCAGCAGCCTCCATGGTTCCTTTTCTATGGGTAATCACAATAAACTGTGTGCTATCGGAAAACTTTTTTAAGTATCTTGCATATCGCTTTACATTAATATCATCCAAAGCAGCTTCAATCTCATCCAAAATGCAAAACGGAGAAGGTTTCATTTTTAAAATTGCAAATAAAATTGCGATTGCAGTCAATGCTCTTTCTCCACCAGATAACAGCATCATATTTTGCAGACTTTTTCCCGGAGGCTGTGCGATAATTTCAATCGGTGAATCCAAAACATTATCGCTATCTTCCAACCGCAGATAAGCCTTGCCACCTTCAAAAATCTCACGAAAAACCGTATTAAAATTTTCAGAAATCTCACGAAACTGTTTTTTAAACTGGTCTTCCATTAATATGGATAAGTCCTTCATCATTTGGGTTAATTGGGCTTTTGCATCCACAATATCCTGTCTTTGTTTGGTAAGAAATTGATGACGCTCTTTGATTGTTTTATATTGCTCTATTGCCGTTACATTTACATTTCCTAAATTTTTTAATTGTGATTTTAGTTGCTGAAGAAGTTGCTTATATCCGCTATCTAAGGGATGATGTTCACCAAATTCTTTTGCACTTTGGTATGTCATTTCGTACTCATCCCATAAATCTTGATATAGCCTTTGTTTTTCTTCTTCCAGTTTGTCTATTTTCGTCTGCAAACGATAAAGTTCATTTTTTACATGAGCGATGGCTTCCATTTTTTCCAGAGAAATTTCTTCCAACTGACTAACGGTTTCAAAAAGCTTCTTTCTTTTTTCTGTCAAACCTGTCAGGGAAAGTTGTTGCTCCTGCTGGGCGGAAACAGATGCTTCTAGCTCTGTTTTTATTGCAAGGATTTCTTGCTGATATTTTTGCCGATTTTCCAAAGACTGTTGTTCCTGCTGTTTTATATCATCTATTTGCTTTGTTATCTCCGCAATATCATGGGTAAATCGGTATTTCATTTCCTGAAGATTTTTGATTTCTTGTAATTCTACAGAAAGCGCAACCTTAGCCTCTGTAATTTCTTTCAGCAACATTTCTCTGCTATTTTTTCCTTGTAACATATTTGTTTGCTGTTCCTGAAAAGAAAGGTTCATTTCCTCCATGCACTGCTCTGTTTTCAAAAGCTCCTCTTTACAATGCTGCAACGTATTCTGTGCCGCTGTAATCTGGCTTGCAAATTTATCACGGTCAGCATAAAACTGCTTCATTCTTGTATTCAGTTCTTCTAGTGCTGTGTGAGTGGTTTTATTTTCTTCGTGCAGTATTTTTATATCTGTGGATATGGTCTGGAATTGTGTATTGACAGAACTGTAGTTTTTTTCCAGTTCTGCTATTTGGGACTCTGCTTTTTTGTACGCTTCCATATTTTCGTTGATTTTTGTTTCCAAATCTATTAACTCTAATGTCAGCGTTTGTATTTCACGGCTCCGTCCCCACATAGAGCCAACCTTTTTGGTATGGCTGCCTCCTGTGATAGCCCCACCAGTATTAATAATATCTCCATCAAGGGTTACTATTTTATAGCGGTAGAGATATTTTTTTGCTAAGTGAATAGCAGAATCAATATGATTCACAACTACAATTCTTCCCAGTAATGAAGAAAAAATATCATGATATGTAGGAGCAAAAGAAATTAGTTGAGAAGCAATGCCCAACACAGATTTTTCAAGTAAAATCTTATCTTTTTCAGGATGTAAGGTATTGCCTTTGATAGATGAAATGGGTAAAAATGTTCCTCGTCCCAAGTTATGTGTCTTTAAATATTGTATTGCTTTTTTTGCATCTTCTTCTGTTTCGGTCACAATGTTTTGTAATGCACTGCCTAATGCAACTTCGATTGCCGTTTCATATTCTGGGCTTACTCGCAATAATTCCCCCACTGCTCCATGAATACCCTTCCAGTTATGAGGTTCCTGCTGTTTTAGTTGCAATATACTTTTTACGCTTTTAAAAAAACCTTCATATTCTTGCTCCATTTCGTGTAAAAGAGCTAGACGGGATTTTTTTTGGCTTATTGTATGCTCAAGCTCTTGCTTCACTTTTTTTATAGAATCCATCTTTCCTAAACACATATTGCGTTCTTGTTCCAAGGAGTTTTTTTGCATAATCTTTTGTTCTTCTAAGACTTTTAAATCTTCCAGTTGTTTTTGAACCGTCAGAAGATGTGTTTGCTTTGTATGAATCTGGGCTTCTTGATACGCTATTTCTTCCTCAAGCTGTTCCTGCCTTTGGCCAAGCTGGTGCAGCAATACTTCATTTTGAGAAATCTGCCCTTTTAATTCTGTACTGCTGCGAATTTGTTGCATAATGTTCTCTTGATACTGGTCATACTCTAGAGTATTTTTTTCAAGAATACGGTTTAAAGAGAGAAGCTCCTTCTCCAACTCAGCCATTTTCCCCTCTTTTGCAACAACCTGTAGCTGGGCTTTATTTAATTTGGTATCCAGTAATTTTGATTCCTGTTCTAAATCAGAAGTTTTCTCAGTTTTATAATGTAAATCTTCTTGAAGCCGTTTTTGCTTTTCC
The DNA here is from genome assembly GCA_012519385.1 of Candidatus Epulonipiscium sp. Taxonomy (GTDB): domain Bacteria; phylum Bacillota; class Clostridia; order Lachnospirales; family Anaerotignaceae; genus JAAYQI01. The sequence goes on from JAAYQI010000126.1 coordinate 20,248, forward strand.
TCCTCGGCAAAAATCTGCTGTTTGAGCACACGCAGGGTACCTTCTTTTTGTTCTGCTTTTGTTCTTAAAGCTATGATGTCGTCGGAAATCTCTTGTATCTTTTCCGAAAGGATGCCCGCATATTTACGTATAGATATAATTTCTTCTTTTCTTTTTTGCCCTTCATGCAAGAGAGAATCTGCCTCATCTTGAGAAATTTGCTTATTCTTTTCCAAGCGATTTAATTCTGCTTCTATTTTATCTACATTAGCACAAAAAGCAGATACTTCTATTTTTTTAAGCTGTTCTTTCAATGCCAAATATTCTTTTGCTGTGTCCGCTTGTTCTTTTAAAGGACCCATTTGTTCTTCCAGTTCGGAAATAATATCTTCTATTCTACATAGATTTTGCTGTTCTTTTTCCAACTGGGCAATGGCCTCATTTTTTCTGGTTTTATGCTTTATGATTCCTGCGGCTTCCTCAAAAATTTTTCTTCTATCTTCTGACTTTGTGCTTAAAATTTCATCAATTCTGCCTTGGCTGATGATGGAATATCCTTCCTTGCCTACGCCAGTATCCATAAATAATTCATGGATATCTTTCAGGCGGCAAACCATGCCATTGATGAGATACTCGCTCTCTCCCGAACGAAAAACCCGCCTTGTAACAGTAACCTCTGTATAATCTATGGGCATTTCGTGCTGTGCATTATCAATGGTAATGGCAACCTCCGCAAAGCCCAGAGGTTTTCGTACCTCTGTTCCCAAGAAAATGACATCCTCCATTTTGTCCCCACGAAGGCTTCTGGCTTTCTGCTCACCCAGTACCCAACGAATGGCATCAGAAATATTACTTTTTCCACTGCCATTAGGCCCAACAATAGCAGTAATGCCTGGCTGAAATTCCAGTTTGATTTTATCAGGAAAAGATTTGAACCCTTGCAGATCCAAACGTTTTAAATACACAATGGCTACACCGCCTTTATATAAATATCACATATCTTTGAAAAAGAATGGTTGTCTTTTGCCGCTCTTTTTCGTTTTTATAATACAACTCGTCCGCCTACAACTGCATGAAGCACCCTTCCTTTTACAACAGTGCCTTGGAAAGGGGAAAATTTTGCTTTTGATGCAAACTGATTCGCATCAATAGCATAGCTTTGGGCAGTATCTACAATAATCAAATCTCCATCCATGCCTTCTGCTAACACACCTTTTTTCTTCAAGCCTAAAATTTGCGCAGGACGTAAAGATAGCTTTTCTACCAAGGTTTCTATGGATATAATTCCTGTTTCCACCAAATTGGTATAGCTTAATGCAAATGTTGTCTCAAAAGAAGAAATGCCATATGCCGCATTATCAAATTCTGTATATTTATCGGAGTAATTGGTAGGCCTATGCCCAGAAGCAATCACATCAATGGTGCCATCTGCAATACCCTCGATAATGGCATTTACGTCTTCCTGCGTTCTAAGAGGTGGGTTCACCTTTACTAAAGTGTTATAGTTGCCTACTGCTTCTTCTGTCAGCAGAAAATAGTGAGGGCAGGTTTCGCAAGTAATATTTACCCCTTTGCTTTTGGCAGAACGAATAAGCTCAACAGAGCCTTTTGTACTGACATGAGCAATATGGAGCCTGCCTCCTGTTGCTTCTGCCAAAATGATATTGCGTGCAACAATCACTTCTTCAGCTTCTTTGGGCATCCCAAAAAGCCCAAGGCTAGACGCCGTAAAACCGTCATTCATCACGCCTCTGCCCGATAGGCTTTTGTCTTCGCAATGGGTAATTACTGGCATATCAAACATTCTGGAATATCTTAATATATTTCTTAAAAAAGCCGCACTTTCTACATATTCATCCCCGTCGGATACGCCTATAATTCCTGCTCGGTTCATTTCACCTATTTCTGCCATATCCTTACCCTTACAGCCAATAGACATACTTCCATAAGGGTAAATATTGACACAGGAGTAATCTATCCCCTTAGAAACAACATATTCCACCACTGTTTTATTATCAATGACAGGGTTCGTATTTGGCTGACAAGTGATGGAAGTAAATCCTCCCCGTACAGCACTTTGGGATGCTGTTTCAATATCTTCTATGTATTCAAAACCAGGGTCGCAAATATCACAATGCATATCTATAAAACCAGGCAATACATAATTCCTGTTTGCATCCAATAACTGTACTCCCTGCGTATCTAAATTCTTTCCAATTTTTGCAATGGTACTGTCTTCTATTAAAATATCATATGCTTCTTCTTTTTCATAACCAGAAAAGAGTATTTTTGCATTTTGAATCAATGTTTTCAATGAAGGCCACCTCCAATCTGAGAAAGAATATACAGCATTGCCATACGCACAGCAACACTATTGGCAATCTGGTCATTAATAATACACTGTTGCCCATCAATCACTTTAGAAGAAATTTCAATGCCCCGCTGAATCGGCCCAGGATGCATTACAATAGCATCTTTTTTTGCATAACTTAATAAATCCTCATCAATGCGGAAAAAATGTTTAAACTCATCCAAGGACGGCAGTACGTGTTTATTGCGGCTTTCCATACGAATACGGTTTGTCAAAATAACATCCGCACCTGCCACAGCCTGCCTCACGTCATAAAATACTTCTACACCAAATTTTTCAATATCGGTAGGCAATAATGTGGGCGGGCCAGATACGCATACCTGTGCGCCCAGCTTTGTAAGACCCCACATATTGCTTTTGCAAACCCTACTATGTATTAAATCTCCGATAATAGCAACTTTTAAGCCTTCAAAGTCGCCTTTTCGTTCTTTAATTGTCATAAGGTCCAACAAGGATTGTCCAGGATTTTCATTAAATCCATCCCCTGCATTGATTACGGATGCCTCCACATTTTCCGCCAGAAGCTGTGCCGCACCTGCCATGGGATGACGTAAAATAATAAAATCAGCACCCATTTGGTCGATTAACTGCCCCATATCTTGCAATGTTTCTGTGTTGGATATGGTTGCTGAGCCTGTCATATCCACAACATTGGCACTAAGATGCTGTGCCGCTAATTCATAAGATAGCTTTGCCCTTGCACTTGGTTCATAAAATAGAATGATAACAGACTTTCCCTGCAAATGAGGAGATTTCTTATTTTTTTGATTTAAGATATATTTCATGGTTTCAGCAGTACTCAGAATATAACGGATTTCCTCAGGGCTCAAATCCTTCAGCCCAAAAAAATCCTTTCGTCTAAATGTCATGCTATCCCTCCTGTTCCCACTAGCTTCGCAATCCTAATTTATCTAATAATTTTTGAAAATACTCTGGTAGCGGAGCTTCATACTCCATATATTGCCCCGTGATAGGATGAATAAAACCTAATACACGGGCATGCAATACTTGTCCTTGCAGATGAAAGGGCTGTTTTTTGGGGCCATACACTTCATCTCCCAATAAAGGGTGTCCAATAGAAGCCATATGCACACGGATTTGATGGGTACGTCCAGTTTCCAGTTGGGCTTCGATATAATTAAAGTTATTACTGCGTGACAGCACTTTAAAATGAGTAATAGCGTCACGGCTGTTTTTTTCTGTTACTGCCATCCTTTTCCTATCTTGAGGATGCCTACCGATAGGCTTATGAATGGTGCCTGTATCCTCTTTTATGTTATTATACACAACTGCATTATATTTTCTTGTAATGCTATGCTCGCTCAACTGCAGTGCCAATGATTGATGTGCTGTATTACTTTTGGCTACTACAAGCACGCCCGAAGTATCTTTATCAATACGGTGCACAATCCCTGGTCGAAGCATACCATTTATGCCCGATAATGACTCCTTGCAGTGATATAGCAGTGCATTTACCAGTGTTCCCTGATAATGCCCAGGGGCAGGATGCACTACCATGCCTTGCGGTTTATTTACAACAATGATATCTGCATCCTCATATAAAATATCTAGAGGAATATCTTCTGCTTCAATCTGTATTTCTTCCGTATCAGGAATTTCTACCTGTATGCTATCATTTTCTCTCAATTTGTAATTTGATTTTACATTTTTATCATTTACTTGAATGTGGTTTGATTCCAACAGCTTTTGTATAGCATTTCGAGAAAGCTCCTCCACTTGCTCCGATAAAAAAACGTCTATTCTTCTTCCTGCATCTTCTTTTTCTGCTACAAAATATAATGTTTCCATAGTATCCACCTTATGATTTGTCTTTTTCTTTTTTTGGTTCATCCTTTAGCACAAATAGCATGATAAACATAAGAATACCAGTGCCTATTACAACATAAATATCTGCTACGTTAAATACAGGAAAACTGATGAAAGTAACCTCTAAAAAATCCACCACATACCCTCGATATATTCTATCAACAAAATTTCCTATTGCTCCCGCAAATATGAGAAGCAATGAAAAACGAATCCAAGTATTTACTTTATTCTTAGGCAATTTTATAAACGTATAAATAATTCCCAAAGAAACAATTATGGTTATGATAACAAAAAGCCACCGTTGCCCCGATAAAAAGCCAAAAGCGCCTCCTCGGTTTTCCACAAATGTAAAATCAAGTAATCCTTTTATTACAGTTGTGTTTTCCAGTGGTTTTAAATACGTTAATGCCCAATATTTTGTAATATGGTCGATTGCCACCAATGTGATGGCAGCAATCATTGCGGCTAATAATAGCATCTCTATCCATCCTTTATAATACTGATAAAATTGCTTGTTCTATACATTCTTTAGAAACAGCGTTGGTAGAATATGCCGTTCCCACACCATTTAATAATACAAAACTAATTTTATTCTGTTTTACTTTTTTATCTAAAAACATCTGGTCATAAATTTCAGATAGTGAGACATCCATAACACGAATCGGTAAGTCAAATTTTTTTAGGAAAAAGCGACACTCCTCTAATGTAGTATCAGGAAGCTCCCCTCTTTGTATACCGATAAAAATGGCGGCCAACATTCCTAGCCCAACACACTCTCCGTGGAGTAGTTTAAAATTTTTACATGTTTCAATGGCATGGCCTATGGTATGCCCAAAATTCAGTATTTCCCGAAGTCCACTTTCTTTTTCATCAGCAGAAACTACCTGTGCTTTTAGTGAACAGCAAGTGCCGATTAACTGTTTCATAATTGCGGCATCTTTCGCCATAATTGCTTCTAAATTTTCTCTTATAAAACTTAAAAAAGGTGCAGAAATTATATATCCATATTTTATCACTTCCGCCATTCCTGCAGAAAACTCTCTTTTGGGTAGACTATGCAGGGTATTGGTATTAATATAAACAAACTCTGGCTGATAAAATGCCCCAATCATATTTTTGGAACCCATAAAATCCACACCAGTCTTTCCTCCTACACTGCTATCGACCTGCGCCAATAGAGTAGTTGGTATCTGAATAAACCGAATCCCACGCATATAGGTTGCAGCAGCAAAACCTGCCATATCTCCGCATACCCCACCGCCCAATGCCACAACAATAGACTTGCGATTCATATGATTTTTAATAAAAAACTCATAAAAATTAGATATCATTTCCAGTGTTTTATGTTCTTCCCCAGCTGGGAAAATATATTCCAAAACTTCACTAGAAACAGAGGATACTTCTTTCTTAATATCCTCTAGGTAAAGGGATGCTACATTACTGTCGGTAATAATGCAAAGCTGCTCTCCCTCCAGTTTTTGAGCAATTATTGTTTGTGCCAATGCTTGAAAGCCATCAGCAATGATGATGGGATAGCTTTTTTCTTCTGTTGTAACCATAATTTCTGTCATAGTATCACCCCAATCTTCTGCTGTATCTATTTTTTACTCTTTCAAAGGTTGCTGTAATGCTTCTTCTTTTTCTGCAAATATTTCATTTTTATCCAAAAGTTCAATCTCGGCATATAGCAGAAGTTTCACTCTGGTACGCATCAGCTCATATCTATTTTCCAACCTTGCAATATCTTGCTCCAATTCATAAACTTTTGTTCTTGCATCGGATAAAATTTCTTCTGCTTTTTGCCTAGCATCATTTTTAATCTGCTCTGACATAAGCATAGCAGCCTCTTTCATTTCTGCTGCGGCCTTTTCGGCAAGTACCAAGGTACGTTCTAACCCACCTTGAATAGAATGGTATTTTTCATTATCCTGATGAAGCATACCTATTTTATCCTTCAATTCAATATTTTCTTTCATTAATCGGTCATAATCTATACAGATTTCGTCCAAAAAAGCATCTACTTCTTCAGGCGAATAACCAACGGCTGATTTCTTGAATTCTTTTACTGCAATATCATTGGGGGTTATCATACATATCCTCCTTTAAACATACTTTCCGACAAGAATGCTAATTCTATCTTTTTTTGTTTTGCCTTGTATTTCTTCCAGTCGAATACGCCCGTATCCACGTAAAGAGAGCACATCCCCCTCCTCAACCGTTACAGATACGCTAGAAACTACACTCCAATTTCTACTGGCTTTTTCTCCTCGTATCAAATCCTGAACCTTAGCCCTAGAAATATGAAAAACTGTACTCAGTATAACATCTATCCTAAGAGATGAAACAGTAAATCGGTCTTGCACATTTTTTTTTGAGACAATATTCTCGGGTAACTCAGATAAAATCTCAACCTTCACAGGAGTACGAGACACTTTCACGAGTTGTGAAGAAATATATTCTGCAATATCTTCTTTTGCAATACAAATCGCACCATTTTCCGTAAGAACAATATCTCCTATCTTACTCCTATCGATGCCCAACCCCAGAATAGAACCTAAATAATCACGATGACTCAAATCCTTCTGGGCAAATTTAGGAGCAATGCCAATTTTCAAAACCTTGATAGGGAACATTTCCTTAGTCATTTCCATATAATCTGGTGCAAAACCAAACAATTTTCGCTCTGCATCGTCCAAGCATCCATATATTTGAAAAGATAACTCAGGAATACGGCATACAATCTCTTGCAAACGAATACATTTGGATAAATCCATAAAATCCGAAAAAGTAGCTTTATGTTTTTGCAAACAGAAATCAGCCTGATCTAAGGCTTTTGCAAATAAAAGCTTTTCCTCAGGCTGTTTCATATGTTTTAATAAATCCTGCTTATGTAACAATAGGTGTCACACCCTTCAGAGTAACCCAATCAATCCATGAAGAATGGATTGCACAAAACGCATTAGAATAAACGCAATAAACGGAGAAAAATCTAACATTCCTCCACCCAAAGGCGAGCGATTTAGCATCTCTCGCAGAGGAGCTAATATAGGCTCCGTTAAAGCATAAAGCATTCTGATGATAGAATTATCTCTTCCAATAGGAAGCCAAGATAAAATAATACGAATAAATATTAAAAATTCTAATAGTGAAAAAAAGTAATCAACCGCTAAAGATAGTAAACCTTGCATATCTCCCAATATTGTTACCTTCGTTATCTTCCTGAACTAACCCACGGAAGAATAACGCCTTTCGTTTTTAATTCTTCTTTAAAGTCACCGGAAATATCAACATTTTCTGGTGCAATAATAAATATATTGTTTGCCACACGTTGAATAGATCCATCTAAAGAATAACACGTACCACTCAAAAAGTCCATAATGCGTTGTGCAATAGGGAACTCTACTTTTTCCAAATTTACAACCACAGGTTTTTTTGTTTTTACTTGGTCACAAATTTCTTGAGCATCTTCATAGCATTCTGGCTTAATAATCACAACTTGCATTTGAACGCTGGTATTAATGCTATACACTTGGGGATTGGTTCTGCTTTTTTTCAATGGCGTAGGGGCAAAGTCAGTGACATCTCTCTCTCTTGAAACCTCTCTCAATCCATAGCTAGATTCTCTTGCAGGCTGTTCTTCATATTCTTCTGCAAAATCCTCTTCATCCTCATCATATTCACCAAACATTAAATCTTTCATTTTCTCAAAAAGTCTCGCCACTCTCTGTTCCTCCTTATTTTTATTTATTCACTTTTTCAGGATAAAGTCGTTTTCCAAAAATTCCGGTACCCACTCTAACTATGGTTGCACCTTCTTCAATGGCTACCTCATAATCTCCAGTCATACCCATAGACAGTATGTCCATATGTACATTATCAATTTTTTTCTCGTTAATGTCAACCAATAATTCCCGTAATTGTCTGAAATAATATCTGTTTTCTTCTGGATTTTCGACAAAAGGGGCAACTGTCATAAGACCTTTGATACAAATATGTTGCATTGTGCTGATATTTCGTATAAAGTTTTCCACCTCTGATGGATGCAAACCAAATTTACTATCCTCTTGCGCAATATTTACCTCTATCAAAATAGGCATGATGATATTTTTCGCTGCGGCTCGCTTCTCAATTTCTTCAGCAAGCTTTAAGCTCTCCACAGAATGAATTAACTCCACTTTATCTATAATGTACTTTACCTTATTGGTCTGCAAATGGCCAATCAAATGCCATTTCACATTTTCACCCATGGTTTCATATTTGTTCAGAATCTCCTGTACTTTATTTTCACCAAGTGATGTTAGCCCCGCCTCTACAGCTTCCTGTATGCGGTCGGTATCAATGGTTTTGGTAACTGCCAACAGTAAAATATCTTCTGGTAAACGACCACTCCGTAAAGCTGCTTGCTTTATTTTGTCTTTTATTTCCATAATATTATCCTGTATCATACTCACTTTTCAATCCATCCTTTCTATTCTAAATTTTAATAGAGAACTTGTCCTTCTTCAATCTTTTTTGCATCGGATACAATAGTATCATAAGGTTGAAGTTCATAAGCACTTGTTCCCGGACGAATAATGGCATAGTCAATATTCTCTCCCAAAACGTCCACCATCCTAAATCTTGCGATAGAACTATTGGCAATATAAACACCCTTATAGGTAGATACATCTGTAACAGTATATTCTACTTGATTTTTGTCATCTAATTCTTGTAAAATCACTTCACCAACCTTCAAAAGATTAAAATCCTGAATAACATAAGCAAAGCCCTGTTCTTCGTCATATTTTGTTACAGTCAGCTTTACAAAAGTGCCCTTTTTTCCACTCATTTTTATCACACCTTCTTCACCATTTTCTTCTACAATACATTGAATGGGAAGCTTCAAAAGTGTTTTTTCAATAATGGCATCTTTAGGCACCTTAATTCCTTGCAGTGCTTCGCTTTGAACAGTAAATGAAATATTTCTTAAACCAATAAAATCCAATATTCCTTTGGTTGAATGAAAAACAACTCGTACCTCTTTTTCCGTCTTATCCAAGGAAGTGATTGTAACCGAAACGGATTTTTGTTCTTCTCCCACCATGGCCTGCAATATTTTGCTGTCACCTACCTCCCATGATGATGCGATATCAGCAGGCACATAGCTGACAATATCCCACTGATTATTGGTAACCAATTTAAAAATAGGTTCCTCTGCTTCTACCATTTTTGTTCTGGATAATGTCATAACTTCCGTATTCATTTTTGTTTGCTCTTTTGTGATAGAATCTATTTTTTCAGGGGTGATAGAATCCTCCAGCTTGTCTACTTGAAAGGAAAGAATCCCTCCTTCCTTGGCAGTAATAGTGGTAACATTTTTCGCAAGCTGTGCCTCAAACTTTTGCTTTTGTGCAGATAACTCTGAAAGGCTTTGTGCATTTTCTGCCATCCAGATATCATTTCTTTGCCCTATTGCCACATCAATCTGATTACGAAAAGGATAAATATTAGAAAATTCTCCTTTTAAAAATTTGCCTTGATAGCTTTCAACAACTTTTAAAATGTTTTTTTCAATACGAGTAATATCATCTTGAAAGGGAGAAAGATCACTTTTGCTTTTTTGAGTTTTTAATATATTTTTATCAATTTTTTCAATTTTATCTTCAATGGCATTAGCAGTACTTTCATTACGGATAGTGCATACTGCAGAACCTTTTTTCACCTTCTCATTTTCAGAATAAAAATAGGAAAGTTTTCCCGAACTTTTGCTGGAAACCATCTGTTCTTCTCGCACAATGATACCTTGCAGAGAAACAGGAGTATCAATATTTCCATATGCAACTGTTTCTACTGGAATAGAGGGTCTGTTTAAAAATGCAACGATATACCCTGCCAAATAGATAGCCAACGCTAAAAACACAAAAATCCCCAATGCAGTATGTTCGTAGTGTCGTTTTCTTTCCACTTTTTTTACTTTTTTTATACCGTGCATTTTTCTATTTTCATTTTTTTTTGTGTGATATGTATGGGATTTTTTCGGATAAGAAGATTCTGAATGTTTATTTATTTTAATATGTTTTTTATGGGATCTGTGAGACATGGGTATCCCCCTTTTGTTTCTGTATTTATAAGCATTATGTAATTATAATACATTTTACCAATTTGGTAAATATGAAATAATTCTTCAAAAAAAGTTATATTTTTTGCTTTCCATTTTCACCAAAAAATGTGGTATTATACTATAAACTTAGAAAAAACGAAAGGGTGTATGTGCATGAAACATAAAGAAATCAAAGTAACTCCCAACATTAGCTGTATCAAGAATACTTCTCTTGAGAAATCTAACCCGCCCTCATTTCTAAAGGAACAACAAATAAATCAAGTTTTTCGCTTTCATACTTCAGTAGATGGCTATCAAGAAACTCCTTTACATCTTCTTCCTTCCCTATCCAAAGAATTGGGGATAAAGGCAGTTTATGTAAAAGATGAGTCCTCCCGATTTGGCTTAAATGCCTTTAAAGGACTTGGCGGTATCTATGCAGTTGCAAAACTTATTTGCAGCAAATTAGGAATGGATATTGCAACAACTGCATTTCGTGATTTAATGCAGCCTCAAATCAAAGAACAAATAAAAGACATGGTATTTATTACCGCTACCGATGGTAATCATGGAAAAGGTGTCACATGGGCGGCAAGTCTTTTTTCCTGCCAAGCATATGTATATATGCCTAAAGGAACCGTAGAAAGCCGGGTCAATGCTATCCGTGAATTGGGGGCTAAGGAAGTAATTGTAACAGATAAAAATTACGATGATACCGTTCGCCTTGCCTATGCAAGAGCAGTAAAAAACGGCTGGTATATGATACAAGATACCGCTTGGGAAGGCTATACGGAAATCCCCAAGAGCATTGTTCAAGGCTATACCACTTTAGCATTAGAAATACATCATCAGTTAAAAAAAACACAAACCACACCAACCCACCTGTTTTTGCAAGCAGGCGTAGGTGCTTATGCAGGAGGCATTCTTGGTGCCTTTGCCAACCTATACGGAGAATCTCTTCCTATCACATCTATTGTTGAGCCAAAAAATGTAGCATGTATTTATGAATCCGCAAAAGAAAATGATGGACAACCACATCCTGCCACAGGAAACGGAGAAACTATAATGGCAGGGCTTAATTGTGGGGAAGCCTGTACCATTACCTACCCTATTTTGAGAGATTTTGCATCCTTTTACTTCTCCTGCTCCGATGCTATTGCCGAAAAAGGAATGCAGTTATTAGGAAAACCTGCTCATGGTGACCCAAAGATTATTTCTGGTGAATCCGGAGCCGTAACAACAGGCTTATTGTATGAACTTATGAAAAGTCCTGATTGTAAGGCACTCAGGGAACAAATGAAACTAGATGAAACATCCGTTGTTGTTTTAATCAGTACCGAGGGTGCTACAGACCCAGTAAATTATGAAATCATTATGAAAAAACAATAATATATGTATAGCACATGGATACCTTAAGCATCCATGTGCTTTTATCTCTGCCCTAATATTAAGTTAGGTACTGCATTTAGCTCCAATCCATGGGTTATACCGCTAGAGTATTCATAATAAGCAGCACATCCAATCATTGCGGCATTGTCTGTGCATAAAATAGGAGCAGGAATACTTAAATAAAAACCTTCTTTTTCACACGCTTTTCTCATTTCATCTCGCAAAGCACTATTGGATGCAACTCCGCCTGCCAGTGCAATTTTAGAAACTTGATAATCCTTAGCGGCTTTTATCGTTTTTGCCACCAATACTTCTATCACGGATTTTTGAAAACTAGCAGCTATATCTTCTGGAACAATATCAATTCCCATCATTTTTTGTTTATTTACATAATTTAAAACTGCTGATTTTAAGCCGCTAAAGCTAAAATCATAGCTATCATTTTCTAAAAAAATCTTAGGAAAGGTAACCGCATCGGGATTTCCTTTTTTTGCGGCGGCATCTATTTTAGGCCCTCCAGGATACCCCATACCAATCACTCGGGCAACCTTATCATAGGCCTCACCTGCTGCATCATCTCTTGTTTTTCCCAAAATTTCATATTTGCCATATTCCGATACCAATACCAAATGAGAGTGCCCACCTGATACCACCAATGCCATAAATGGTGGCTCCAAGTCTTTATTTTGAATATAATTGGCACAAATATGCCCTTCGATGTGATGTATGCCGATAAGAGGTTTTCCTGTGGCATATGCCAAGGCCTTTGCATGAGATAATCCTACCAATAACGCCCCCACTAACCCAGGGCCATAGGTTACAGCAATGGCATCAATTTCATCTAATGTCATATTGGCTTGATGTAACGCTTCTGTAACTACTCCGTCCACATTTTCAATATGCTTTCTGGAAGCGATTTCGGGAACAACACCTCCATATAATGTATGCAAATCAATTTGGGAAGAAATTACATTAGATAACACTGTTCTTCCATTTTTTACTACAGCTGCGGCCGTTTCATCACAAGAGCTTTCTATTGCCAATATTGTAATGTCTTTTTGTATCTTTTCCATTTTTATCCTCCAAAGTTTCCCCTTTTTCCAATTAATCTAGGTGAAAATCCGTTTCTATATCCTTTGTAATGATATCTGTTATCTTTTTTCTATCAAAGGGTTTTTGACCTGTTTTTATATTAAAATCCACGTCATAGCTGATATGAAGCGCATAGCGGTTCACAATCATGCAGAATAACGTTCCCAATGCAAACACAGGAAAAACAAAAAATATAAATGCACCACCAATGGCATACACACATTCAAAAAACAACATAATAAAGCTGCCTACTAAAAAATACAACACCGTTGAGCCTTTATTGATAGTGATTCTATCCATAAGCAAATATCCTAAAAAAATAGCCAAAGGAATTTTTCCAACAAACACAAATCCATGTGTAATAACAAGTCCCATAGCTCCTACAGAAATTCCTATCAAAGAATATAAAAATATCCCAATAATAGCACATAGCATAAAATAACAGATTAGTCCAGACTTTAATACCTGATGCCATTCTTTGAAAAGAATCATAACGCCCTGCTCCATCTGCCTTCGGAAGATACATAATACAAAAAAGCCTATTAAAATCTGTATTCCTCCCAACACTGTCAGCACAACTTTCGTCGGAGTATTTTGCAATAAAATCACAATTTCAGATAAATTAAGATATTCAGTAATACAAATAAAGCAATCAATCAGACCTCTTGCAAAAAAGTATATTTGCTCAGGATAACTTCCCACAAATCTTAAGCATAATATTCCAATCACAACAGAAATATAGATGATTACTCCGTCCCATCTCTTTAAAACATTCATTTTCTACTCATCCTGTCTGCTTTGCTTTTTCTGTGCAACAAATAGTATTGTACCCCACAAAGAACAGCCAATAGTACTACTACAATGTCCATAGAGTTGCTTACCATCTGCTCCAGTGCTATCGAAACTTGATTGCCCATACTATATACCAAATGCCCTTGCATACTGATTTGCTGCTCAATAGAAGCTAGTTGGGGAAGTTTATCATAAAAATGAGGATAATGAGATAAAGATTGCAAAATTGGCTCTTTATAATAGGCAATAACAGTTCCTGTTCCAAATATCACTGTAAAAGCGCCCCACATATGCCCCCATATTTTACTACGCACATGGTACTGAACATGAAATTCCGTATCCGTAAGCTGCGTTACCTTCGCCATTACTTGATGCTCAAAATCCGCAGGTGCAAAAATTGTAGGTACATCTTCCATATCGGCCATAATTTGCTCATACGCTAAAAAATCACACTTACATTTATCGCATTGCTGTAAATGGATATTTAGTTTTTTTGCTTCTTCCTCGGTCATTTCTCCATCCATATATTTCATCATATATTTTTCTGCTTTGGAGCAATTCATTTGGAATCACCTGCCTTATTTTCTAAACTCTCTCGCAACATTTTACGGCCTCTAAAAATTCTATTTTTTATTTTTGAAAGAGGTTCCCCTAAAATATCAGAAATTTCTTGATATCGTAACCCCTGCTGATGGTATAGCACAATAGGAATTTTATAAATATCTGGAAGATTTTCAATTGTCTGAGCCAATCCTTTTTGTGTTTCTTTTCGCACATACTCATCTTCAGGAGTAATTCCGTCAGCAGGCTCATATACCAAATCATCTATATTAACAGTCTCTTGCTTTTTCCTTCTTCGGTAATCAATTACATGGTTTGTGGTAATACGAATAATCCACGTAGAAAACTTATACTCTGGTTGATATTTATCCAAATTTTTATAGACCTTAATAAAAACTTCTTGAGCCAAGTCATTGGCTTCTTCAGAATCATTCACCATACGTAATATGACAGAGTATACTAAGTTTTTATATTGATTCACCAGTTGGGCAAAGGCATCTTGGTTGCCTTGCATAGACTGCTTTACCAATTCATAATCATCATAAGTTCTCAATGCTGTTTTCCTTTCTTTAAAGAGTGCAGCAGTTTTATTTTTTTCTGTCACACATATTGATACGAAAAAAATAAGGTTTTTGTCTGTGTTTATACTGACTCAGGAAAAAACAAAGTGATTTTTTTTCTATCTTCTCCAAGTTCCGTATTTGGGAAAATAGAATGGGCATTTTCAAAGAATTCTGATGGTTCCGAAACAGAGGGGCTAAAATGTGTCAGCCACAGTTTTTCAACTTTACCTTGCAATGCCAACCTTGCTGCTTCGGAAAAAAGCATATGCTTATTTTCAATGGCTTTTTGCTTTTTCTCATTTTCACCGTACATACCTTCACAAATAAATAAATCAGAGCCTTTGATAAATGGTATCAGTTGGTCAATAGGCCTTGTATCTGTGCAGTAAGATACAGCAATGCCTTTACGTTCCTGTCCTAGCACCATATCCGAGGTGTATAGTTTTCCTTCAAACTCTGTTTCTTCCTCCTTTTGCAGTTTTGACCAAATTTCTTTGGGTACCTGCAGTGACGTAGCTTTCTGGATATCAAACTTTCCTCTACGTTTGATATCAATGCGATACGCATAGCATTTCACAATGTGTTCTACTGATAGGAACGAAATTTCGTATTTGCCTACCGAAATAGTCCCTTTCGCTTCTGTAAGCTCAATATATTTGATGGGAAAAGGCAGTTCAGGTGCAATTCTTCTTAACCCCTCCGTTACCCATGCCAGCCCAGAAGGTCCAATCAACGTTAAAGGCTCTGTTCTTCCGGCATTTCCAATCGTCAATAATATACCAGGAAGTCCCGAAATGTGGTCTGCATGAAAATGTGTAAAACATATCACATCTATGGCTTTAAACCCCCATCCCAGCATTTTCATGGTTACTTGCGTTCCTTCCCCGCAATCAATCAATAACATCTTTCCATCTACTCTGGCTAACATTGCCGTCAAGTAGCGTCCAGGCACAGGCATCATTCCCCCGGTACCCAATAAACAAATATCTAGCATATTTTTCTCCTCAAAATTACTTTCTTTTTATTTCATAATATTCTTAATCATACCCCAAAAAAGAAAAAAAAACAATGAAAACCGTTATAAACAATGATTTTTAAACCTATTTTAGTAATAAAAAAACACCTTGCAGCAGTAATAAACAGCAAGGTGTTTTTATGAAAATAAGTTAAAATTTATTTGCCTAGCAACAAAACTTTCCTCTCATCAGAACCTAACATTAGCAATTAAAGAGCTCATACCCTGCTTTTTGTAGCTGTGCTAGTAATTCATCGCAGTGTTGCAGATTTCTTGTTTCCAATACCATAGTTACGATACAAGTATTAACCCCAGACTTTTTATCTTCTCTTTCATGGTTGATACTAATGATGTTTGCTCCAGAATCGGATACTAATTGTAATAAATTAATGAGCTGACCTGGTTTATCCAGTAGCTTTGTAGTGATTTCTGTAATGCGTCCAGTTTTTGTCAATCCTTTTGTAATAGCTCTAGATAATGTATTTACATCTATATTACCTCCAGAAACAATGCACACAACATTTTTTCCTTCGATATCAAATTTATTGAACATTGCTGCTGCCACTGTTGTTGCACCCGCACCTTCTGCAACAGTTTTTTGATTTTCTGCCAAAGATAAAATCGCTGTGGCAATTTCTTCATCAGAAACTGTAGCAATTTCATCTACATATTTTTCGCATAATTCAAAAGTCAAATCTCCTGGTTTTTTTACAGCAATACCATCCGCTATTGTACTTACAGAAGGCAGTTCAACAGGCCTATGCTGTTGTCTAGAAGTAAGCATACTAGGAGCACCTTCAGCCTGCACACCGTATACTTTACAGGATGGCTTCAGTGTTTTAATTGCATAAGCAACACCACTAATAAGTCCGCCACCACCAATGGGTACAATAACTGCATCCACATCTGGAAGTTGGCTTAAAATTTCTAACCCAATGGTTCCTTGTCCAGCGATTACCCTCTCATCATTAAAAGGATGGATAAATGTGTATCCGTTTTCTTCCGTTAAAGCAAGGGCTTTTGCATAGGCATCATCGTAAACACCTGCTACCAATATAACATCTCCGCCATATCCTTTTGTTGCTTCCACTTTAGATAAAGGAGCACCTGCAGGAATACAGATTTTAGAAGAAATATTATTTTTTGTTGCAGATAAAGCTACTCCTTGAGCATGGTTTCCTGCGGAACAAGCAATTACACCACGAGCTTTTTCTTCTTCTGTTAAACAAGAGATTTTATAATAAGCACCCCGAAGTTTAAAGGAACCTGTAAGTTGCAGATTTTCTGATTTAATGTAAATATTATTTCCAATTTTAGGTGCTGCTATTAATGGTGTCATTCTAGCAACATCCTTCAAAACTTTTTGCGCATCATAGATCATCTCTAAAGATAACATTCTATTCCCTCCTAAATTATTATTGAGTATTCTTCCATTATTAAATTTTCTCATACCTGTAATTTATTGTATTTTAGATATGGAATCGTATATATATTTAATTAGCATAATCCCTATTATAAAAACCCATCTCCTTTAGGTCAAGTTATTCTTTCTTATGGTGTATTCCGCAGAATCATTTGGGCATTTTGTATGTATTTCTAAAATAAATTAAAAATTTTATATAAAACAAATAATACTCTAGTAATGATTTGTATAGTTTTTTTTATGTTTCTCATACAGATACATATTTATTCGTTTTATAGTCATTTTTTCTTGTTTCAAAATTAATGTTAAATTTTTGCAAATATTTTCTTGAAATAATTGTTAGAATTTATTTGTGATTTTATCAGTTTTATTGGTTTTGTTCATTTTTAATCTCAAAAAAATTTTGATGGATACATCTACTACTAGAAGCAAAAACTGTTTCTGTATGGTAGACATTTCTCTTTTTCTCACTGTTTTTTTGTTTTTACCAAAAACTGTTATAGTTTTCTATAAAAATTTTCAAAATAAAAAAAACACTCGAAAAATAAATTCTCGAGTGAAATCTTTCGTCAAGTATAATTATGCTCAATTTTCAACACAAACAATACAATCCAGTACCATTTTCCTATGTTATCCGTATCTTTTTTGATTCTTATAAATTTATAAGGCAGATATTTATTCTAATACGTTAATTTAAGTATAATGACAACTGTATTTATTTAATTACTACTAAAGTTTTACACTTTAGCGAAAGTTCTTTCTATTTCTATAACTTTCAAAAATTTCCCACACCAAATCCAATGTTTTTATTTCGTCTTTTGAAGGTTCTGTAATATCTCCCCGATAAATTTTATCCAAAACACTTAACCTGTTTAATAATGTAAAGCTCTCAAGTCCACCCTCTCTGATTAAAATAGTCCCCAAGGTTTCTAAACTCTTTTGAGATAAGGACTGCCTGTCATATCCCCGAAACACACTTTTATTTTTCATAATAAAATCAATAATAGAACCTTTTAACAATGCTATTCTTTGTCTCATAGTGACATCCCCCTTTATTACTACTTCGCTGCTTGATTTATTTTTATCATTCACAAAAAAAGCTACAGATAGCATATTTTATATAGCATTACATATCCTTTTAAAATTGTCAATCTTTTTTATAAAAGTATGCAAAATTGTACTATTTTACTACAATAACCTAAAATCTACTCTTTTCCGAAATTAAAAATGAAAATATTCCATATTCTTTTAAAAAATTAGTTGACATACCGTTTGCGTTATGATATACTTATTTCTGTTGCAAACGAATTATTTTAATACGGGTCACTAGCTCAGTTGGTAGAGCACTGGACTTTTAATCCAGGTGTCTCGGGTTCGAGCCCCGAGTGACTCATTGACCGATAACGAATATTTGTTATCGGTTTTTCTTATACGCATTGTTATATGGGATAATATTATTAACGAAAAATAATAATGGGGGATTATTTTTTCGTTATTTTTAACTGGTAAATTTATACTGCAAGCAAATTATATTGGGAGGGGACGTAATGAAAAATCCAACCGTGATATTAACTGATTTAGATAGACTTATATTAGATACGTATGTTTCTACTGCAGATGGAATTGCAGATTTTTGGGGCAGCAGCTGCGAAGTTATTGTGCATAGCTTAGAAAGCTTAGAATCTTCTATCATTAAAATTGTAAATGGAAGTCATTCTGGGCGAAGTGTAGGTGCTCCTATTACCGATGTTGCACTGACTACTTTAAATGAAATTTCTGAAAATCCTGAAAAAATATATTTCACTTATTTTACGAAAAATAAACGTGGCGAACATATGAAATCATCTATTAGCGCTATAAAAGGTGAGCATGGCAATATTATTGGTTTATTCTGTATTAACTTTTATTTAAACACACCTTTTAACACTCTTATTCAAAGTTTTTGTGAACCTTCTAGTAACAATAACAGCAATAGCCTTCTTTCTGAAACATTTGTAGATAATGCAGAAGATTTAATGCTTAGCGCACTAGAAGAAGCAAAACAAATAGTATATAACGATATGACAATTACTTCTTCCAATAAAAATAAAGAGATTGTTTCTCTGCTTTATAGCAAAGGAATCTTTAATTTAAAAGATTCTGTCATCACCATATCCGATAGGCTAGGCATTTCAAAAAATACTGTTTATATGCATATCCGTAACTTAAATAAATAAAACACTTTGATACTGCGCGGTTTATCTTCGCAGTATTTTTTTGCATTAAAATACCCTCTTTGCTAGTCTTGCACAAAGAGGGTTAAATTTTATATCTTAAATCTTTTGTAATTCTTCTAGTAAAACCTTAGTAACAATAGCAGGATTTGCTTTTCCTTTTAATAGTTTCATGCATTGTCCCATTAAGAATTTTTCAACTTTATCATTGCCGTCTTTCCATTGTGTAATAGAATTTGGATTCTCATCAATTACTTTTTTTACTACTTCCAATACGACACTATCATCATTTACCATTTTTAAATTATGTTCATTGATATTTTGCTCTGGCTCCACGTTATCTGTAAACATCTTTTCAAATACTTCTTTTGCAGTATTTCTGTTTACCACGCCGCCTTTTACTAAAAGAATCAGCTTTCCTAAGTTGGCAGCATCAAATGTAATATCTTCTGGCAAAGTATTGGTTTCGGAGGCCATACGAAGCACCTCTCCCATAATCCAGTTAGAAACCTCTTTGGCATTTTCACACACCGCACAGGCACGTTCAAATATTTTCACCAAATCTTTAGAGCTTGTAATAATATCTACATCATACTCAGGCAAGCCAAATTCTGCAATATATCTTGCTTTTTTTGCTTCTGGTAACTCTGGCAGGCTATTCTTCACCCGCTCAATCCATTCCTCAGAAATTTCAATAGGAACCAAGTCTGGCTCTGGGAAGTAGCGATAGTCATGTGCATTTTCCTTGGAACGCATAGCGTAGCTAGCGCCCTTATTATCATCCCATCTGCGAGTTTCTTGAATCACTTTTTTCCCTTCTTGAATCACTTCAATCTGTCGTGCACGTTCTCCTTCAATAGCTCTAGCAATCGCCTTAAAAGAGTTGATATTTTTCATTTCTGTTCTGGTACCCAATTCTGTAGAACCCACAGGTCTTACAGAAAGGTTTACATCGGCACGCAAAGAACCCTGCTCCATTTTACAGTCAGAAACATCAATGTACTGCAAAATAGCTTTCAGCTTTGTTAAATAAGCAATTACTTCTTCTCCTGAAGAAAAATCAGGCTCACTTACAATTTCCAAAAGCGGAACTCCGCAACGGTTATAATCTACTAAAGTACAATCATCCCAAGGGTCATGGATTAATTTACCCGCATCCTCCTCCATATGAATTTCTTTGATACGGATGGATTTCTTCACACCATTTACTTCAATATCGATATGTCCATTTTGGCAAATAGGCAAATATAATTGTGATGTTTGGTATGCTTTGGGCAGGTCAGGATAAAAATAGTTTTTTCTATCAAATTTGTTATACCGTGTAATCTCACAGTTCGTAGCTACGCCAGTACGGATGGCAAACTCCACCACTTGTTCGTTTAAAACAGGCAATACTCCTGGCATACCACTGCAAATTTCACATACGTGGGTATTGGGGTCTCCACCAAACTCCGTTGTACAAGAGCAGAAAATTTTTGTTTTTGTAGAAAGTTCTACGTGAACTTCCAATCCCATGACAGTCTCAAAATCCATGGCTTATGCCTCCTTTCCTGTTTTAAAATTGGGTCTTTGTTTATGAAATGACGTATTGCACTGGAATGCATACCCAGTGTTCAAAAGAGTTTCCTCCGCAAATGCATTACCAATCAGCTGTAATCCAATAGGAAGCCCTTGGCTGTCAAAACCGCAAGGCACAACTAAGCCTGGTAATCCTGCTAAGTTGACGGATACCGTACAAATATCACTTAAATACATTTTCAAAGGATCGCTCAAGCTTTTTCCTATTTCAGGTGCTGTGGTAGGTGCCGTAGGTGTTAAAAGCACATCATATTTCGCAAAAGCGTTATCATATGCTTTTTTCATCAATGCTTTCACCTGCAATGCTTTTTTATAATAAGCGTCATAATAACCGCTGCTTAATACAAAAGCACCAATCATAATTCTGCGTTTTACTTCTGTACCAAAGCCTTGGGTTCTGCTTTGGAAATATAAGTCTGTTAAATCGTCATATTTATCTGCACAATAACCATATTTAATACCGTCATATCTAGATAAATTACTGCTTGCCTCAGCACAAGCGATAATATAATATGCAGGGATAGCATATTTTAACTCAGACATATGGAATTCTTCTATGGTTGCCCCCATACCCTCCAATATTTTTGCGGCTTCATAAATTTTTGCCTTTACATCTGGTTCTGTTCCTTCCCCAATAAAATCGAGAGGAATTCCGATTCTTAAGCCTTTTACATTATCTTTCAAAGTAAATTGAGGAGCCGCTTGCTTTACAGAGGTACTATCTTTAGGGTCATGCCCTGCAATGGCTTTATAAACTTCCGCTACGTCCTCAACATTTTTTCCCAATGGACCGATTTGGTCCAAAGAAGATGCATATGCAATCAAACCATAACGAGAAACAGTGCCATAGGTAGGCTTAAGCCCTGTAATTCCGCAATAAGACGCAGGCTGACGGATAGAACCGCCTGTATCGGAGCCTAATGTATAAAAGGCTTCTTCTGCGGATACTGCCGCCGCAGAACCACCGCTACTGCCGCCAGGTACTCTATTACTATCCCAGGGGTTTTTTACAGCGCCAAATTTTGAAGTTTCAGAAGTACTTCCCATGGCAAATTCGTCCATGTTGGTTTTGCCTAATAATACCATGCCGGCATCCATCAAGTTTTGCACAGCTTTTGAAGTATAAATCGGCTTAAACCCATCTAACATTTTGGAGGCACAAGAAGTGTTCATTCCCTTTACACATAGGTTATCCTTCACAGCAGCAGGTACACCTGCCAATGGAGAAGTAAGTTTTCCCTCGTCAATTCCTTTTTGCACTTCTTCCGCACGCTTTAAGGCTTCTTCTTTGCAAACAGTAATATAGCAGTTATATTCACTGTCTCTTTGTTCTATTGTATCCAATGCCGCTTTTGTTGCTTCTGCAACACTGATTTCTTTTGCTTGTATTTTTTTCCCTAATTCTAGGGCTGTCATCTGACATAAATCCATAGTTCTTATCCCTCCTATTCTACAGCCTTTGGCACTTTGAAACATCCATCCTTTTTGTTGGCGGCATTCAAAATAATTTCTTCTCTGTCAACAGAAGGCTTAATCACATCTTCTCTGAAAACATTTTTTACAGGAAAAGCATGGCTCATTGCTTCAATACCGTCAGTATCCAGCTCATTCAGTACATCCATATAATCAATAATTTTGCTTAATTCGGCCTTGCTGGCTTCTCTTTCTTCCCCTGTTATTTTCATACGAGCAAGAACACCAATATAATCAATCATTTCATCGGTAATTTTCATGCTGAACTTCCCTTCCTTTCCTTATGGCTCCAGTCTACTCATATCCCTAGGGAACATTGCTGCAACCCTAACATTGCTTTCGTCCAAAAGTTTCATGCAAAGTCTTTCTAAGCCAATACCCCAACCACCATGAGGAGGCATACCATGCTTATGAATCATGAGGTATGTTTTAAAATCTTCAGGATCAAGTCCTTTGCTTTTCATTTTTTCTACTTGCATATCATAATCATGAATTCTCTGTCCACCTGTGGTAATTTCCATACCTCTGAATAATAAATCAAAGCTCAAGGTATACTTGGAATCCTCTGGGTCATCCATTGCATAGAAAGGACGTTTTTTCACAGGATAATGGGTTACAAATACAAATTCACTGTTATATTTTTCTGCAAAAAGTTTTGAAATTAATTGTTCTTCTTCTGGTTCCAAATCATATGGGTCTTTAATTTTACGATTATACTCCTGTGCAATCATTTCTTTTGCATCTTTAAAACGAACAGAAGGAATTTTATCCACAACAGGCAGTGGCACATTTAAAATCGCCAATTCTCTAGCATACTCTTTCTTTAATAATTCAAGCATATATTTGATGGCACCAGTTTCCACATCCATCAAATCTACAAAGCTATCAATAAAGCCCATTTCTATATCCACACCAACATATTCATTTAAGTGACGTGTGGTGTTATGCTTTTCTGCACGAAATACATGGCCAATTTCAAATACTTTCTCAAATACACCAACTAACATTTGTTTGTAAAACTGAGGACTTTGTGCCAAATATGCTTTTTGACCAAAATAATCTAATTTAAAAATATTGGCTCCACCTTCTGCGCCAGAAGCCACAATTTTAGGTGTGCTGATTTCCGTAAAACCTTTTTGCATAAAATATTCACGGAATCCTCTTACAACGCCTTCTTGCAGTTTAAAAATAGCTCTTTCCCGATTGTTACGTAATGTAATAGGACGCAGTGAAATATTGGTTTCCAAAGAAGTACCAAGTTTTCTCTTAGAAAGATTAATTGCAGGAGCTTCTTTGGGAGCAGATAAAATAGTTACCTCTGTCAAATGCACTTCAAACCCACCAGGGGCTCTATCGTCTTTTTTTAATGTTCCCATTACAGAAATAGACATTTCTGGCCCTAAGTCATTCATATCAAACTTAGATTCTTCCTTGCTGTATACACACTGTACCAAACCATTTCTTTTACGCAGAGTTATAAAGCCGAAATCACCCATGCTTTTTACAGAGTAAACCATACCATGTGTTTTAATTTCAGCACCATCTTCCGCCGCAATTAAGTCTGAAATTTCCATATCTTTTGCTTCATAATTGCCTGTTACAAACTCCATTTGTGTTCTCTCCTTTGATTTGCCGTTTCTATTTTATTCCGGTCAGTTTATGACGAAAAATCAAGAATAATATACATAAAAAACCTATTTTACTACGATATCATAATTTGATTTCAAAATCAATGTTATTCTTGCCTACTCTTCCAAAACAGAATCAATAAATTGTCCATTTTCATAAAAAAGCTCTCCATCAGCATATATTTTTCCGCATTCTTTCATATCGTTTATCATATCCCAATGGATGGCAGATTCATTTTTTCCGCCTGCTTCCTTAAAAGCCTCGCCAATAGCCATATGCATAGAGCCACCTATTTTTTCATCAAAAAGAATATTTTTTGTATGCTTTTGGATTCCATAATTGGTTCCTATGGCAACCTCACCAAAATATCTGGAGCCTTCATCGGTATCCAGATAGGATAATAATTCCGATAACTTTTCTTCATTTTTGCAAGAAGCATCTATCACCTTTCCCTTCTCTACGGTAAGGCGCACTTCCTCAAACTCATGGCCATTGATAATGGATGGATAAGAAAACGTAATAATTCCATTAATATCATTTTCTACAGGAGAAGTGAAAATTTCTCCGTCTGGAAAGTTTTCTTTGCCACAGCAATTAATCCATTTTCTTCCTGAAATACCCACGGTAATGTCCGTATTTTTTGAAACAATGTGCAGTTCCTTTTTGGTATTCAAGTAGTTTATCCATTTTTCATGAAACACTTCCAATTCACGCCACTTTGCCACAGGGTCAGCTTCATTTAAAAAGCCTGCACCATATACAAAATCTTCGTATTCCTCCAAACTCATACCTGCATTTTGAGCATCTCCATTTGTAGGAAATTGTGTTCCGCACCAACGCAAAGAGCCGTCCCCAACACGCTCGGAATAGATTCTGCGGTTATCCTTATTGGCAAGGCGTCTCATTTTCAATTTTTCACCAGAAATACTTTGGAAAACTTTGATATTTTCAGAACCCCATGCACTAATCCAAACATCACTTCTAGCACACTCTCCAAAGCGGTGATTGGGCTGGGCTATTTGCTCTTGAGAACCATTTTTTAATATTTCCGCCTCAATCTCAGGTATATCCACGAAATATTTTATAATACCGCCTTTTTTAACTACAGCTCTGGCTACAGCCTTTAAAAAAGGTAGCGCCGCATCTTCTGCCGAGATACAAACCTCATCCCCTTGTTTTACTTCGGTGGCATAGCATACCAAAACCTCAGCTAGCTTTTCTAAACGATTATCCTTCATGGTTGTCCTTCTTTCACAAAAATATTTACTAAAAATTATAGCACTTCTCCATATCCTATGGCAACATTTATTCCAATTCTACCCTATTTCCTGCTCCAAAATGCTTCTGATAAAAAATAAAACCAGTGTAAATGCTAGAAAACACTGCATTTTCACCAGTTTTATTGTGCGAAGAATTACGCCTCAGTATCTTTTTCATTCCATAAAGGCATTCTTACAATGGCTTTAAATAAATCTCCATCTATATGAATATCAAACTGCCCCCCTTGTATTTCAGAAAGGCTTTTTGCAATAGAAAGGCCCAGCCCCGAGCCTTCAGTCGTACGAGATTCATCCCCTCTTGTAAATCGCTCCGTTAAATGGGCGGCGTTGACTTCTATAGGAGATTCGGAAATATTTTTTATAATCAATAGCCCTATATTTTGGGTATGCAAAATATCAATATATACTCTGGAATTAGGCATAGAATATTTGATAACATTTGAAATTAAATTTTCCGCAATACGCCACATATGGCGTCCATCTGCATAAATAATAGTTTCTTCTTCACAGGTTAGCTTAATAATTAAGCCTGCTTTTTCAATCTTTTCTTCCATTTCGCCTATGGCTTGCATCACAAGCTGTCGTAAATCCACCTTTCCTTTTGTTACTGTCAGATTTCCGCTAGATGCCTTACTGGCTTCAATTAAGTCTTCAATTAATTGCTTCAAGCGATAGGATTTTTCATAAAGCACCCCTACATAATGGGCAGCCGTAGGGTTATCCAGCTTTTCTTTTGTCAAAAGGTCAACGTAGGTAATAATAGAAGTAAGCGGTGTTTTTAAATCATGAGAAACATTGGTAATCAGCTCTGCCTTCATACGCTCGCCTCTTACCGCTTCCTCCACCGCTTTTTTTAAGCCGTTTTGAATGTTTTCAATATCCAAAGCAAAGTTAATAAAGGAAGGAGAAATATGAGTAATATCCAAGGAATATCCTAAATTCCCTCTTGAGGTTTCCTTTGCAGAATTCATAATAGCTGTTAAAGAATTTAAAGAACGCACACACAAAAAAACAGCTACAATATTAAATCCAGCGATAAATGTCAAAAATAGAAAAGCAGCACCACCCGCGCCTTTATAGGCAGCAATCAGAAAAAATGTAACTAATATGCAGTTTACCGCACCGTATCCCAGTAAGATAAAAACAATCCACCCTTGAAATGTTTTTCCACTAAAAAGAGAGCCAATCTTTCGTATCATGGATGCGATAAAAGTATTTCTAAAAAGCTGATGCTTCTTTACCTGCCGAGACATAGATAATATGAAACTTAGAAAAATTGCCGCATCCGTTATCAGCAGTACTCCTAAAAGAATAAAAAAAGCATAAGAGCCAAAGTCCAGACTTTGAAATCCTGTTTTTTGGTAAATATCCGCACCAAAACTACGGTAATAGATTCTGCCGCTAATAACATATGCAAAGGCCATAGATACAATTCCTGCAACTGCTACCATAAGAAAATGGATATCATTATAAATTTTATCTACACCTGTTAAAACAACAACTCCATCTCTTTCGGATTGCCCTGCGACCACCACCAAATACACTAAGCAACAAATTGCCACTATACTGGCAATTCCTCCTAGACAAAAAAGAATAGGTAGTGTTTCTTTCACCATCTTAAACTCTTCCCCTTCTTGAAAAAACAAATCTCCAGGAAGCAAGGGGTCTCGTATTGCCGCATATAATTTATATCCACTTTCATCTAAGTATTCATTGGCATAATCCAAATATACTTTTAGATGATTGCTAGAGTAACTCCCTTCAAACACGATGGTTCTATCCATATTTACAATGATATCTACAGAGGCATTGCCTGCCACTTTTCCTCCGTTAGGCTCCTCAATGCAATATAAAAAATTATTGTATTCCTCCAGTTCCCGCTCTTGTGCTCTAAAATCCGCTAATTGATTTTGGATATAGATTTTTCGATATTGAGGCAACCGTTCTTCCACTAAGCTTTTATATTCCAAAAAGTTATCCCTTAGTTCTGGGGGAATTTCACCTAAAATAATCAACCCATCATAGGTATCATTAATTTGCGTACTTTGCGTTATAATTCCATCTCGTATACTATAGTAGTTTTTAAAGCTGGAGATAAGATTCTCTCTTGTTACAGAATCCCCTCTTGCTACATTTTCTTCGCTTTTATAATGCACATTTACTTCTATCACATTATCCAGAAGATTATAAAACCGTTGGTTAAACAGCTCCGTTTCGTAATAGGTGGGAGTATCTATAATTTCCAAATCCCAGTGACGGCTGATATGAAAAAAGACAACTCCCGTCAAGTAGATGGTAAGCAGGCTAAAGAAAAAAAGAATGCCTACAACGCCTTTTATCTTAGCGGAATACCATCTACTGTTTTTCAATTTTATATCCAATACCCCACACCACCTTTAAATATCTTGGTTCTTTTGGATTAATTTCAATTTTCTCACGAATACGCCTAATATGAACCGAAACCGTATTTTCTGGTGCAAAAGAAAGCTCATTCCACACATTTTCATAGATTTGGTCAATAGAAAACACCTTTCCAGCATTTTCCATCAAAAGCTGTAAAATTCCATATTCCGTCGCCGTTAGCTTTACAGGTTCCCCCTCCACACGCACTTCTTTTGCATCCTTATCCAACTCCAAACCGCCAATTTTAATGATATTTCCCTTTTCCGCAATACTGCCAAGAGTTGTATAGCGCCTCATTTGGCTTTTTACCCTAGCCAGTAACTCTAATGGATTAAACGGCTTTGTAATATAGTCATCTGCACCAAAATTTAACCCCAAAATTTTATCTGTATCTTCCGATTTTGCAGACAAAATGATAATAGGAATATTGAGAGTTTCCCGAATTTTAATGGTAGCATTTAGTCCGTCCAGTTTTGGCATCATAATGTCCAAAAGAATTAGATGTATTTCATTTTCTTCCAGTGCTTTTAAAGCCTCAAGTCCATTGTAGGCTTTTATTATATTATAGTTTTCTTGCTTCAAATAAATTTCAATGGCATCCACAATAGACTTTTCATCATCGCATACTAAAATGTTGAATTTTTCCATGATAATCCCCCTGATTAAAAAATTTCTTTGCCCTCCTGCTTTTTTGAATTTCAGATAGGATTTCAAAAATAAGCATAGCAGGCTTCCTTTACAAAAGACATAATCCTTCCCTTACAAATATCTTACGGATATAAAATAGTGTACCATCCACAAAGAAAATTTGCAAAAAAAACTTCCACTTATTCTGTGGAAGCTACTTTGTCACTATTGTCCATATCATCCTTAGGCAAATCCTCTGTCTTTTTGTCCCTCAGTAAAAAAACCGAGGATAACACCATTACAATTCCTAATAACTTCATAATAGAAGCAGACTCTTGAAAAAATAAGATTCCGATGCCCACTGCAACAACTGGCTCAATGGTCGCCATAACAGATGCCTTTCCCGCTTCGATATAAGCAAGCCCTGTGGTATATGCTACATAGGGAATTACTGTTGTTACAGCAGTAAATACCACCATATATAACCACAAATGAGTGTCGCTAATCCTTTGAGCAATATCAATAGGGTTCAGCAAAAATAGCATAAAAATTGCGGCGGTCAAAAACGTATAGTAAGTTATTGTCAGAGAACGATATCCTCTTTTTAAAGCAAAAGTGCCAAATATACTGTATAATGCATAACCAAAACCAGAACCAAGCCCAAGCATAACACCCAATAGTGT
Organism: Candidatus Epulonipiscium sp.; assembly: GCA_012519385.1. Classification (GTDB taxonomy): domain Bacteria; phylum Bacillota; class Clostridia; order Lachnospirales; family Anaerotignaceae; genus JAAYQI01. Next base: position 49,225 of record JAAYQI010000126.1, read on the forward strand.
GATGGTTCCTCCCACAGATTCTAAAAGACCTGTCACCAAAACGCAGCCGCTAAAGGTTAAGAGTAGTACAACTACTTTGCGTAATGTCATTTTTTCATGGAACAAAAATACCGACATGATCATAACAAATACAGGCGCCGTATATAAAAATACAACGGCTATGCCTATACTTGTTAAATTAATGGACTGAATATAACACCAACTAAAAAAAACAAAACTACATATTCCTGTGCCAATAAAATACAGGATATCCTTTGGTGTTTTCAGCTTAAATAAACTTTTATCCTTTATCATAAACCAAGCACTCAGGAAGCACGCACCCATTACTACTTTTACAAAAAGCATCTCCAGTGCAGAAAAGCCTGCTTCCGTAACTGTTCTTGTAAAAATGCCAATAGTACCCCAACAAACCGCTGATAGAACAATCAAAAAATAAGACAGCTTTTTCATAACTTCCTCCCAGGCAACGGAACCTCTTTTCCTAAGTAAAAAGAGTAAATACAGCATTCCTTCACCTTTTGCCCTGTTGTACGCTCCAGAGCCTGTCGATACACAGAAAGCTGTAACTCATATTTTTCCTTCAAAATTTCTTCTGAAACCTTATCACTTTTGTAATCCACTAATACTATATCATTATCCTCATAAAAAAAACAGTCGATAATTCCGTTTACTAATATATCTTCCTCCAAATCCTCATACTCTTTTTGTGAAAATATATCTTTTGGCTGTAACAATATAGAAAAAGGATGTTCTTTTTCTATAATTTTTGCACTTCTCATTCTCTGTGCCAAAGGAGAAGCAAAAAAATGGAGTAAAGCCCTTCTGTTTAGCATATTGGCTTCTTCCAAAGAGAGAATTTTTCTATGGAGCAAGTCTTGTATTTGTTGTTCCAATGTATCTTCCTGATACTGTTTGCTAAAATCCGCATATTCCATAAACGTATGCATGGCTGTACCAAACATTGCACCTGAGATGTTCTTATTTTTTGAAAAATCATTAAATTCCTTAAACTTTAGCTTTCTCGTATCCTCATAAAAATTCTGCTCCTCTTGTGTTACTATGTTTCTTCGTTTTATCTCTGATATAGAAAGCTTGCTTGGTAAAAGAGTTGCATTTTTGTAAGGATATTCCCATTGTAAATAAGAAAAGATTTCTTCTCTTTTTCCGCTATAGTCCCTATCCGCATCCCATTTAGAAAAAATATCTTTGGCAAAAAGAATATTTTCTTCTTTCTGTGACACCTCGTGGTAAATATCCTCTTTATGATACAGTGTAAATTTCCACTGGGAATTATCATCCAATATGACTGGAGTTCTGTCTTCCCATAGGTACTTCATGTGTGGATGTCGCAGTAATGCAGGCATTATCCAATCTAAGTAACTTTTTGCCTTTTTTCTATAATAAGCAGGAATATGGGGGGATTGGGTTTCTGCAGCAGCCGTCCATGAGGAAAGCTTTTTCTCCAAATCATTCACACATCCTGTAAGAATCAATTTTTCCTTTGCTCTTGTAAGAGCAACATAAAGCACACGAAGTTCTTCTGAAAGGGTTTCTAGACGAATGGTTTCCGCAATAGCTGCCTTTACCAAGGATGGATATCGTACCCTTCCCTCAATATCCGCATAATTTATTCCTATTCCCTGCTTTTGATGCAGAATCACTTGAGAATAGCTGTCTGTCATATTAAATTCTTTCCCTAAATCCGCCACAAAAACAACAGGGAATTCTAACCCTTTGCTTTTATGAATGGTCATAATTCTTACCAAATTTTCACTTTCGCTTAATAGCTTGGCAGAACCTTCTTCCTCTTCTGCCTTTTTGATATTTTCGATGTATTTTACAAAATGGAATAGACCTTTCATGCTGGTATTTTCATACTGTTCGGCTTTTTCTATCAAAAAGCGTAAATTTCCTTGGCGAACCATACCACCAGATGTAATACCAACATAGTCAAAATAACCTGTTTGCTGATACAAAATCCACAGCAATTCCCTAATAGAATAGTTAGTAGCTATCTCTCTAAATTCATAAAAACTCTCTAAAAACCTTGAAATTTTTTCCGCTATTTCCCTTTGAACCGTATCAGAACCTTCTTGATATTTTA
>JAAYQI010000127.1 GCA_012519385.1 Candidatus Epulonipiscium sp.
AGTACACAACTTACCCTCGATTCTGCTGCTACTGGAGCAACTAGCCATAATCAGGCTATCACTGTAGGCAATAAATTGTATGTTATCCAAAATGGTAGTGAAGCATTAAAAGGCTTAGAGGGTAAAGTAGAAGGTACCGATTATGAAATTGTAAAAGTAGGTGCTACTGATGACAAAGATGCTATCGCTGAAAAACTTGCTGCTACTATCACTGCCGATGAAGCAAAGAACGGTGGTTATATTGCTTCCGCTGATACTGGTGTTCTCACAATTAGTGAATCCACAAACAGAGGCGATAAAGTATTAGACGATCCTACGATTACCCCTGCAGGTCTTGGTAAAAATATTGCTTCAACTACAGAACTTACATTAAAATCTGCAACGGATATTACAGCAAGCGGTACATTGGCAACCTTTGATGCTTCCAAAATGGAAAACAAAACAAGTATTTCTGTAAACGGTAAAAACTATACCTTTGTAAATGATGCAGCAGAAGAAGTTGAAGCAGGTGCAACAAAGCTTGTTTATGCAAAAGATGCTACCAGTGAAGATTTGGCACAGCTGTTGGCGGATCAATTAACTGCAGATGGTAATACAGGTGTTTCTGCAGATGGTGCTTCCGTAACACTTACAGATTCTAATCTGAATACCGCAACTGCTGAAGGCGTAGGTCTTACATTGCAAATCGGTGATACTGCTGAAAACTTCAACAGAATCTCTGTAAAAATTGATTCTACCCACGCTTCCTCTTTAGGTATTGCTGATATCAACATCGGCACACAATCTGGTGCTACCGCTGCTATTGATAAAATCAAAGCAGCAATCAATTCCGTATCCTCTACACGTGGTGACTTGGGTGCTATCCAGAACAGACTTGAGCACACCATCAACAACTTAGGTGTTGCTGAAGAAAACATGACAGCTGCTGAATCTCGTATTCGTGACGTTGACATGGCAAAAGAAATGATGAGCTACACAAAGAACAACATTCTTGTTCAGGCTTCTCAGGCTATGCTTGCTCAAGCAAACCAACAGCCACAGGGTGTACTTCAGTTATTACAATAATCCATTCGGGTTATTTCTGGCAGGGTGAGGTTTCTCACCCTGCTTTTTTATATTTCTTTGGCAAAAAATAGCAAGCTGATTTTTTCTCTGAAACTTGCTGTTTCTGCATTCCTATAAACTGTTTTCTTGATAAGAAGCTTATTGATAACTTCCCGCTCTGTCATTCACCACCAATAATCTCACCATGTCCTCCGATAAATCTAATTTTTTCGGCTCAGCAAAAACTCCTTTATCCATTAACTTTTGGAGCGTAGCCTTTGCCCAATCAGGAATTTCCTCTATTGTGTTGTACCTTTTTTCCTTCGCCATATTTCCGCCCTCCTTTAAATAGTAAGAAACCTTGTCCAAGAACCAATCCCAATTCATGCCTCTTTGTATATATGCCGAGTCCAGTAAAATTCTAGGGCAATTTTTCCCTGTCCAGTCATAATGTTTTTTGATGCGCTCAATACCCCAGTCATATTCTCTTAACTTTTCTGCCACAAACTCCGCCGCTCGCTCCAGTGTTTTTCTTCGGTCTTGGCTTTCGCAAATTTCAATGCCAATGCTGTAGCGGTTTCCCTCCTGCTTTCCTGAATGCCAAGCTTCCTCTCTCTCTGGAATCCCCTGTATAATCATGGTTTCATCTACCACATAATGCCAGCTTGCATCTCTGGTGTTGCTAGGGTTATCTAGCCAAGCCCG
>JAAYQI010000128.1 GCA_012519385.1 Candidatus Epulonipiscium sp.
GCGAATTATGTTATTTTTAGTTGGTATTATAGATAAATTACATGCCTATATGGTAACCCATCCATAATTATACACAGAGATAATATATTAATTGCTGATTAGTGTCAAGATATAAAGACTACTATTTCACGGCAAAATCATGAACAGAGTCTCCATTTAAGAAAAATCATACGATTTTTTAAAATACACCGTTGCAGTGTAATATTTGATATGATTCATTAAAATGAAGTGCATCCCGGCATTGAATAGAACTGTAACATGACGCTTCCGGGATTCTCCTGAGTTTTTGTTAAAATGTTGGAACACGCCAAAACCAGCTAGTCCTTTTCAGGATATGGCTCGTTTTTAAAATGCTCTTTTAACTATTGCTCAGGATATTATCTATCATAACCTTTTCGAGGAAATCGTTATTGATGGCAGCTTTGTAACGCTTGGCATTATATGAATGTGGCCGGATATCTTTTGCCTTGTCCATCTGTGTATCTATTTTCAGGATGTTCAACGCCATCTTCCTCAACAATGCGGCGTTCTCGGGCTCATTCTCCTTACGGATGCGGCTCGCATCCTCTTTAAATGTCACGTCAAGGGTCCAATGGCAGGATTCTATTCCCCAGTGTTGTCTAACTGTGTTAGAGAACTCGGTGATACCGTTTATGCTTGCTATAAAATACCGTGTATCGGTCGTTTTCACGTCCCCCCTAGTGCAGTGGCTGATCACCATCCCTATCGATTTAAGACCCAGCCAATCTTTCCTTGATTCCAGCCATGAAATATCCGATGAGAGGTAATATTCACGCACTTCCATCCTCCCATGACCTTTCTCAACAGTCCTCACGGATTGATACTCCATGTCTTTAAACTGTATCTCCAGAGCATACTGGAAGTACCTTTCAACCTCATCATAGAGTGTCTCTTGGTTCTTCTTCAATGCCAAGACATAATTAGCTTCTTTTTCTTTATATATCTTTTCAGCTATCTTCTTTTGGGTTCCCATAGCGTCAACTGATATAATGTTGCCTTTTATGTACAGAAGATCCAGAAGCTCGGGAATAGCTGTTATTTCGTTGCTCTTTTCATCGGTCTTAACCTGTCCCAAGAAAAGATTATTTTGGCTACTCCAAGCACTTACGATATGGATTTTGGAGGTATCATTTCCGTTGTCCTTAGCTCCTCGGATAGTTTTTCCGTCTATGGCTATAATGTCACCCTTGCTCCGTCTGGCTATCTCCTTCGTCCAAAGAATAAAACATTTCTCGAACTGCTTGGGGTCTATGAGCCTGAACACCCTTCGGAAAGTATGTACGGAGGGAATACCATTAGGCAATTCCAAATACTTTTTGAGCCATTGCTTTCTTTCTTCTGCAAACAGTATAACAATTTCCCAATCATCAGCCCCTGCAATGAATGCAGCTACTGCAATAAAAAGAACATCAATTAGCTTGTGCAACACCTTTCCTTGCTGCCTCAAGTCATGAATTACAGAAAAGTAGCTATGAAAACTTGTCATTTGTATATTCTCCTATAAATAATATTTATTAACTTATTATATATTATTTAACATCCTAATGCAAAACAAAAACTGGAATAACCCCTTGATATTAGGCTATCTCAGCTGTTTTTCTTGTTGCGATTTTATTCGTATTGCAATAATACTTCTTCGGAGGTAAATGGGTGTGCATGGCTGCAAATGAACAGCGTCATGTGTAGAAATGGCTGCAGGCTGTTTGTACTGTTGAAACTCGAATGCGGCATCAGGATCCAAAACCTGCGGCACGATGCCGCAGGCGCTGGACTTAAGCCATGGATGGCGGTTGTCCTGCGCCCGAATTGGAGTGAGACAGGATATTACAGCCTGCCCGTGACGTAACCTGACGCAGAGATTTGCAGCCATGCACACCCGTGACATTAACTAAAAAAAGATTGCCGCACAATCTTTTTACCTTTTGCTAAAGCATGATTTACTCATTTCCATACTCCAAATTTTGCGCAAAATATCGACGAATTACTTAATCAATGTGTTGGTTTCCATTATCTTGCTTCATGATTTTGCCCTA
>JAAYQI010000129.1 GCA_012519385.1 Candidatus Epulonipiscium sp.
ACCTTATTATTTGACATTTATCGAGTTTTTTCTCTCATTTCTTGAAAAATATAGTGTATTTTCATCTCCCTAAATGATATAATAAATTAAATATATTTTTAGGGGGATAAGATATGATAAGATTGTTAGAAGATGGTAATATCGATATGAATGTGCTGGAAATAAGTGATATTGTAGATATTTCTTTATTACAAAATTTTCAAGATAACTTTGCTCTTGGGTTAAACTGTGCAAGCGTAACTGTTGATAGGAAGGGGAATCCTATTACAAAGCCAAGTTCTTACACAAGATTTTGTAACGACTATATCAATAATTCAAGCATAGGTAGCCAGCGGTGTGCCGAATCACATCATAGAATGGGATTAGAAGCTGCCCGCACTGGAAGACCCTATATTGGGCAATGCCATGCAGGCTTAATAGACTTCGCCGCTCCCATTATTATTAATAACGAGCTTATCGGCACTGTATTGGGTGGTCAGATTCTTACACAAGCCCCAAAGCAAGAGATATACCGCAAAGTAGCCAACGAAATCGCAATCAATGAAAATGAGCTTATGGATGCCGCAAACCATGTTACTATTACAAATATGCAAAATATTCGTGCAGCAGCAGAAATATTATTTATTGTAGTAAACTCTTTGGCAAAAAACGGATATACAAAAATTAAATTAGAAAGCATTGCAAAGCAATTAGCAAATAAGTTCGTTGAGATATCCTCCATATTAGAGGAATTAGCGAACTCTTCCCAAAGCGTGGCAAAACAACAGCATGACTTAAACTATGAAATTGAACAAGTAAGTAAATTTAACGAGGAAATCAATCATATCTTGGTTTCTATTACAAAAATGGCTACCAATACCAGAATCCTCGGAGTAAACTCCTCCATTGAGGCCGCCCACGCAGGACAAGCTGGAAAGGGATTTGCCATCGTAGCACGTGAAATTCAGGCGCTTGCCGAAAATTCAAAAGATATTGCCAATGAAATTATGAAATTTACAGGCCAGATTAAAACAACTATAGACTCTACCATAGATCATTCCAAAGCTACATTACATACAACAGAGGATCAGACAAAAGAAATTGCATCTGTTTCTGCTTCTGTTCAGCAGATTGTTCACCTTGCTAAAGAATTGGATAATATGATTAAAGCAACTTCTTAATAGTATATAGCAAAAATAGCCTTCAAAAAATAAATTTGAAGGCTATTTTTTATTTCTTATATTTATTCTGCACTAGGAGCTTCCATTTCGCCTTTGGCTCTTGTACGAATTTCTTCTTGAATTCTTGCAATAGTATCTGCCAGTTCTACCTGACCTTCATCGCCTTTTGCTCTGCTACGTAAGGAAATCTTCTTTGCTTGCTCATCTTTTTCTCCCACTACAACGATATAAGGCACTCTTTCATTTCTTGCTTCACGTATTTTGTAACCGATTTTTTCTGCACGGTAATCTACTTTTACACGGATGCCTGCAGCATCAATTTGCTCTGCCACACTCTTAGCATATTCTTCGTATTTTTCAGAAATAGGCAGTACCTTTACCTGTACAGGTGCCAACCATGTAGGGAACTGGCCTGCAAAATGCTCAATCAAAATACCAATAAAACGTTCAATACTACCAAATGCCACACGGTGAATCATAATTGGTCTTTTTTTAGTGCCATCTCTGTCAATATACTCTAAATCAAAACGCTCAGGCATTTGCATATCCAGCTGAATAGTACCGCACTGCCAAGTTCTTCCCAAGCAATCTTCCAAATGGAAGTCAATTTTAGGGCCATAGAATGCACCGTCACCCTCATTAACGATATAGTCAATATGGTTTTCATCTAAAGCATTTCTTAAGCCATTTGTTGCAGTTTCCCAAGCCTCATCAGAACCCATGCTGTCTTCAGGACGAGTGGAAAGCTCAACGTGATATTTGAAGCCAAATAATTTATACACACTGTCAATCAAGTCAATAACACCTTTAATTTCATCCTTAATCTGTTCTTCTGTCATAAAGATGTGGGCATCGTCTTGATTAAAGCAACGAACACGCATTAAACCGTGAAGGGCACCGGATTTTTCATGACGGTGTACCAAACCGATTTCTCCCACTCTAAGAGGAAGGTCACGGTAAGAATGCATTTCCTGCTTGTATACAAGCATTCCTCCCGGACAGTTCATAGGCTTAATGGAATAATCCGCCTCATCAATTTGTGTAGTATACATATTATCTTTGTAGTGATCCCAATGGCCGCTTCTTTCCCACAGTTCTCTATTTAAAATAATAGGAGTAGTAATTTCTACATAGCCTGCCTTTTTATGAATCTCTCTCCAATAATTTAAAAGCTCATTCTTAATAATCATACCATTTGGCAAAAAGAATGGGAAGCCAGGGCCTTCATCCAAAAGAGCAAAAAGTTTTAATTCTTTTCCCAATTTTCTGTGGTCACGTTTTTTCACTTCTTCAATCATTGCTAAATATGCGTCCAAATCTGCTGCCTTTGTAAATGCTGTACCATAAATTCTGGAGAGCATTTTATTTTTCTCACTGCCTCTCCAATAAGCACCTGCAACAGAAGTCAGCTTTATTGCTTTCACATATTTTGTACTCATTAAATGAGGGCCTGCACAGAGGTCTGTAAATTCACCTTGACGATAAAAAGAAATAACTGCATCCTCTGGCAAATCTTGAATCAGTTCAACTTTATAAGGCTCTCCCTTCTCCTCCATAAAGCGGATTGCCTCTGCTCTTGGTAGCTCGAACTTTTCAATAGGAAGATTTTCTTTCACAATTTTCTTCATTTCTTTTGTGATTTCTTCTAATTCCTCTGGAGAAAATGGTTTCTCTCTATCAAAATCATAGTAAAATCCTTCAGAAATAGATGGACCAATGGCAAGCTTTGTTTCAGGATATAATCTTTTTACAGCTTGCGCCATAATATGAGATGCTGTATGGCGGAATGCTTTTTTGCCCACCTCATCCTCAAAAGTGCAAATGCTTACCTCTGCATCTTTTTCCACAACAAAGCGTAAATCTTTTTCCTCTCCATCAACAATGCCAGCACAAGCATTTCTTGCTAAGCCTTCGCTGATACTTTGTGCAATTTCTAATACAGATACTGCTTTTTCAAATTCTTTTACAACGCCATCTTTCAAAGTAATCTTTATCATAAACATTCTTCCTTTCATACTGTTATATTATAAAAAGTAATAAAAAAAATCCCGCCACTTTTTCCTAAAAGAAAAAGGGACGAGATGTATCAAACCCGCGGTTCCACCCTAGTTGTATTAAAACCACTCATTATTTGACTGTAACGTAGTCAACGGGCTGTATTAGAGCCGCTCCGAGGTGGTCTTCGTTATCACCCTTCTTCGAAAATGCTTACACCCAAGGCAACATAGCCAAGGCATTTCTCTCTGTACCTGTAGGATGAACTACTGTCCTCATCAACGCTTTTACATATCCGATTATAACACATCCTTACTTGCTGTCAACCACTTTTTTTCCTTAAAACCATTTTTTCTTTTTAAAAAAAACAATTCCTGCCAAAACAACCAGCAAAGAAAGGACAATTACCATAGCATAACTGTGTTTCCATTCATATTCAGGCATGGGCAAATTCATGCCATACCAACCTACAATTAGCGTCAAAGGTAAAAATATGGTGGTTATCACTGTAAAAATCTTCATGGTAACATTTAGGCTGATATCCACTTCCGCTTGATAAGATTCTCTTACTTGTGTTACATAATCTCGCAAGTTCAGCACATTTTGATAAAACCGGTCGATACGCTTTTCCAATGTTCTGAAATACCGTAGCATTTTGGGGTCATACAGTTCATTTTCATTCTGCCCTACTCCTTCTAACACATTTAAAAACTGTTCAAAATATCTTTTTAAAATCATCAATCGCTTTCTTAGGGAAACAATTTCATAAACACAATCTTTTTTTTGAGAAGTAATCAATTCTTGTTCTAAATCCAATATTTCTTTTTCAATTTTATCAAACATGGGAGTAGCACCCTTTGTGATGTGATTAAAAAAGTCGCTGATGATGCGTTCTAAAGATATTTTATCTCCTACGGATGCAATGCACCCCTCTAATATTTTAAATATTCGCTCGGGTTCATCGCAAAAAAACAATATTTTTTCTCGATTGAGATAAATAAATACCTTTCTTTGGCCTGCTTTTAAATTATGATAATCAATCAAATTAACATGAATGGTATCATATCCATCCAAACTTTCATACCTTGCAGACTTGGAATTAAGTGCTTCCTCAAATAAAATAGGCATAATACCATGAACTTGAGCAGCTTCTTCCCACTTTTGTAAATCAAAAGCACCCAAAAAAATAGTCGTACCCTTTTCTTTATCCTCAAATTGATATTCCAGCTTCTTTATTTTTTTCTGCTCTGTGCTATTCTGTAAGGAATCTCTCATGTGCTGTTCGCTCCTCCATACCGAATAATAAGCTGTGGGCTCTTATTTATAGTGTGCAAATTTCATTTTTTTATAACAATTATAATTTATCCTCTTTTTATGGTCAATACTAATGAAAAAGATTGGATTTCTTTAAGATAGAATTGAAAAAAATGCAAGAAAATGCTATGATAAAATGTAAACCAGAAAATGAGTGTAAATTCGGAGGAAAATTCATGTTAACAAGCAAACAAAGAGCTTATTTAAAAAGCCTTGCAAACGGAATAAATGCTATTTTTCAAGTTGGAAAAAATAGTGTTACACCAGAGCTTCGGGATACGGTTCATGCCGCATTAGAAGCCAGAGAGTTGGTTAAAATCAACGTTTTGGATAATAACCTAATCAGCGCCCATGAGGCTGCAGAAATGCTTGCAAGCCGTACTGGTGCAGAAGTTGTGCAAGTAATCGGCAATAAATTTATTTTATATCGCCCATCCAAAACAAAACCTGTAATTGAACTGCCAAAGGCAAAAAAATCCTAACCCTAACATGGATAAAATCTTTCTTTATCCATATTTTTGTTGTATAATGGAAAAAATTGCATATACCCAAGTATTTTCACTTAGGTACAAACTATAGAAAAAAGGCTGATGCATATATGAGAAGCGGAATTATAAATCTTCAAAATTGTCATAGTATCGCTATTATGGGTGGTACCTTTGACCCTATTCATAATGGGCATTTGGTAACAGCAGAAGCAGTGCGTCATCGTTTTAAAGTGGACAAGGTAATTTTTATGCCTACGGGAAATCCCGCACACAAAACAAATAAAAAAGTTACCCACCATGAGCACCGCTATTTGATGACTGTTTTGGCCACCATGCGTAATGAAGATTTTGATGTATCCCGTATTGAAATTGACCGCCCTGGAATAACTTATACTATAGACACCATCGAGGAATTGAAAAGACAATGCAGACCCGATGTGCGGCTATATTTCATTACAGGAGCTGATGCAATTCATCAAATATTTACTTGGAAAGACCCAGAAAAGCTACTTACCTTATGCGACTTTGTAGCAGTAACACGTCCAGGATATAAAAAAAATACACTTTTTGAAGAAATCGGTGAAATACAGGAGAAGTTCGCTAGCAGAATCCATTACATGGAAGTTCCTGCATTGGCTATTTCTTCTTCTGACATCCGTAAACGCATACAAAACAATGCTCCTATCAAATATTTGGTGCCGCAAGCTGTTGAAGATTATATACAAAAATTTGAGCTATATGTAGATGAGATGGAAAAAGAGGTGAAATTTGTGTTAAGCATAGATACTATGAAAGAAAAGCTGCAATCAGCTCTATCCATCAAGCGTTATATCCACACTATGGCAGTAATTGATGAAGCAATAAAACTTGCAGAAATTTATGGTTCACAGCAGGATAGGCAGAAAGCTGAGGTAGCCGCATTACTCCATGATTGTGCAAAAAATTATCCCGAAGACCTTAAATTACGCCTTTGCAAAGAATACCATATCGACTTGGATGATATTATGAAGGCTCAAACAGATTTAATTCATCCATTTTTAGGGGCAGAAATTGCAAAGAGAGAATATTTGGTAGACGATGAGGAAATTTTAGGTGCTATTCGCTACCATACGACTGGTAAAGCAAATATGACCTTATTGGAAAAAATTATATTTATTGCAGACTTTATCGAACCTAGTCGGGATAGCTTTGAAGGACTGGATGAAGCTCGTCGCCTTGCCTACTTGGATTTGGATATGGCGATGCGATATATTTTAGAGCAAACCATTGCATTTGTGAAAAAAAGAGACTTGCAACTGCATTCTCTTTCCGTGGAAGCATTGGATTACTATAAGAGCAAATAAAGTTTTTGGAACATAGAGGAGGATGCAAATGGAAATTTTAGAAGCAGTGGAATTAGTTCGCCAGGTTTTAGATGATAAAATGGGTGAAGATATCAAAGTTTTGGACTTAAGAGGTATTTCCAACATTACAGACTTTTTTGTGATTGCCAGTGGAAATAATGTAAACCACTTGCGCGCCATGGCGGATGAAACCGAGCAGAAATTATTTAAAGCAGGGATAAAGCTCCATCATTCAGAGGGATATAACTCTGCCACATGGATATTATTGGATTTTGGCAACATTTTAGTTCATTTATTTAATAAAGAAGAACGTGGCTTCTATAGTTTGGACCACGTTTGGAGCGATGCAAAAAGACTGGATTAAACTCCAACCATAAATAAAAAGTCAGTATCCGAAAAATCTTTTGGCTACTGGCTTTTCTTTTTTAATCAAAAAAGCTGAATATCACCCCAAAGGAAATATTCAGCCTTTTATATTCTTATTTGAATTAGTTTAATTGTGCTTTTGCAGCACCTACTAATTTTGCAAATGCAGCACTGTCATTTACAGCCAATTCTGCAAGCATTTTTCTGTTGATTGTTACTCCAGCTAATTTTAATCCGTGCATTAATTTGCTGTAAGAAATATCGTTTAATCTTGCAGCTGCATTGATTCTTGTAATCCAGAGACTTCTGTATTCTCTCTTTGTTTGTTTTCTGCCTGCAAAAGCGTATGCCATTGCTTTCATTACAGATTGTTTTGCAATTCTGTATTGTTTGCTTCTTGCACCACGGTAACCTCTTGCCAGCTTTAATACCTTTTTATGTCTTTTTCTCGCATTTAAAGCGCCTTTTACTCTTGCCATTTTAAAAGTCCTCCTATCAAATTCACTAAATTATGCGTATGGTAATAATCTCTTCTTGATGCTGTTAAGAACAGACTTGTCAACCAAAGTTGCATGTCTTAAGTTTCTTTTTCTCTTTCTGGACTTTTTACCAAGAATATGCTGTGTATTAGATTTGTTTCTTTTCAGTTGTCCTGTACCAGTTATTCTGAAACGTTTTGCTGCTGCTTTTTTTGTCTTTAATTTAGGCATAATAAATATCCTCCCTGAACATAATGAATTAATTTTTTGGAGCAAGGAACATAATAAGGCTCTTTGCTTCCATTTTAGGCGGTTTTTCAACTATTCCGTATTCTGCTACATCATTAGCGAAATTTTCCAATATTACCATTGCAGTCTTGGAATGGCCAATCTCACGGCCACGGAAACGAATGCTGACTTTGACTTTGTCCCCATCCTTTAAAAACTCGATTGCTTTTTTTACTTTAACCTGAACATCATGGGTATCTATACTAGGAGATAAGCGTAACTCCTTGACATCAACGGTTTTTTGTTTCTTTCTGGCTTCTTTTTCTTTTTTGGCCTGGTCAAATTTATACTTACCGTAATCCATAATACGGCACACCGGAGGCTTTGCCGTAGGTGCAATCTTCACCAAATCCAATTTTCTTTCATCTGCCAGCTTTTGTGCATCTCTTGAAGATACAATCCCCAATTGCTCACCGTTTTCATCGATAAGTCTTACTTCTTTGTCCCTAATCTGCTCATTGATCATTAATTCAGTAATAGCCGAGCACCTCCTAAAATCTCTCATGTTACAACAAATAAAAAAAACGGGTATCTACCCGCCAAACATACACAAAAAACAAAGGAACTCATTCCTATGCTTTTTATACGGTATTAACCCTAGCTACCTTGGTACTAAGGTGAGAAGCGGATACTTCTACTTTGTTCTTGGCAATTATATCATTCTATGGCACTTCTGTCAATCATTTTTTTATATCAGCTTATTTTTATGTATCTAGCTCTAGGTGACTTTACCTAGGTGACTTCAATAGATTGCTTCTATCGTGAATTTGTATTATATTATTATGATACTATAAAAAATAAACAATAGCAACACAACCCCTCACAAATTTGCAAAGGAGGATGACATATTGCAAGCTAACAATCAACAAGCCCAAATACAGCGTGCAAAAAATGGCGATTTATACGCATTTGAAGCACTCATCAAGGAAAGTGAATCTCTTGTTTATGCTATTGCATACCGAATGCTTGCCAATCCTGAGGATGCCAAAGATATTTCTCAGGAGGTATTCATAAAAGCATATAAAAACATACATAAATTTGATGAAAAATCTACATTTTCTACTTGGATTTATCGTATTGCAGTCAATACCTGCATTGATGAATTAAGAAAAAGAAAACAAAAACAAACCGTTTCTATCGAAGAAGAACAGCAAACACAGGACGGCTTTGTCCCAAAACAATTTGTTTCTCAAGAGCTCTCACCTGAGGATGCTTATCTCATATTAGAAAGAAATCGCGAAGTCATGCGTGCTATCCATGCCTTATCAGAGGAACATAAAACCATTATCACCCTAAGAGATCTCAATGGATTATCTTACACGGAAATTTCTGAAATCACAAATTTGTCTCTAGGTACCGTAAAATCAAGGCTAGCACGTGCCAGAACACAATTAAAAAATGAAATTTTAAAAAACAGGGAACAAACACATAACATCTCACGTCTTACTAATCAGAAAGGAGGGAGTACCTATGAAATGTGAAGATGCACGTATATTAATGTCCCTCCGCTTCGACAATGCACTAAGTGATACGGAGCAAATACAACTTACAGAACACTTGGAACATTGTAAAGATTGCAGAGAAGAATGGCTTCACCTAGAGGATGTAATGCAGATGCTGTCTCAAGTACCGCCTGTGGTGCTTCCTGAAAACTATCATGAGGAATTAATGAAAAAACTTCATGAGGAACAAGCAAAAGAAAAAGTAATTCCTTTTTCGGTGGAAAAACAGCACAAAAAAATGTCCCAGAAGCACCTAGGTGCTATCGTTGCTGCTGCAGTGGTATTGCTTGCTGTCACATCAAATTATGGTTTTGATAGACTGTTGCATCTCCACGATGAAAAAAAAGAACTCCTCCCTTCCTCTGCTATGGAAAAAATTGCAGAACCTTCGGAAGCAGATTCTTTTTCAGCACAAAGCCAGCTACCCCCCACAGCAACATTAGCAGAAGGAGATACTTTGGAAGGTTTAACACAAGAATCTAATTCTGAAAGGAGCACAGCTAAAGAGGAGTACCAAGCCGCAGCCAATGTTCCCACTGACTCCTTGGCAAAAGCAGTGCCTTCTGTAGAATCAGCCCCTCCACCTGCTACGCAAGACAAGGAGAGCCCTCCCACTGAGGATACACCCAAAGAAAAGGAGGAGGAAATCCCCAGTACAAAAGATAGCAGTGCCGACACTGCGGACACCTCAGAGCATTCTCCTCTAAGCCTTGCCCGTACAGCAACCATTATGGAGGCGCAGGAAAAAACAACAGCCGATCATTATATTGATTTAAGTCTATTGGTTTCGGCTGAGGATAACTTACAGTCCTCTGTGAATGATTTTTGTGCTAAGCACCAAGGAATCTTACTAGATTCCAATATAGACTCTGCCGAGGGAATGATTACGGTTGAACTGCCTTCGGAGAATGTTTCTGCTTTTCTGCAGTCTCTAAGCACCATCGGCACCATCACAGAGCAGCAGGAATCTTCCATGGGCGTAGAGAATAATACAAATGAAGCATCTGCTTTACCTGCATCAACAACTACCATTCGTATTCATTTTTCTTCTTCAAAACCATAACATATTACTTTAAAACCATAACAGAAAGGATGAATCATTATGAAAAAATTCAAAAAACTTAGCGCTATGGTGGCATTAACCGCAGCCATGTTAACCTTCACACAGGTTCCTGCTTTTGCCGCAGAAGCACCAGTAGCACAGCCACAAAAACAAATTATTGTGCACGGAACCGGCATTGTAAATGTAACCCCAGATATGGCTACCCTTCGCTTTGGTGTAGAAACATTGGAAAAAACAGCAAAGGCAGCGCAAGATAAAAATGCAGCCGTTACGGATAAAGTAATTTCTCAACTTATACAGGCAGGTATCGCCAAAGATAAAATCACCACCAATTATTATTCCGTTAACCCACAATACCGTTATAATGATGAAACAGGCGAGCGAGTTTTAACAGGATATCAAGCATATAATAGTTTTTCGGCAATTACTTCCGACGTGAATAATACAGGAAAATATATTGATATCGCTATAAAAGCAGGCGCAAATAACAATGATGGGGTTTCATTTTCTTTATCAAACCCCAATAAATATTACACACAAGCATTAAAACTTGCATTAGAAAACGCTTCTTCCAATGCTTCCGCTATTGCTTCCGCCTTGGGAACAACTGTTGGTGCTCCTGTGCAAATTACAGAGCAATCCTCTTATTTTTCCTATACTGAGGAAGCCAATTATTTAAATACAAATGCTATGACTAAACAAAGCGTTTCTGCCGATATAGCAGGCGGTGCAGATATTCGCTACGATAAAATAAAAGTAACAGCAAATCTTGATGCTGTATTTACCTATTAATTCGCCCATCCTTTATTAAAAAATATAAAAAACAGACGGCATAATACCTTTGATATCTTAAAAAAGGTGTGTGGCGTCTGTTTTATTTAAATAATAATAATAATCATCAACTAATAATAGTCATTTAATTTTTATTCTTGACATTTTTGTCAATATTTGCTATACTATTTTAAATAAATCATATTTATTTGTGAAATAAGAAAATAAATTTTTTATTTTGGGCTATGTTAAATAGATATACTTTATTAAGTTATCTTTTATAATTTTTATTGCTCAAACCCAATATGATTATGCAATACAAGTATCGAAAGGAGAGATTATCATGAATCAGCATTACAAATTTGAAATCAAACCACTTCCTTATGCATATGATGCATTGGAGCCCCACATCGGAAAGGATACCCTTACTTTCCATCATGATAAGCATTTGCAAACCTATGTAGATAATTTGAATAAAATTTTAGAAGGCGCACCTGACTATCAAGGCTGGACATTAGATGAACTCATTTATCGCCAAAATGAACTTCCTGAAAGCATTCGTACAGGCGTACGTAATAATGCAGGCGGTGTTTACAATCACTTCCTTTATTTTGACGGAATGGCTCCTGCTTCTTCCACAAAACCTTCTTCAGAGCTTGAAAATAAAATTGTTGAAACCTTTGGCTCCATGGATGATTTCCAAGCAAAGTTAAAACAAGCTGCTTTAGGACAATTCGGCTCAGGCTGGGCTTGGTTAGTATCTGATGAATATGGCAACTTAAGCATCGTTACTACTCCAAACCAAGACACACCTTTAACTATGAACCTGTGTCCTGTCATGCTGGTAGACGTTTGGGAGCATGCTTACTACCTCGATTACCAGAACCGTCGTCCTGATTACTATGATAATTGGTTCAAAGTAATTAATTGGGATGAAGCAAGCAAAAAATATGCATCCTGCATTAAAAAATAATATATTCTCCTAACGAAGAATAAAGAATAAAAAAAGAGTGTGAAAAACTCATATATGAAATTATTTCGTTTCATATGTAAGTTTTACCACACTCTTTTTTTTGTTATAATATCAGCACTTTCGCAATGTTGAAAAAAATCAACAGCGCTATTACGTCCACCACAGTAGAAATAAGAGGACCAGCCATAATCGCAGGGTCAAACTTCAGTGCTTTTGCCATAATAGGGAGCATACATCCAACGCCTTTTGCCACCACTACTACAAAGCACATACTAAGCGAAATTGTAAAATCCACTTGAAAATTTGTTTTACTACTAAAAAGGGTTAGGCGAATTAGGTTTACAAAGCCTAATATGGAACCGCACAATAATCCAACCCTTATTTCCTTCCATAAAACCTTGGCAATATCCGAAATTTCTATTTCTCCCAATGCCATACCACGAATAATGGTAGTAGAGGCCTGAGAACCTGCATTACCGCCTGTACCTGTCAATATAGGTATAAAGCTGGATAATACCACTGCCGCTTCTAATAAATTCTCATACTGGCCAATTACTAAGCCTGATAATGTACCCGATATCATCAATACACAAAGCCACACAATTCTATTTTTGGATAAAGCTACGACACTTGTTTTCAAATACGCTTCATCCGATGGCAACAATGCAGACATTTTTTCCATATCTTCTGTGGTTTCTTGCTCAATAACATCCACGATGTCGTCTACGGTGATGATACCCACCATGCGCCCTTCTTTATCCACCACAGGCACAGAAATCAAATTATATTTTTTAAAAATATATGCGATATCCTCTTGGTCATCCAATGTCTGCACAGATATCACATCTTCTTCCATAAGTTGGGAGATAACCATATCATCCTCTGCAAATATCAATGTTCGCAAAGGCAATACACCAATCAATATTCTGGATGCATCCAATACATAGCAGGTATAAACCGTTTCTTTATCCAGCCCCGTTTTTCTCAATTCTTCCATGGCTTTTGCCACAGTCATATCCGCTCTGAATTGCACAAACTCAATGGTCATGATACTTCCTGCGGAGTTATCTGGATAATTCAAAAACTGATTCACTAAATTACGCTTGTCTGCATCCATATTACGCAGAACCTTATTTACCAAATTGGCAGGAGCCTCTCCCAAAAAGTCCACCGTATCATCCAAAAACATTTCGTCTACAATGTTACGAACTTCATTATCCGTAATAGATTTTACAATATGCTCCTGTGTATCGGAATCCATATAAGAAAATGCCTCTGCCGCCATATCCTTCGTTAGCAAACGAAAGGCAAATAATTGTTTTTCCGCTGAAAGCTGTTCAAAAAACTCTGCTATATTGGCAGGATTCATATCATTTAATTCTTTTTTTAACTGAATGTACTCGCCCGAATCAATCATTTTTGCAAGCTCTGCAAATAATTCTTCCATTTCTTCCATTATGCTCACCTCAACTTCTTTTTTTGAATCAAAAAATAGCCCATTATGAATTGTACTAATGGGGATTTCTATAAATCTATTGTTTTCCTTCACCAAAAGAAGCAGCGATTATTTCTCCGCAGCATAGTTATAAAAAATACAAAAAGGGATAAAAAGACCTTGCAGAACCTTTATGCCAAAAGATAGACAGAAAGAAAGGGATTTAAAAAGAAGAGACAAGTAACGAGATAAACCCCAAATGTTCGGCATTGTATTTTTTATTATGCTGTAAGCCCTGAGGCCGCAACGGGATACCATCGCTGCAACTACTTCCACTGCCGTCCATATAGGTTCACCTCCAAAGATTTTCATAAGAATATGCATAAAAAACATTTCACTCTGTATAGTATATTCTCCCATTAAAAAATCGTCAACACCTTTCACCAAAATATCCTCCTCTTTCCCCTTTTATATTGATTTCTATCTGGTATTGCTATAATATAAGGATAAAAAGAAAGGAATGTAGCTTATGTCTCTTAAAAATACTTTAGAAGAATTTAAAGAATTTGCAGTAAAAGGCAATGTTGTAGATATGGCAGTCGGTGTAATCATCGGCGGTGCTTTCGGTAAAATAGTTTCCTCCTTAGTAAACGATATTATGATGCCCCTTCTGGGTGCTATAACAACAGGATTTAACTTTACTGAGTTATTTATCTCCTTGGATGGTGTTTCTTATCCATCCCTTGCTGAAGCCCAAGCTGTCAATGCTCCTATCATCAATTATGGTTTGTTTTTATCTTCAACACTTGATTTTATCATTATCTCATTTACAATATTTATTCTCCTAAAACAACTGACTCGCTTAAAAAAGGCACCTGTCCAAACTGATGCCCCTGTTACAACAAAAGAGTGTCCTTTTTGCAAGTCTGAAATTGCACTTGAGGCTACCCGCTGTCCTCACTGCACTTCTATATTGGAAGAACAAAAATAAACATATATACAAAAAAACAGCCCATCCTATTGGGCTGTTTTCTTTTCTTAAAACAAATAGTTATTCTTAGTTGTTTGAAACTATTGCCATTTCGTTTTTACCTAATTGAGACATCTCTATTGCCGCCGCAATTAGCTTTTGAAAACTATCATAGGAAGACGTTGCCCCAGCTACTACATCAATCTGCTCTGAGGATTGTTTTTCCAACACCTGTTTTCCATACTCTCTTGTATAACGATTGGGGTAAGTTCCTTTTACACCATTCATATTACGCATATATGCCATATCCCAGGATTTGATAAATCCACTTGCATTTTTTGCATTATACTCTACTGAAATAATAGTATCATCTTTCACACAAATAGTAACAAATTCCTTCCAACCATTGTAATAATCAGCCATTTCTGCCGAAAAATATCCATCCCTCATACTGCTTTTTTTGTTGCTGCATCCAGATAAGGCAAAACAGAATACCAAAATAACACCTATCAACATACATCTTTTTATATTCATGATTGATACCTCCTATCGCTTTAATCTGAAACGTTGAATTCTCTTTTTCAGATTATCCGATTGTTCTGTCAGTGTTTGGCTTGCAGCAGCACTTTGACGGCTAGAGTCTAAATTATTTTGTGCCAAAGCATTAATCTCGCTGATTTGTTGTGAAATAGTTTCTAAAGCTCTCTTTTCTTTCATAACCGCACTTGATAACTTGTGAGCGATATCAAAAATCTTAGCTGAAATTTCCGCCATTTCCTGAATAGAGACAGCAGTTTGTTTTGCACAGTTAACACCATCTGTAATAGCCTGCATAGAATTTTCAATAATTTCAGCAGTTTGCCGTGAAGAATGTCCGCTTTTGGCAGCCAAATTTCCAATTTCACTGGCAACCACCGCAAAGCCCTTTCCAAATACACCTGCATGCGCAGCCTCAATGGATGCATTCAAGGCTAAAATATGGGTTTGCAGTGCAATATCTTCCATAAAAGCATTGATTTTTTTGATTTCCGTAGAGTTAGAGCTAATTTTATTCATGGCGTTTATCATTTCTTTCATATGCACACTTCCTGCTCCGATGCTGGAGTTAGCACTTTCCATAAATTGACGCATGGTGTCTGTATGTTTATTCACTTCTTCCACATTTTCTTGTATAATTATAGTTTCATCATATAATCTGGTAACAGCTTCCGCCTGACCGCCAGAACTTGTTTCAACTTGGAAAGCATTTTCCTGTACTTGATAAGAAGTTTGAGATACTTCAATAGCCGCCTGCTGAATTTCATACATAATCTCATTCAAATATTCAATAATCTGGTCCAAAGAATCTTTCATTACCACAAAGTCACCTTGGAACGTTCCATCTACTGAGATATCTAAATTGCTTTGAGATAATTCAGTCAACACCCTAGTTAATTCTGTGGTGTAAAGATTCATGCTTTCCACAGTATTTGCCAAGGCTCTGGAGAGAATTTCCGTTTCATCATTGGTATTTTCTACCTCAACTTTTGTATGTAAATCCCCCTCTGCCAATGTGGCAATACGGCTTGTAACCCGCCCCAGAGGCCCTTGAATGCGGCTGGAAAGGCGATGCATCATAGCAGCGGCAAGCAACAATAATACACAGGTAATGATAAATCCAACTAAAACTGCCTTATTGGCTGCAGCCATAAAATCACTTTGAGGTGCAGTAACTGCCAAAGACCATCTGGTACCCCGTATGGGAGAATAGCTAAAAATACGTTTTTGATTCCAACTTCCAATCTCTGCTACACCAGTTTGACCTACCAGCATTTGTTCCGATAGCTTATGTATTTCTTCTTTATCTCCAAAGCTGTCAAACAATGTTTTCTCATCAAAAACCAGTTGAGAATCATGATGAGCCATATACTTTCCATCTTTGTTAATAATAAAGGCTGTTCCATTTTTTCCGATATTGATATTGCTTAGCACATCATTTAATACATCATATTTATAGCTTCCAATTAAGTAATAGATTATTTCTTTATTTTTGTCAAACAAAGGAACTCCAATTACAATTTCCAAGCCATTTTCCGTTACTCGGGTATCATCTATTACAAGATTTCGAGTGTCCTTTAGCATAGTGAAAAACTCTCCCTGAGAGATGCTACTAGGACTGCTTACACTTCCTGTATACAAAGAACCATCTGCAGAATAAAGTGCCAACCAAACAAATTCTATTCCTGATTTCGCTGTATCCAGTAAATCTTGTTTTTCCTCTTTACTCACAGCTTCATCGGTAAATGCGGCATTATCTCCAATCATAAAGATTCTGTCCGCCATCATATGTAAATTACCTTCTACACTTTGAGATGCAGACTTTGCCATAGGCTGTAATGTTTCCAATAAAATACTGCTGGTTAATGACCTCATAAAAAAAATCATCACCAACATTAAAACAACAGCAATCATTAGTGCAATGACAGCAGTATTTTTTAATATCTTATTTTGTATTCCTGATTTTGCTTCCACGATGCTCCCCCTATCAATAAATACATCAATATATTTCCCCATATTTAAGTGCTACCATACAAAAAGGAACAAAAGCTCCTATTCTCTTTGCATAAATATACCTTTTGTTCCTAAATATAACATTCAATAAATTTGATTATAGCATATTTAATGATAATTATCAATAGATAATTATAATCAATTAGCGTAAGTCCCTTTTATCCGCTCAGCCCCTTCCTGTTCCCAGCATTTACCTTCAAATTATTATATTGCATTATAAAGATAGTTACAATGGTAAAAATTTCAGCATAAAAGAAAAAAAATATACCGCTGTATCTTTATGTCCAAAAAATGATGTTGAAAAACCTCTTGACAAAATATACTCCTTAGGTTACTTTATAAATGAACTACACAGAGACAAATGATATGAAAAAAAGGCAACGCTTAAGACTTGTATATCAGTCTAACGCTAATCATACTATATTGAACAAGGAGGAAATGCGATGAAAACACTAAATCAAGTGCAAACAGGGCAAACGGTTACTGTTACAAAGCTAAATGGTCTTGGCCCCATTAAACGGCGGATTATGGATATGGGAATTACAAAAGGTGTGGAGATTCACGTACGTAAGATTGCCCCTCTAGGAGACCCCATGGAGTTAAATATTCGTGGCTACGAATTATCTTTACGGAAAGAAGATGCTGAAATGATTGAAGTTCAATAAGAAAAATCGTCTTTTTTTTGAATGATTGTTAGCTTATTCTAACTAATGAAAGGAAGAGAACAATGGAAATTAAAATTGCACTAGCAGGTAATCCAAATTGTGGTAAAACTACATTGTTTAACAGCCTAACAGGTTCTAATCAATACGTAGGAAACTGGCCAGGTGTTACAGTGGAGAAAAAAGAAGGTGTTTTAAAAGGTCATAAAAATGTCATTATACAAGACCTTCCAGGCATCTATTCCCTATCACCATACTCTCCCGAGGAAGTTGTGGCTCGTGGGTATCTGGTGAATGAAAAGCCCCATGTTATTTTAAATATCATTGATGGTACCAATATAGAGCGAAATTTATACTTGACTACTCAGTTGATGGAACTTGGTCTTCCTATTATTGTAGCAGTCAATATGATTGATTTGGTTCGGAAAAACGGTGACCAAATCGACCTACAGAAGCTTTCTGCAGAACTGGGCTGTGAGGTTGTGGAAATCAGTGCTTTGCGTGGAGAAGGCGGCATGGCGGCGGCGGAAAAAGCTGTGGCATTGGCATCAAATCTGCACAAAGATGAGCTTCCCACTTTATTTACTGGCATCGTGGAAGATACCATTCTACATATTGAAGAAACCATTGCCCATAAGGTAGACCAGCACTACTTACGTTGGTATGCCATTAAAGTGTTTGAGCGAGATGAAAAAGTAATCGAAGAATTAAATTTTGATGCTAAACTACAGCAAAAACTGGATGACATTATAACAGGGTGCGAAACCAAACTGGATGATGATGCCGAAAGTATCATTACCAATCAGCGTTATGAATTTATAAGCAATGTTGTTGCAAAAACAGTAAAGAAAAAAGCTCCTAAGCATAGCTTAACTACATCTGATAAAATCGACCGTATTATTACAAACCGTCTCTTTGCTTTACCCATCTTTGCAGGAATTATGCTTTTCGTATATGCCATTGCAATGGGAGGATGGCGTATTTCTATCGGGACAATGGGTACAGATTGGGTAAATGATGTACTTTTTGGCGAAATTGTACCCAATGCCTTTGATAGCATATTAGGTGCCCTTGGTGTTGAAGGTGTGCTATATGCTTTGATTCAAGATGGCATTGTAGCAGGTGTAGGCGCAGTGCTTGGCTTTGTTCCACAGCTATTGGTTCTGTTTTTCCTGCTATCTA
The DNA here is from genome assembly GCA_012519385.1 of Candidatus Epulonipiscium sp. Lineage (GTDB taxonomy): Bacteria > Bacillota > Clostridia > Lachnospirales > Anaerotignaceae > JAAYQI01. The sequence goes on from JAAYQI010000129.1 coordinate 18,542, forward strand.
TCATGGAAGATGTGGGATATATGTCTCGTGTTGCTTTCATTATGGACCGTATTTTCCGCCGTTTTGGCCTTTCAGGCAAAAGCTTTATTCCAATGCTTGTAGCTACAGGCTGCGGTGTTCCAGGAATTATGGCTTCTCGTACCATCGAGCAAGACCGTGACCGCAGATTGACTATTATGACTACAGGCTTTGTGCCTTGTGGTGCAAAGATGCCTATCATCGGCTTGATTGCAGGTGCAGTTTTTGGAGGCTCTGCCCTTGTGGCGGTATCCGCATTTTTTATCGGTATTGCAGCGGTCATTATATCTGGTATTATTCTAAAAAAATTCAAGGCATTTGCAGGTCGTCCAGCCCCATTTGTCATGGAACTCCCCGCATATCATTTGCCTTCTATGAATAACGTATTGCGTGCAACTTGGGAACGTGGTTGGTCCTTCATAAAAAGAGCAGGTACCTTGATTTTGGTTAGCTCCATGGTACTGTGGTTCTTGCAAGCCTTTGGTTTTGCGGATGGAGCCCTCACCATGGTAGAAGATAATAATGACTCCTTACTAGCCGCTATCGGAAACTCCATCTCTTGGATTTTCTATCCCCTTGGTTGGGTGGGAGATATGGCATGGAAATCTACTGTTGCTACCATTACAGGCTTGATTGCAAAGGAACAAGTGGTAAATACCTTCGGCGTACTGTACCACTATTCCGGTGAATTATCCGAAACAGGAAATGAAATTTGGGCGCTCATCGGTCAAGATTTCACCACTATCTCCGCATATAGCTTCCTTCTTTTTAACCTGCTGTGTGCCCCTTGCTTTGCTGCTATGGGAGCCATTAAGCGCGAAATGAACAATGCTAAATGGACATTAAGTGCCATTGGATATATGTGTGTTTTTGCCTATGTAGTAGCACTAATTACATATCAAATCGGCGGTCTTATCACAGGTGAAGTTGCCTTTGGTGTAGGTACTATAGTAGCAGCAATTTGTCTGGTTGGATTTATCTATCTTATTTTCCGCAAGGGTTATGCCCCAAAGGAAGAAAGAATAAAATTAGAAAGCAGGATTGAGCCAAATGTCTAATTATATTGGAAATATCATTGTAATACTAGTTTTGGCAAGTATTGTAGCTTTGGCCATTCGCTCTATGTGGAATTCCCATAAAAATAAGCATTGCGGCGGAGACTGCAGTTGCTGCGGCGGCAGCTGCAATGATTTGAAAACACATAGCAATCAATAAAGATTCTCCCTTCCTAACTACACAAAAAGAGACACTCCTTTTATTTTGTGATGAGAGTGTCTCTTTAATTTTTAAATTCCATTTTTCCTTACTTGCATAGAAACATACCTTATTAATTCTTCCGCTGTAGGAATTTTATTTTTCCTCAGTATACTTTCTTGCAAATCAATTTCGTCATAAGATTTATTATTGTTATGATATGCATCCTGAATAGCAGCCTGCATATCTCTTTTTACCTCCCCTATAGTTACTCCATGCTCCCTAGCAATTTTTCGATATATGTGTCTCATACTCATGGTAGCTCCCCCTCTTACACCATTTCCTCTCGTATCTTAATCGATTTTACAATATTTAATGTTGTAAGTCAACTAAAATAACATTTTATATGTTGTAAATACAGTAAATCTAAAATGTAAAATATTGTATTAAAAGGGGGATTTTTATATGTATGAAAAATATTTATCTGAACGAATCGCAAAACTACGGACAATGAAAAAAGTTTCCGCTCGGGATATGAGCTTATCTTTAGGACAAAACGAAAATTATATCAATCATATAGAAAATAATAAATCACTGCCGTCCATGCAAGCATTTTTCTATATTTGCGAGTATTTTGGTATTACTCCAAAACAATTTTTTGATGAAGAAACAAGCAATCCATCCTTAATAAATACTATTATGCAAGATTTAACTGCTTTAGATGAAAAAAAGATAACAAACCTTCATGAAATCATTAAAGGGTTAAAAAAATAAAACAGGCTCTCATTTTTAATTACATAAAAAACAACTCGGCTGAAATAAAATCAGTAGAGTTGTTTTTTGAGAGTTATAACAGTTCTTTATAAGAAGTAATATAGCGATTACATAAACGTGCAATTTCCAGCTTATCTTCCATAGCAGTTTCATCTTCCATACCCACCACATAAAAACCAGCTTCTTTCGCAGAACGTATGGCATAAAGAGCATCCTCTACTACCATGGTATCCTCTATTGTTCCGTTTAACTTTTCCATAGCCATATGAAACACCTGTGGATTCTGCTTGGTAAGCCCCACTTGTGAGCAAGTCATAATAAATTCAAAAAAAGGCAGTATCGCAAGCCTTTCTAATGCTGCATGGATATAGTTAGGTTCAGAGGCAGTTAAAATACACATTTTTGTCCCCAATCGCTTCTGTTTTTCTAAAAATTCAAATGCATAGGGCTTTAATTGAACTTCATATTTATATTTGTCCGCTACCAAACCAATGATTTCCTTCACCATTTCATCTACAGATAAGGCCAACGAAAATTCGGAAATAAAATACTGAGCCGCTTGAGGAATCGTTAGGTTTTTCATCTTTTGTCTTAAATTAGAGGGAGGTGTTATCCCTTTTTTTAGTAAAAAATCCCGCCCTATATTTTTCCACGCCTGCATAGAATCCAAAAGTGTTCCGTCTAAATCAAAAATAATATGTTTCATTTGCTTATTCCCCTTACATTCTTTCATTTTTTCTCATCCTACATCACAGTATCATGATGGATGCCAGTCGTCAAGCAAATTGCTTCTCC
>JAAYQI010000130.1 GCA_012519385.1 Candidatus Epulonipiscium sp.
AATGCTCACAAAGAATTGTGGCATAAGCATTACAGCCAGCCAAAGTGTGACAGAATAAATCAGGCTTACCATTAATAAAACACGAAAAGTCTTTTTTACACGTTCTGTATTGGCTGCGCCATAATTATAGCTCGTAATTGGCTGGGCTCCCTGGGCGACTCCCTGTAAAGGCAGCATTGCAAACTGCATGACACTGGTAAGAATCGTCATTGCTCCTACCGCAATATCTCCACCATATTTCAGCAAGGAAGAATTGAAGCATACGGATATAACGCTTTCACTCGCCTGCATAATAAATGCCGCGGTTCCAAGTGCTATGCATGGGAACACAACTTTAGGCTTAATATTCAGATTCTTATATTTCAGTCTAAGTGTTGATTTCTTACTGCACAAAAATGCCACAACAATGATACATGAAACTGCCTGCGAAATAATGGTTGCCAAAGCAGCACCACGCACACCCATATTCAATCTGAAAATCATAATCGGGTCGAGGGTGATATTCAGAATTGCGCCGATTGCGACGGATACCATGGACACTTTTGTAAATCCTTCAGCAGTTACGAATGAGTTCATTCCCAATGTTAACTGCACAAACAATGTTCCAAGCGCATATATGTTCAAATAGGAAACAGCATATTCAATCGTATTTTCACTGGCTCCAAAAGCCAACAGTAAATTCTCTCCAAAAAGTAAAAGCACCGCTGTCAGAACGATTGAAGTAATGACCTGTAAAAGAAAACATCCACCAAGGGTTTGCTCTGCGCTGTCCATATCGCCTTTTCCCATCGAGATGGAAGCACGCGGCGCACCCCCTGAGCTTACAAGCCCTGCAAATGCCGACACAATCATAATAATAGGCATAGTCACACCGACACCAGTCAGAGCAAGATCGCCTGCATCCGGTATATGACCGATATAGATTCTGTCAACAATGTTGTACAACATATTGATCAACTGTGCTATCACCGTAGGAATTGCCAACTTAAAAAGCAGTTTTCCAACGGGCTGCGTACCTAAAAAATCCTTGTTATTTTCCACTGTAAACATCTCCTAACTGTTCGTATATTCCTTGATATTTCTGTTTACCTGCTCTGTAAACTGTTGCAGCATTTCCACTTCTTCCCTTGAAAATCCTGCAAATATTATTTCACAAAATTTGCTCTGTGCCGCACGCCCATCCGCAATGATGTCTTTTGCTTTGTCAGCCACACTTAAATGAATGGTTCTGTGGTTTCCTCCCTTATGTTCCCCTAAAATCAATCCTCGTTCCTGTAGGGAACGAATGGAAATAGATACATGGGACTTTGCAAGATGACGATATCTAACAATTTGAGTAGCTGTATCATACTGGGGATTGTTTGCTAAAAACATAAGAACTGTAAACTCCATATAGGTCAATCTGTATTTTTCATAGACAGGAGATATCATATTTTTATACACTTCTTCGACATCAACACAATGTGCAAAATAATTTATCACAAGCACACCTTCTTTCATTTTGAACTGTTCGTTTTCGAACATTATTATACTTCTTTTCTCTCTATTTATCAAGATGTTTATTTGAAAAAAATATGGGCACCTCTAAAAACGTCAAATTTCCTTTAGCATATCATACCCCCCCGAATAATCAAGGGGATTTTGCAAAAAAATGTATGAATTTATCGTAGAATCATCAAAATATCTGTCTTAAACAGCCATGCACACCACGATTTACCGCCCATTTTCTATAAATGGGCAGACTTATCCCTATAT
>JAAYQI010000131.1 GCA_012519385.1 Candidatus Epulonipiscium sp.
ATTATTGTTAATACATTACAACATATTCTTCTCTTTCTGCACCAACAGAAACATATTTAATTTTACAATCTACTGCATTTTCAATAAACTTAATATACGCCAATGCTGCAGGAGGTAAATCCTCAGGCTTTCTGCACTTGGTAATATCACATTTCCAACCATCTAAATACTCAATGATAGGTTTTGCACGGTCTAACTGAGAAGAGAAGGGGAATTCTGTTGTGATGTTACCATCTATGGTATAAGCGGTACAAACGGGGATTTTATCCAAATAAGATAATACATCCAACTTTGTTAATGCTAATTCATCACTACCTTGTATACGTACGCCGTATTTGGAAGCAACTACATCAAATGGGCCAACTCTTCTGGGGCGTCCAGTAGCAGCACCATATTCTCCGCCAGCTGCTCTTAATTTTTCAGCTTCCTCGCCAAACATTTCAACGGTAAAAGGGCCTTCTCCAACACAGGTAGAGTATGCTTTCATAATACCAATAGAATTTGTAAGCTTATGATTTGGCACACCTGCACCAATAGGAGCGTAAGCAGCAATGGTGGATGAAGAGGAAGTAAAAGGATAGATGCCAAAGTCAATATCACGCAGTGCGCCTAATTGTGCTTCAAACATTACTTTTTTTCCTGATTTGATAGCTTGGTCAAGATAAAGACCAGTATCACAAATATAATCTTTAAATTCTTCCGCATAACGATCTAACCATGCTACCATTTCATCATATGCTACTTCTGCTGAGCCATAAACATTTGTAATGGTTAAGTTTTTCCATTCCAAAATGTTTTTTAATTGTTTTCTATATGTTTCGGGATAAAGTAAGTCACCAATACGAATGCCTTTTTTCATATATTTATCGCCGTACACAGGAGAGATTCCTCGTCTAGTAGAGCCGAACTTAGCATCACCCAGGCGTTCTTCCTCCAGAATATCCAATAATTTATGATAAGGAAGGCAAACAATAGCACGATCGCTTATTTTAAGATTTTTTGGAGTAATTTTAACACCAGCATCTGTAAGACGCTTTTTTTCCTGGCTAAGATGCTCCAAATCGATTACCATACCAGTACCCATAATATTCACAACATCTTCCCGAAGAATTCCGGAAGGCAGTAAATTTAAAACAAATTTACCTAAATGATTAATTACTGTATGACCTGCATTGTTCCCACCTTGATAACGAGAAACAATATCATAATTTTCGGAAAGGAGGTCTACCATACGACCCTTTCCTTCATCTCCCCAATTTATCCCTACAATTGAAGTTAACATAATCTGTACATCCTCCTAAATCGTGGCCGCAATAGATGCGTTATTTGTAAGGTTCATGACAAAGTAAAAAAGGTGCAATTCAGTTTCTTTTGTATTTTTACCAAATAGAACACCGAAGCACGAACAACAATGAAATTATACAATAAGCAGAATAAGAATGTCAACAATGGAGAAAAGTTGCCTTAATTTGCGAAACTCTATACATAATAGCCAATATAGAGCTTTCATTTATGTGAAATGCGTATAGATGAAATAGAGTGAAAAGTGGAACATCTTATTTATTCTATGATTTTTTTACGCAATAGAAATATATCCAGTGAGTAAAAAAATAATATGCAATTTTTAAAGATTTTTAAAAAACCACTAGAATACAGTGTTTTTGAAATGTTTTAAAACAAACTTCACTCTTAATATGAAAATAATGACACAAAAAAAACGGAAGAAAGTGTACTATTAACACATAAATATTTCTGCATATAGCAAAAGAAAGAGAAATAAGCATTTCTAATACATTTGCATAAAAATAAAAGTTTCAATTATACAATTCTCACAAGTCGGAAAATCACACATTCGGCCATAGAAATATTTTATAACTTCTATAAGAAAAAGGAAAGCGTTGAAAAATCAGGAGTTTTCGTGTAAAATAAAGCGACGTTATAGAACAAAAAAGGAGTTTTATCAAATGAGTATATTAAATGTGAAAAATTTAAGCCATGGTTTTGGTGATAGAACAATATTTGATGATGTTTCGTTTCGGTTATTAAAAGGAGAGCACGTCGGTTTTATTGGTGCCAATGGTGAAGGAAAATCTACCTTCATGAATATTATTACTGGTGATTTGCAGCCCGATGAAGGAAAAATCGAATGGGCAAAAAATGTACGTGTAGGATATTTAGACCAGCACACTGTATTAGAAAAAGGACAAACCATTCGAGATGTACTAAAATCAGCGTTTGCTTTCCTTTTTCAGATGGAAGAAAAAATGAACCAAATTTGTGACTCCATGAGTGATGCTTCCCCCGAGGAGCTAGAGGAAATGATGGAGGAATTGGGAACCATTCAAGATTTATTGGTAACGCATGATTTTTATATCATTGATGCTAAGGTAGAGGAAGTTGGACGGGCATTAGGCTTAGAAGAAATTGGGTTGGAGAAAGATGTAACAGAGCTAAGCGGTGGACAGCGAACGAAGGTTTTATTAGGAAAGCTGTTATTGGAAAAACCCGATATTTTATTGTTGGACGAGCCTACAAACTATTTGGATGAACAGCATATTGAATGGTTAAAGAGATATTTGATTGAGTACGAAAATGCTTTTATACTTATTTCTCATGATATTCCTTTCTTAAACAGTGTAATCAATATCATATATCATGTAGAAAATGCTGCTATTAACCGATATGTAGGGGATTATGATAAGTTTCAAGAAGTATATGCGATGAAAAAATCACAAATGGAAGCCGCTTTTAAAAAGCAACAGCAAGAAATTGAAGATTTAAAAGACTTTGTGGCACGAAATAAAGCGAGAGTTTCTACCAGAAACATGGCAATGTCCCGCCAAAAGAAGTTAGATAAAATGGAGATTATTGAGCTTGACCGTGAAAAACCAAAGCCCGAATTTCATTTTAAAGAAGCAAGAGCCGCTAGTAGATACATTTTTCAAACGAAAGATTTAGTGATTGGATACGATTCCCCTTTATCTAAGCCATTAAATATTGAAATGGAGCGAGGGGATAAAATAGCACTTATCGGTGCAAATGGTATCGGTAAAACTACATTGCTAAAAAGCATTATAGGATTGGTTCCAGCTTTTTCTGGAAAGGTAGAATTGGGGGATTATTTGGAAATAGGCTATTTTGAACAGGAAAAGCAATATGCCGATAATATAACCTGTATAAAAGAAATTTGGAATGAATTTCCCTCCTATAACCAATATGAAGTAAGGTCAGCCTTGGCGAAGTGCGGTTTAATGACAAAGCATATTGAAAGCATGGTGAAGGTGCTTAGTGGAGGCGAGCAGGCAAAGGTACGATTATGTAAACTAATCAATAGAGAAAGCAATGTATTGCTATTGGACGAGCCTACCAACCACTTGGATGTGGATGCCAAAGAGGAACTAAAAAGAGCGTTAAAAGCATACAAGGGCAGTGTTTTACTTATTTGCCATGAGCCGGAATTTTATAAAGATGTGGCAAACAAAGTGTGGAACTGCGAGGAATGGACAACAAAACAAATTTAAGAAATTATCATCATTAAAATAAAAAAACACCCCTTTGCTATCATGTGATAGAGAAGGGGTGTTTTTTGTGTTGCTATGTAATATATAAGGAACTATCCCCGAATCAAAGAGAAGGTTTCTTTTTTGAGACAGCCCAATACCAATAAAAATACCAAGTACAACAAAAACATAAGGAACAGTGTCATAATAAATAATATTTTTGAAGGTTCTGATATCTGTATCAGGTATCTAACAATTAACCCTGAGGCAACTCCTGCCATCAGCGGTTTTATGAAAGTTTCCATAAGAGATATGCTGATGTTTGTTCTGGAAAGTAATTTTCTTATACTTAGATAGGTGGTAGATACAAGACTGCAAAACCAACCTATCAGAAAAGCACTGACACCGAATGTTGGCATCAAAAAATAAATAAAAGAAATTGTAATGAGGGAGGAAATGATATTGTTGCGAAATAGAAAAAAATGTTCTCCTAATCCATTAAGCAGGCCGCTAAAGGTCATCTGCATATATAAAAATGGGCAGATAAAGGATAAACAAAAAAGAATATCCCCCAATTCACTGCTGTTATAGATGATATAACAAATTTCCTTCGGAAAAATAGCAAACATTGTGCCTGCTCCGATACTGATAATAGAGGTAAATAATATTGTTGCCGACACGGTACGGCTTATTTTTTCCGTATGCCTGATGGCAGAAGCCTCAGATATTTCGGGTACGAGAGAAACGGAAATTGCCATCAGTAAAGCAGAGGGCAGCATCAAAAGAGGCATTGCCATACCTGTTAGCTGACCATAGGTACTCATGGCTTCGCTCCCTGATAGTCCATATAACTCCAATCTTTGAGGAATTAAAATGTTTTCTATGGTAGAAAGCAGAGAGCTGGTGATTCTGGTTGCAGTAAGTGGGATTGCCATGGTAGTAATCAGCGTAAAGGCTTGCATACGAGAAAAATAAGGCTTGGAGTGATGCTTTTTTTTCTTTTTATCTCTCAAATAGCACAGTAAAACAAATAAAAAGGAAATAATTTCCCCAAACACAATGCCTATCACTGCTGCGGCACAGGCATAAGCCAATCCGTAAGGCACAAAAGTTGCTGATATCAAAAATATTACTACAATACGCACCAACTGCTCCAAAACTTGAGAAAGAGCGGGTACCGCTGTATTTTGCATTCCAAAAAAATAACCACGGATACAAGAACCAAAAGACATAAAAGGAATGGCAAAAGCCAATATTCGCAAGGAAAGAGCAGTACGGCTTTCTTTTAAAATTTCTATAGCAATAAAATTCGACCCTAGCCAGATAACACAGCTAATAAAGATGCTAATACAAAGGCACATGGCAATGCTTTGGCGTAAAATACGGCGGATGTTTCCATATTGGCCTTTTGCTTTTTCTTGTGCAGTCAATTTGGATATGGTAGTGGTGAAGCCCGAGGAGGTGATGCTCCAAGTTAGCATATAAATAGGTAGTATTAATTGGTACAACCCGATACCTTCGGTACCGATTGCCTTTGCCATGTAAACACGATAGAAAAACCCCATAAATTTTGTAACAAAATTTGCTGTGGTTAAAATTAATGTTCCTATAATAAGAGCTTTTTTGCTCATGTTTTAGCCCCGCTTTTTTGAGTTTTTATTCAGCATATGCCGAGAAAAATCAATACAGTACAAAGAATTTATGGAGTAGTAATTTGACAGGTATTTTGTGGCATACTATAATACCAATATAATGTGGATAGGGAGAAATGCCATGAAAGATTTTATACAGCCGAATGCTACACATAAAGCAGAAGAGATATTACAATATGCAGCCTTTGAACAGAAAATACTGAATATTTCTGCACTATTTAGTGATGAAACACAAAATTATCGAAATCCATGCGAACCCAAAAGCGAGGACTATGTCCAAGTTTTTTTTCGTACTGCGAAAGAAAATGTTGAGGCTGTTTATGTAGCGATGGATGGCATGAAATGGCCGATGACTCTAACGAGAACAGAAGGATTGTTTGACTATTATTCTTATACCTTTGCACCTACGGATGAAACGCAATACTATTATTTTGAGCTGGTATGTAATAACAGAAGCTATTTTTATACAAAACTAGGATTTTCCTATGAGAAAAAGGAAGATGACTATTTTCAGATTATTCGCAACTTTCACACACCTGACTGGGCAAAGGGTTCTGTGATGTATCAAATTTATGTGGACCGTTTTTATAATGGAGACACGTCCAATGATGTGTTAACGGGAGAATACGAATATTTATCGTCTCCAGTTAAAAAAATGGAAAACTGGGAGCATCTTCCCGATGATGAGGATATCCGTAATTTTTATGGCGGAGATTTGCAAGGTGTTTTAGAAAAATTAGATTATTTAGAAGAGTTGGGTGTAGAGGTTATTTATTTTAACCCACTTTTTGTTTCGCCAAGCAATCATAAATATGATATTCAAGATTATGATTTTATTGACCCTCATATTGGTGTGATAACAACAGAAGGAACGGGAGATTCTGTCTATATAGAAAGAACGACAAATGAAAAAAATCTGGAGGCAAGTAATGCTCTTTTTGCGAAATTGGTAGAAAATGCTCACAAAAGAGGGATGCGTGTATTAGTGGACGGAGTTTTTAATCACTGTGGAGCATTTCATAAATGGATGGATAGAGAAGGGATTTATGCTGCAAAAGAGGGACGTCCTGTGGGAGCTTTTGGGCATAAGGATAGTCGGTATTATGATTATTTTTCGTGGAAAGAAGATGGAACGTATGAGTGCTGGTGGGGATTTCCCAACCATCCTAAGTTGAATTTTGAAAATTCGGAAGAACTGACAGAATATATTTTGCAAATAGGGAAAAAATGGGTGTCTGAACCGTTTTTTGCAGATGGTTGGAGGTTGGATGTTGCTGCAGATGTGGGACACAGTGCAGAATTTAACCATGAATTTTGGAAAAAATTTAAAACTGCTGTAAAATCAACTCGCCCAGATTCTATCATAATCGCAGAGCATTATGGAGACCCATCTTCATGGTTGCAAGGGGAAGAATGGGATAGCATTATGAATTATGATGCTTTTATGGAGCCAGTATCTTGGTTTTTTACAGGCATGGAAAAACACAGTGATTATTTTCAAGGGGAAGTATGGAAAAATGCTCAATATTTTTGTGAAAGCATGATAAAGCAGATGGCAAAACTGCCGATACAATCTTTGCAAACAGCTATGAATCAACTTTCCAACCACGACCATTCTCGTTTTTTAACCAGAACAAATCAGTTATCAGGGCGTCTTCATACCAAAGGGCATGAGGCTGCGGCTCAGGGAATTGTAAAAAGCGTTATGAAAATGGCGGTACTGTTACAAATGACATGGCCAGGAGCTCCTGCTGTATATTATGGAGATGAGGCAGGCATGGTAGGGTGGACTGACCCCGATAACCGCAGAACGTATCCATGGGGCAAGGAAGACGGAGAGTTATTGGAGTTTCATAAGGTGATGATTGCCCTTCGCAAAAAATATACTGCCTTAAAAACAGGCTCACTGTTATTTTTATATGCAGAAAACGGTGTATTAAGCTATGGAAGATTTGACCGTACCAACCGTTTTATTATTGTGATTAACCGTGATACAGAAATAAGAAAATGTGAAATACCAGTTTGGATGGCGGAAGTTTCCAAAAATGCATTGCTAAAAACATTGATGCTGACATCAGAACAAGGTTTTTCCACAGAGCAGACCGCCTATGCTTTGGAGGAAGGTATGTTTTCTATAGAAATGATGCCATGTAGCGCCGTTGTTTTGATGGAAGATAGAGGAGAAGATGATGAAGGTTACAATACTATATGAGGATAAAGATTTGGTTGTGGCAGTAAAGCCTTTTGGTATGCCATCACAGCCAGATAAAACAGGGGATATGGATATATTAACCTACTTGGAGCATTCCTATAAAGGAAGCAAATATGGGGAATATGTTGGGCTAGTACATCGTTTAGACCGACCTGTAGGCGGTGTAATGATATTTGCCAGGAACAAAAAGGCAGAACAAAAGTTGGCAGAGGAAATTCGCTTAAACCATGTGCAAAAAGAATACTTGACGATATTAACGGGAAAGATGCCCGATAGGTTAGGGAGTTTGGAAAATTATCTATTAAAAAACGGAAAAACAAATTTATCTGTTGTAGTTCCTCCCCATCAAAAAGGTGCAAAAAAGGCTCAGTTAAATTACACTGTTCTAGAATCGAAACCCCAGGAGCCGTGGGAGATACTTAGTTTAGTAAAAATTCAACTGCTTACAGGCAGGCATCATCAAATTAGAGTGCAATGCTCTCATGCAGGTGCAGGGATATTAGGAGATAGAAAATACAATAAAGAGGCGAGCAAAGCTTATGACGGGAATAACATTGCATTATGGTCTTACTGCCTTTCTTTTTGGCATCCTTTCCAAAAACAGCAAATGTGTTTTGAAATGTTGCCAAAGGAACCTCCGTTTTCGCTGTTTTTTTCTTAAAAACCTTTTGACATTTTGAAACTTTGTATTATAATAAAAGTAGCTTCAAATTAGCAATCACA
>JAAYQI010000132.1 GCA_012519385.1 Candidatus Epulonipiscium sp.
AAGATTCCAGAGTTACTTTTTCTGAAAAAATATTAGCGGCCTTTTCTGCATCGGAGCTGATAGCCTCTTGAAACAAAAGCTCCTCTAGCTGCTTAATTTTTTCCTCGGTTTGTTCAATGTTCTTTTCTATTTTTTCTATTTTTGCGGCTTGTTTTCGCTCTTGAGCTTGCTGTTCCTTTTGCTTAAGCCAGTCTAGCTTTGTACTGCTATTATTAGCTGTTGCCAGTGGCTCTTGGGATGTCAGAGCACGTTCTGCCATTTCCTGTAAAGCTTGCGCTTTTTTTTCTAAGTAATAATCATAATTACCTAAGTAGAAAGTGATGCCTTGAGGGGTTAACTCTAGTATTTTATTGGCGGTGCGATTGATAAAATATCGGTCGTGAGAGATATAAAGAACCGTTCCTTCATAACTGTTTAAGGCATCTTCCAGTATTTCTTTAGAGAACATATCCAAATGGTTGGTAGGCTCATCCAGCATCAGTAGATTGGCTTCAGAAAGCATGATTTTTGCTAGCATTAGCCGTCCTTTTTCTCCGCCAGATAAGGCTGAAATTTGCTTAAACACATCATCCCCTGTAAAAACAAAGGCAGCAAGGGTATTGCGGATTTCAGCATTTGTCATAGAAGGATATGTATTTGAGATTTCTTCAAAAACAGTGTGAGAGCTATCCAAGTTATTTTGCTCCTGGTCATAATAACCGATATGCACGTTAGTTCCCCAACGAATGGTACCTTCATCCTGTTGTAGGTGATGGAGTAAAATTTTAAACAGGGTACTTTTTCCTACACCATTAGGGCCGATGACTGCAATATGGTCTTTTCTTTTGATATCAAAGCTGACTTGAGAAAATAATTGATTTCCATCAAAGGATTTTGCTATGTTTTCCACATGAAGCACATCGTTGCCACTAGTGATTTTTGGAGTAAGGGTAAAACGCATGGTTTCGGGAAGGCTTTCAGGCTTATCCAACCGCTCCAGTTTTTCTAAGTTTTTTTCTCTGCTTTCTGCTCGCTTGATGGATTTTTCTCGATTAAAGGAGCGTAAGGTACGAATCACATCTTCTTGGCGGGCAATTTCTTTTTGTTGTTGGTCGTAAGCTTTTTGCTGAATTTGCCTATTTTGCTCTTTTTGGCGAGCATATGAGGTATAGTTACCTTGATAAACGGTAGCTTTTCTATTTTCTATCTCAATTACTTTTGTCACGATTTTATCTAAAAAATATCGGTCGTGAGAAATGATAAGTACAGAGCCAGGATAATCCTTTAAAAAGTCCTCCAACCACTGCAGAGAGTCCATATCCAGATGGTTGGTAGGCTCGTCTAACAGCAGTAAATCCGGCTTGGATAAGAGCAATTTGCCCAAAAAAACTCTCGTTTTTTGTCCGCCTGAGAGCTGATTTAGGGGTTGACTAAACTCGTTTTCGGAAAATCCAAGTCCTTTTAGTATCCCTCTAATATGGCTTTTGTAAGAATATCCGTCGTTTTGTTCAAAAAAAAGCTGCAATGAGGCATATTTCTCCATGTTGTTTGACAACTCGTCCCCTTTGAGAATGCCCATTTTGTTTTCCATTTCACGAAGCTGTTTTTCTGTTTCCATTAAGTCCTTAAAAACAGAGAGCATTTCATCATAGATGGTTTGCTCTCCTTCTATTTGCTGATTTTGGGCCATATATCCCCAAGATGCATCCTTACGTAAAAAGATTTCTCCGCTATCTTTGCCCCATTCCCCTGATAGAATGCGGAATAGCGTTGTTTTTCCGGCACCGTTATTTCCTACAATAGCAGCTTTTTCATTGTCTTCTATATGAAAGGTAACCTTTTCTAGTATAGTGGTAATGCCGAATGATTTTTTGATGTCACGGCAGGCAAGTATCATAATAAACCTCCAAAATAACGTATTCTTGGGAATATGATAGCAGAATTTTATAGGAATGGAAAGAGTTATTGTTGACAATAAAATAACGAGAGTGCTATACTAGTATAAGTTCACTATGAGGGGATTTGGATAATATGGATAGCGATAAGAAGATTTCATCTGCAGTAATCAACAGATTACCTAGATATTTTCGATACTTAGGAGATTTGCTGGAGAGTGATATTACCAGAATTTCTTCCAAGGAACTCAGTGCAAAAATGAACATCACTGCTTCACAAATTCGTCAAGACTTAAATAATTTCGGCGGTTTTGGCCAGCAAGGGTATGGTTATAATGTAGAATACCTTTATAATGAAATTAAGAAAATTCTTGGTTTGGATAAATTCTATAATATGATTGTAGTCGGCGGCGGAAATATTGGTCAGGCATTGGTGAATTATACCAACTTTGAAAAACGCGGCTTTGTGATTAAAGCAGTATTTGATGTGAACCCACGATTGGTTGGTATGACAATCCGTGGCGTGGGCGTTTATGATGTAGACCAAATGGAAGATTTCGTTAAGAATAACAATATTGATGTGGCTATATTGACACTGCCTCGCTCTCAAGCGGTGAAGGTTGCAAAAAACCTCGCTAAATGGGGTATCAAAGGCATATGGAACTTTAGCCATGTGGATTTGCAGGTATCTGAAGATGTTGTGGTGGAAAATGTACATCTTACAGATAGCTTGATGACACTGCTGTATAAAATTAACGAAATGTATAGCGAAGAATCTGATTTACATCAACTGCACCAAGGGTTACCTGTAAGACCTGTTATGCAGGATACAGAGGAAGAACAACAAAACGAGTAAGCGATATAAAAAAAGCTGATTTTTTTCTAGTTTATATAGTTTATATACTAGCGAAAAATCAGCTTTTTTTATTAGCTTTTTTATTTTTTGCGAAAAACCCCCCAAGGGGTGAGGATTGCTGTCATTTTTATTATTATGGATGCATTTTGTGTCATAAGCGGTGAATCTTAACGACCAAGAACTCTCGCTTCTTTACACCTAGATGCAGTCAAGATATAAGCCAATAAGCGGATTTTCTGCCTTTGATAGCCGTCATTGTTTATAAATGCATTAAAATCTTAACACAATCTTAGCGGGTCAAAATATTGTATTTTAGCAATATGAGAATATAATTAAGTTAAATCCATAGAGATTTTGAAGGGTATTTTTGGAAAAGAATGACAATATTATAACAATATCTTGTGACTGTCACTTGACATAAAGGAGTGTCTGTTTTTGCCGTGTTGTTACATAGGGATACAGAGTGCCATAAAAGCATATTGTGAATAGGTAAATACGGAGCGGCTCATTATGGTGCAATAAGTGCAGGGGGATATGACTTAAAAAAGAGAAGCAAACAGTTGTGCTTGCTTGTTTTAAAATCAGGGGGTGTTGTTTCCATGACTGGATTCAAGGATTTTATTAAAATGGGGATTGATGTTGGTTCTACCACAGTAAAGGTTGTGGTAACAAATGAGGAGAACCATATTATATTCAGCAAGTATGAAAGGCATTTTTCTGAAATTAAAAAAACAGTTCAAAATATATTAGGAAGAGCTGCTATGGAGTTGGGCAGTGTTTCCTTGCGTGCTATGATTACAGGCAGTGGAGGCGTCAACTTAGCGAAGCAATTACAGATTGGCTTTATGCAAGAGGTGGTTGCTACAGCAAAGGCAGTAGAGGAAGTGGCTCCCGATACAGACGTTGCCATTGAATTAGGAGGAGAAGATGCAAAAATCATCTATTTTTCCAATGGCATCGAACAGCGCATGAACGGTGTTTGTGCAGGAGGTACTGGTTCTTTTATTGACCAAATGGCTAGCCTTCTTCAAACAGATGCACAAGGGCTAAATGAATTGGCTAAAAATTATCAAGTGATTTACCCCATTGCTTCTCGCTGTGGCGTGTTTGCCAAAACTGATATACAGCCTTTAATCAATGAAGGCGCCGCAAAAGCGGACTTGGCGGCATCTATTTTTCAAGCGGTGGTAAACCAAACCATCAGTGGCTTGGCTTGCGGAAAGCCAATTCGAGGCAGAGTGCTGTTTTTGGGTGGGCCTCTCCACTTTCTTTCAGAGCTTCGTGCCA
>JAAYQI010000133.1 GCA_012519385.1 Candidatus Epulonipiscium sp.
GTTACCATCCACAGAACGGATTGTATTAATATACTTTGCCTTACCGAAGAAGATAGACACCGCTTAATTGATGCCGAGTGGGATATGCAGGCAAAAGAAGCAGGAAAAGTATCTTATCTGGCGGAAATCAGAGTGCTCGGCTCTGATAGAGTAGGTCTTATTATGGAAGTTTCTCGAGTGCTCACCGACGAAGATATTTCTGTAAAAGCATTCAGTGCCAGAACAACAAAAGAAATGACTGCTATTTTTAATATCACCATCGAAATTAACGGAAAAGAACAATTAGAAAAAATTATAAAACGACTTATGAATATAAAAGACGTTATGGAAATCGAACGTGTAGCCAACTAAAAAATGATACCCGTAAGGCATCTTACGGGTGTATTCATGTATACAAAATAGGAGGAACATTATGCGTGCCGTATTACAAAGAGTAACAAAAGCAAAAGTAACCGTGGATGGACAAGTTATAGGAGAGATTGAAAAAGGCATTCTTGCTTTATTTGGAATGCAAGATACCGATGATGATAAAGTCATAGATTATATGCTAGAAAAGGTAATCAACCTGCGTATCTTTGAGGATGAAAACGGTAAGATGAATTTATCCTTGCAAGATATTAAGGGCGAACTTTTAATTGTGCCTAATTTTACCCTGTATGGTGATGCCAGAAAAGGCAGAAGACCCGGCTATTCCTCTGGTGCAAGCCCAGAGGTTGCTACACATATTTTTGACCGCTTGGTAGAAAAAGCACACTCACTCCCTATTCCAAAAGTTGCCACAGGCCAATTTCAGGCAGATATGAAAGTAGATTTGACAAACGATGGCCCTGTTACACTTCTTTTGGATAGTGATAAAAACTTTTAATTTTAATGAGGTAAAAACATGATTTATTATATGATTGCAGGGCATACCCTTAGCCATGATGTGCAAACCATCATACAAGTATTCTATCCGAACCTGCATTACTACTTAACAGATAAGCCTTCTCCTAACGCCTTAACCATAGAAAGCCGTTGGGAAAATCATGAGGTAATTGCCAGTTTATATCGTAACGGTATATTGTGCGATACCGTTTCTCTTCCTCTTTCTTCTGATATACAGACACTGAAAGAGCAAAAGCGTATGATAAAAGCTTCTATCTATACATTACTGAAAAAAGAAACGGGAATTCGCCCCCAGTGGGGCTTTGTAACAGGTGTTCGCCCTGCAAAATCTATCAATGAGTTATTAGATGCAGGATATTCCGAAGAAGAAGCTCGTACCTATTTTATCGAAAACTACGATGTAATGCCTAAAAAAGCGGAGCTTGCCATAGAAGTTGCCCGTTGGGAAAGAAGCTTGCTTGCAAAAAATAACCCTGACGAAATCAGCATTTATATCGGCATCCCCTTCTGCCCCACCCGATGCCTGTACTGCTCTTTTACTTCCTATTCCTTGCAGCAGTATAACTCCAAAGTAGACCCTTATTTGGATGCATTGGAAAAGGAATTGCAGTATTTATCAGAGTATTCCAAGCATTACACCATTAAAAATATTTATATCGGCGGCGGTACTCCTACCTCTTTAACAGAATCGCAGTTGGAGCGGGTATTATCGAAGATTCACGCACTTTTTTCTATCAGTGATTCTATAGAGTTTACCGTAGAAGCAGGTAGACCTGATACCATTACAGAAGAAAAGCTGCGTATTATGAAAGAATATGGTATAAATCGTATTTCTATCAATCCCCAAACCATGAATGAATCCACTCTGCGTGCCATCGGCAGAAAACATACCCCCGATGAAATACGTGAAGTGTTTTTCATGGCAAGAAAACTAGGGCATGATAATATTAATATGGATTTGATACTGGGCCTTCCAAATGAAGGTGCTACAGAAGTGGAAAAAACCATGAAAGAAATACAATCCCTTGCTCCCGATAGTATTACTGTCCATACCTTGGCAGTCAAACGTGCTTCTATGTTAAAAGAAAACTTCGACCAATACCTTATGACAGAAACTCAGGAGATGGAAGAAATGCTGGCCGTTTCCAACCAATACGCAAAAGCTATGGGAATGCATCCCTACTATATGTACCGCCAAAAAAACATGGTAGGTAATTTTGAAAACGTAGGCTACTGCACTCCTCATAAAGAAGGTATCTATAATATTCAAATCATGGAAGAAAAACAAACCATTTTAGCCGCAGGGGCAGGAGCCAGCACAAAAATAGTTAATCTGGAGCAAAATCGAATTGAACGTATTTTTAATGTGAAAAGCGTAGATGATTATATCACTCGTATTGATGAAATGATTCAGCGAAAAAAAGACGGCTTGCCCAAGCATAATTGATAGGAGGTTTCATATGGCAATTCAATTAGTAAAAGGAACCAAAGACATTTTTGGTGCGGAAGTAGGGATTTGGCAGGAAATCGAAAACAAAATCCGTACCATCTGCAAAACCTTTGGTATCGAAGAAATCAGAACTCCCGTTTTTGAATTTACAGAGCTATTTATCCGTGGTGTAGGAGAAACTACGGATATTGTGCAAAAAGAAATGTATACCTTTACAGATGACGGCAACAGAAGCCTTACCCTTCGTCCAGAAGGCACGGCGGGTGTTGCAAGAGCCTATATCGAGCATGGTATGCATAATAACGCACAGCCTACAAAGCTCTATTACATCTCCCCTACTTTCCGCTGCGAAAATACCCAAGCAGGCAGACAACGTCAGTTCCATCAATTTGGGGTAGAGATGCTGGGCTCCTATAGTGCCGCACAAGATGCAGAGGCGATTTCTGTGGCATCTGTTTTATTGGAAGAAATGGGCATTCACGGAGTAGAGCTTCGCATCAATAGCTTAGGCTGTCCCGATTGCCGCAGTAAGTATAATAAAACCTTAAAAAACTTCATTGGCGAAAATTTGGAAAAGCTCTGCCCTACTTGCAAAGAGCGATATGAGAAAAATCCTCTTAGGGTATTAGACTGCAAAGAAACAGCCTGTCAAAAAATCATTGCCGATGCTCCTTCGGTTTTAGACTGCTTAGATGAAGAATGTACCGCTCATTTTGAAAAAGTAAAAGCAATTCTTGATGAAATGAACATTGCTTATACCGTTGACCCTAAAATTGTGCGTGGGCTTGATTATTATACAAGAACAGTATTTGAATTTGTATCGGATGGCCTTACCGTTTGCGGCGGCGGAAGATATGATGGCTTAATAGAAGAATGCGGCGGCAAACCTACGGGTGCTGTGGGCTTTGGCTTGGGATTGGAACGCCTTATTATGATTTTAGAAAAACAACAGAGCGACCTGCATGTCTCTCCTTTAAAAGATATCTATATCGGCTCTATGGGAGAACAAGGCTTCTTAAAAGCACAAGCATTCACATTTGCATTAAGAAAGAAAGGTATTTTAGCGGAATGCGATACTGTGGAACGCAGTGTAAAAGCCCAAATGAAATACGCCAATAAACTGGGTGTGAAGTATTCCTTAATTATCGGTGATTCTGAACTAGAACTTGGTAAAGCAGAACTCAAAACCATGGAAACCGGAGAAAAACAAGAAATTATGCTAAACCAGCTAGAAGCATTTTTTAATAAGTAATTATCAAAAGGAATACAAACCTTGGGCTTTGCCCAAACCCACTCATTTTTTTGAAAAAGCAA
>JAAYQI010000134.1 GCA_012519385.1 Candidatus Epulonipiscium sp.
CGCATTGCAGAAAAAACACTGCGTAAGGTTCATAAAAAAGTTGGGTTCCCTCCTAGAATACACTAAGTTTTTTGTAATAGAACTGCCTTGCTGAAATACCACACAAATCCCCTTGACAGTTCTTATTGTTGTAGTTTATGATAGTAACAGTCATCAGCTTTGATAGGGAATAGTAAAAAAGTAACCTTGCGTACAGAAAAAAGGCGGTCGATGCAAGCCTAAGCAAGCCTTTTTGAACCTGCCCCTTGAGCTCTGTAAAAAAAATGCAGCGTACTCCGGCGTTAACGGTATAAGAGGATAAATATTTCGGTATTTATCAATTAGGGTGGCACCGCCGACATTTGGTCCCTTGTTTGTTAAAAACAAGGGCTTTTTTATTTCCATCATATTATGTTTATAAAAATTAGGAGGAGAAAAATGGCGAAAGAAAAGAAATTAGTAGAAGCGATTACCGATATGGAAGCAGACTTTCCTCAGTGGTATACAGATGTTGTAAAAAAAGCAGACCTCACCGATTATTCCACCATCAAAGGCTGTATGATTCTTCGTCCTTATGGCTATGCCATTTGGGAATTATTACAGCAGCAAATGGATCAGCGTTTTAAAGAAACAGGCCACGAAAATGTGTATATGCCTATGTTTATCCCAGAAAGCTTACTGCAAAAAGAGAAGGACCATGTCGAAGGCTTTGCTCCCGAGGTAGCTTGGGTTACCCAAGGCGGAGAAAGTCAACTCCCCGAGCGTTTATGCGTTCGCCCCACTTCAGAAACCTTATTTTGTGAGCATTATTCCCACATCATTCAATCCTACCGTGACTTACCAAAGCTGTATAACCAGTGGTGTTCTGTAGTACGTTGGGAAAAAACCACACGCCCCTTCTTAAGAACCACTGAGTTTTTATGGCAAGAAGGTCATACCGCTCATGCCACTGCGGAAGAAGCAGAAGAAGAAACCATCAAAATGCTCAACGTTTATGCAGAGTTTTGTCACAATGTTTTGGCTATCCCTGTTATCAAAGGAGAAAAAACTGCCAAAGAACGTTTTGCAGGCGCAAAAGCAACCTACACCATTGAAAGTTTAATGCATGACGGAAAAGCATTGCAATCTGGCACTAGCCATAACTTTGGCGATGGTTTTGCAAGAGCCTTTAACATTCAGTTTACCGATAAAGATAACCAATTACAGTATGTGCATCAAACCTCTTGGGGTACTACCACACGCTTAATCGGTGCTATCATTATGGTACACGGAGATAATAGCGGCTTGGTGCTTCCACCTAAAATTGCACCTACACAAGTTATTATCCTGCCTATTGCACAGCATAAAGAAGGCGTGTTGGAAAAAGCGGAAGAAATACGTACACGTCTGTCCGCTGTTTCCAGAGTAAAACTGGATGCTTCTGATAAATCTGCAGGCTGGAAATTCAGCGAGTACGAAATGAAAGGTGTGCCTATCCGTTTGGAGTTAGGCCCCAAGGATATTGAAAAAAATCAAGTTGTTTTGGTAAGAAGGGATAACGGTGAAAAAATCGTTGCTTCCATGGATAATTTGGAAGAAAAAATAACTTCTCTTTTAGAAGATATCCAAAACAATCTGTTGCAACGTGCTACCGAAAGAAGAGATTCCAAAACATATATCGCACGTACCATGGATGAATTTGAAAAAATCCTTCAAGAAACACCTGGCTTTATCAAAGCAATGTGGTGTGGCGACCAAGCCTGCGAGGATGCTATCAAAGAAAGAACAACCGCAACCTCAAGATGTATTCCTTTTGAGCAGGAAACCATCTCCGATACTTGTATCTGCTGCGGCAAAAAAGCAAAACACATGGTATACTGGGGTAAAGCATATTAAAAAAGAAGAAGTTCACTAAAAAACAGCAGTCTGCATGGATACTTCCATCCATGAAAGACTGCTGTTTCTTTTTTTTCTACTATTAAAAAATTATATTATCATTTCCTTTGGGGGTATCACTAAGCCGGTTCTTGCAAAAATCAATGCACAAAAAATAGCAAATAAAATGCCGCTTAAACACAGTGCTTTTGTTATACTTGCACCCTTCTTTTTGATTTGCCCGCTCATGAAAAATGCGGATACTATTTCTGCTACCAAAAACCAAAAGCCATGTTGGTTAAAAAAAGGCAAAGTAGCGACTGCAATATAGATACCTGTCCAAAGAGCAAAACACCCAGGCAGTACATATCCCTGCCAATGGGTATCTTGATATTTTTTCAATAACAAAACACTTAATAATAACCAGAATACGCTGGCTGTCAGGCTGCTACCAAGAAAAGGAATTCCCCTAGCCTGTCTGGATATCCATGTGCCCAGCAAAAAAATACCTAACCACAGCGCCCAGCCCATTTTCTTCTTTTCATACAGCAAAAAGAAGGCTAGTCCTAGTAATAGCATGGATAAATTTCTTATCATAAAAAAGGGATATGAGTAAGTAACAAAATAAATCACAAACGCTAAGCATAGAATGCCCAATAAAATTCTGTTTCTTTTTTCCACCATGATACCTCTCCTCAAACTTGTTCCTTTTTTATGATACACATTCTGTTTATAAAAAAGAAACTCGGCTTAACCATATTTCTTTTCCTTCTCCCGTTCATACATCCATACTACAAGAGTTTTAAATAAAGCACCGCAGGGCACAGCAACCACCATGCCCAGTATGCCGAATAACCCGCCAAATACAGATAGCGAAATCAAAACCATAGCAGGATGTAATTCCACACTTTTACCAACCACCCTCGGCACAATAAAAATGCTGTCAATTTGCTGTAATACCAATACGATAATAACGGCATATAACGCTTTTATCGGTTCTCCGCTCAAAAGCCCTACGGAAACCGAAAGCAAAAATGCCATAACAGCCCCTACATATGGTATTAAATTAGAAAATCCAGAAATAATGCCAATTAAAATAGCATATGGAATTTTTACCACTGAAAAAGAAATACTGATGCAAATTGCCATAATCACAGCATCTGTTACTTGCCCGCTTAAATATCCTGAAAACACATGATTTATCTCATGGCAAACACTTTTTATTCTTTTTGCCGTTTTTTCTTTAAAGAAAACGTCAACAG
>JAAYQI010000135.1 GCA_012519385.1 Candidatus Epulonipiscium sp.
AGACTCCTCCTGTATTTCCATTATAAAAGTATTAAAAATATCCTTTGTTGACATATAGTCCACCTCCTGCTACAGACAGTATCACTTAGTGGAAAATACATCCATTCATATTACCTCACAAACATTTCTTCTCACAAATTTCCAAAACAACTAAAAAAACGGTCAGAATGTAATCTCTCACTCCCACCTGTTCCTTCTTTAATTACATTTTGACTTGTTAATCCCACTTAAATTTCATCTTTACACGACTAAATAACATCAATTTTGCCAAAATCAATACGAATTTTGCCATCTTACCCGTTATGGATAATCCCTAATATATAATGGGTCTGGGGGATGACCTGACTTTGAAAACTAGCTGATATAGTCTTACATACAAATTTCATGTTTCCTTTTGCCTCAAACAGAGCGCCAGCAAGTTTAAAAAAGTCTATCATTTTAGGTGGGCGTTGTTTTCTTTAAACAACAGATTTGATGTGTGATAGTGTGGCAAATGATTATCATTTAATTAAAATTCATAATAGCCACAGGGATGTTTTACAGCAGATATCTTACTATAACTGGGTAGGATATCTGCTATATAAATATACTCCACTGCTTAAACCTTCACTTCAATCTCCACTCCTGACTTAAATTCTACCTTTAAATATCCCTCAAATACTGTAACCTTTTCCACAAGTTTTCTGACCAGTTTATCAGCGTATTCTTCCAATCTTACCATTTGTTCTTTTAAAAACTCATTTATCTCAGCAATTCTCCTACGTTTGTTTTCCCTTGAAATGTTATAATCCAATATTTCCTGTTTTTCTGCCCGTAATCTATAAAGTTTTTCTGCAATCTCATTTTGTTTTGCACCCGAATAATGCAGCAATTCCCTCTGCACCAACTCTATCTCCCTATCAATCTCCGACATATCCTTATCAAATTCAGCCGCTAGAGCTGTTTCAATATTCTGCATAATAGCACGATTCACTCCACCATCATCCTCTATCAACTGATTGATAGCTTGAAGCACTCCATTTTGCAAAGTTTCTTCTAAAATGGTTTCAGAAGTACAATCTGAACCTTTTTCTTCTAGTCTGGAAACACATCTCCATACAATACTTTTCTTTCCACGATTATTCCAATGTACCCTTCTATAGATTTCACCGCACTCTCCGCAGTAGACAATACTGGATAAAGCATATCTGGAACTATATACTCTCTTTTTGCCACCCTTACTATTGTAGAGATTGGCTCGTCTTGCCATTTCCTCTTGTACTTGACCATATAATTCTCTGGAAATAATGGGTTCATGGTCATTCTCAACGTAATACTGTGGAACAATCCCTGTATTCTTCACTCGCTTTTTGGTGAGAAAATCAATGGTATAAGTTTTCTGCAATAAGGCATCACCAATGTATTTCTCATTCTGCAAAATTTTCTTAATGGTTTCTGGACGCCACTTTTTTTCCCTGCCCCAGTCAATATGCCATCAGCTTCCAGATTTCTACCTATCTGTAATAAACTTTCACCTTCCAAATATTCACGATAAATCCGTTTCACAACTTTTGCACCCTCTGGGTCTATCAACAGATTCCCTTCTTCATCTTTGGTATAACCCAAGAAACGCTTATGATTGACCATGACCTCACCATTTTGAAATCGATGGGCAAATCCCCATTTTACATTGGTGCTTAAATTCCTACTTTCTTCCTGTGCCAATGAGGACATAATGGTAATCAAAACTTCCCCTTTGCCATCCATGGTATTTATATTTTCCTTTTCGAAAAACACTGCTATATTCTTTTCTTTCAACTTGCGAATGGTGCTAATGGAATCTACCGTATTCCTAGCAAACCGGCTCACCGACTTGGTAATCACCATATCAATTTTTTCTGCCATACAATCCTCAATAAGTCGCTTAAACTCATCCCTCTTTTTGGTATTGGTTGCGGTAATTCCCTCGTCTGCATAAATCCCTGCAAACGCCCAATCTTTGTTTTTTTGAATAAAATCTGTATAATGTGCCACCTGTGCTTCATAACTTGTCAGCTGTTCTTCCTTATCTGTACTCACTCTACAATAAGCAGCTACTCTCATTTTGGGTGTAATGTTATCTACCTTTTCAAACTTCGCTTTCGCTGGTATTACGGATACTACTTTCCCTGCCATACGCATTTCTCCTCTCCAATATTTTGTGATTTAT
>JAAYQI010000136.1 GCA_012519385.1 Candidatus Epulonipiscium sp.
CTAAACTCATTACGATTAAATATGGGGAATAAATATGTCTTGTTTCAATAAAATATTTTTGTACTTCACAGAACTTGGACTGCCATGTAAGCTCAGCACCATTATCCTGACCATCTACAGTACGTTGCTGTAAAGCTGTAAATAGCTCTGTAAATGCCATTGGTGTTGGGTTTGCGCCATATGCTTTCCAAGTAGCCAACTGAATTTCATTTTCCATAATACGGATTTTAAGACCCTTTAAATCATCTACTGTTTCGATCTTTCTATCTGTAGTAGATAAGTTACGGAAAGAGTTTTCCTGCCATTGCAGTAATTTTAATCCTTTTCCTTCCAAGCCTTCTCCAAGTGCCTGACCAACAGGACCGTCTAACACATCATAGGCTTGTTGCTTTGTTTCAAATAACCAAGGGATATCCAGTACGTACATATCATCCAAGAAGGATGCTACAGGAGCATTGGTTGCTAAAACGATATCGTAATTTCCGAATTGACATCCTTCCAATAATTCACGCTCACTGCCCAATACGTTATCTGTGTAGATATCAGCACTCATTGTACCATTAGATTTTTGTTCCAATAACATCTTAAAATAATTTGCAGCATCAATGGTTGCCGGAGCATTTCCCAAAGCATAGATAAAACGAATACAGTCTTTCTGTAATTCTACGCCAGAATCAAATTTTTCTGGTGTCACAGTCACTTCTACCTGTTCAGTCTTGGAAGCCTGTGCTGCATCCGGTTGTGAGGTAGCGGCTTGTTTATCTCCGCATCCAGTCAACATTGCTGCTGTAACTCCCATGGCAAGCATGGCAGCTATAACCTTCTTTAACATTTTCTCGCCCTCCTTATTTTTGTAAAACTTACCATCATCACAGAAATACCCTTCTATATCTTCCCCCGTATATAAGAATATTCCTCTGCTTCTTATCTGTCTTATTTTTTTATAACACTTATTCTTAAAAATCCAGACCTAATATACTGAAATATATCACGTTATTATTTTTTATTATGTATAATGAATTGCAGTTATAGATTTATTTCAAAATATATTTAGTCTTATTTTTAAAAACCAGACAGATGTTGATACGATTATAAGTTTATTATTTCGATATGTCAATCTTAATAAATAAACAATATTTTTCAGCGAATTTTGTATATTTATCAAAATAAAAGGCAAATGTTGTAAAATATGTGTTAAAATCTTCTTTCAATCGATAATTGTGTCACATTAACTACAATATAAGTCTAAAATATTGTATACACGATATATAAATTTGATAATTGCCCACATTTATTACCAATATTCTTTCTTTTTCCTTTCAATAAAATTCATTTTATTGACAAACTTACCTCTCCGTGATAAACTTGTCTTTATATTAACAATTATGTGATCTCCTAGTAAGAACCTGGTACTTTATTCATTATGAAATCAGTATTTAAATCTATTCGTATAATAAAAATTTTGTGATTTTAATAACAGATGGAAGGGACTATTTGACAATGAATGTAAAAAAACTCACTCTAGTAGATCAGATCTATCAGAACATTAAATCAGATATTTCTAACAATGTTTTGTCTCCAGGACAACGAATTAACGTAAAAGACCTATCTAGGAAGTACGGAGTAAGTGATACGCCCATAAAACAAGCTTTAAATCGCCTGATGTCTGACAAGATGGTGGTCAAAACACCCAATAAAGGTATGAGTGTAAGAGTTATCACTCTGGAAGAAATGAATGATATCTTCGATATGAGATTGATGATGGACTTATATTTTATGAAAGATATTATCGCCACTTTATGCTACAATGAAACCTTAAGAAACCAATTAATTGAAAATGTGCATCTTCATGAACAATGTGTTTCTGGTGAATATTCAGAGCAACCATGCTCAAAATATTATGAGCTTGATAATGCCTTTCATGAACTTTATCTAACAGGATCAGGAAACAAAAAAGCAGTAGAAACCTTTGCTAACCTAAATCCTTTCATGTATTCTTCTTATACATATTTTCAACAGCCGCTCATCCGTGACAAAGAGTGTGTCGTAGAACATAAAGCGATATTAGATGCAATTTTAAAACAGGATTTGAATGCATTAAAAAATGCCGTAGAAACTCATATCTGCAACTCCAGAAAAACCATGCAGTTGATTTTTAAAGTAAATCAAATGCTATAGCAGATGAAAACGAATCACAAAATCAAAACAAGTCCTTTTTCCAAAACAAACAAAAAAGCCGATACAGTAATTTTTGCTGTATCGGCTTTAAATTATTCATCAAAACATTTATGATTCGCCTATCTTATCTATATGAAAAAGGCATTCTTTTCTAAACTTCGAGAATTTTTACTTCTCTATCATCCTCTTTGTAATATCCGCTAGTTCCTGTGTAGCAAGCATAATATTATTCGCAGCAAAAATAGCAGATACCACGGCAATGCCATCTACTCCACTGCCTTTTAACTGCATCACATTTTTTGCATTGATTCCTCCAATGGCTACCACGGGGATAGAAACTGCATTGCAGATAGCTTTTAAGGTATCAAAGGATACATCTGCCGCATCCTCTTTGGTGGAAGTGGGAAACATAGCCCCTACACCAAGATAGTCAGCACCGTTTTTTTCTGC
>JAAYQI010000137.1 GCA_012519385.1 Candidatus Epulonipiscium sp.
AAAACAGTTTTAGCAGAGCTTCACACAATCAAACGAGCCATTAGTAATGTGGTACAAATGACAGGCTATGCAGAGTATGGAGATATGAGTGAGGTGTCTATTGAATGTGAAACGGAAGATTTTTTCCTCCGTGATGAATTTAATCTCATCATCGACAAGCTGGCAGATATGCAAGCTCGCATTGAATACTTAATGCTGCCGGTAGTCGAAACAAGCACCCTATCAAGAAACAGCCGTGACAGATTTGAAACCCCAAGCGGTTACGAACTGACCTGTGGTTGCGGAATTGAGTACCTCCATACTGCGGAAGATGAAGATGACCATACAAAGTGGTGTCGTTCCAGTGTAGAACATAACGGCAAGGACTACTACATTGTAGGTGAAAGAAATTTAAATCTTAGCGGACTTTTAGTAAGAATAAGGAGGAGCTTTTAAATGAAAACAATCGCTATTGTAAACCAAAAAGGCGGTGTCGGTAAAACCGTAACTGCCGTCAATCTCGCCATTGGACTTGCCAAGGAGGGAAAGAAAGTAGTTGCCATTGACCTTGATGCACAGGGTAGCTTGACCGTTAGCTTAGGCTATAATGAGCAGGACAAAATGGAAACCACTGTTTCCACTCTCCTTGAGAAAATTATTGCTGACAAGCCAATAGCAGTAAATGAAGGCATATTGCACCACGAGGAAGGCATTGACCTGCTCCCTGCTAACATTGAATTATCGGCAATGGAGGTCACATTGGTAAATACAATTAGCCGAGAAATGGTACTTCGAGAATATCTAAAGATTATTGCGAATGACTATGATGTGGCTGTTATCGACTGCTCTCCCTCTCTTGGTATGCTAACCATTAACGCATTGACCTGTGCAGATGAAGTTATTATCCCTGTTCAGCCACAATACCTATCTATTAAGGGTATGGAACAGCTTTTTCGTACCATTGGCAAGGTGAGAAAACAACTCAATCCTAACCTTGAAATCGGTGGTATCTTAATTACAATGGTGGATATGCGTACAAACTATGCAAAGGACATTATCAGCTTGTTGCACGAAAGCTATGGGCAGAAAATCAACATCTTTGAAAGCATTATCCCTCTATCTGTTCGAGCTGCCGAAATCAGTGCCGAGGGCAAGAGCATATACCAGCACGACCCTAATGGAAGGGTGGCAAATGCCTACAAGGGACTTGTAAAGGAGGTTGTTTAAGTGAAAAGCAGTGCAAGCAAAATTAAAATGACTTCCTTCGATGACCTCTTTGGTAGCACTGACGAAACTGTATGTAGCGTCGATACCGCAAAAACTATACAAGATATAGAAATATCAAAGCTATCAACTTTTGCAAACCACCCATTCAAGGTGCTTGATGATCAAAAAATGGAGGAAACCAAGGAAAGCATCGCTAAGTATGGGGTGCTTGTTCCAATCATCGCAAGACCCAAAGAGGACGGAACCTTTGAAATCATTGCCGGACACAGGCGAAAACGAGCCTGTGAACTGTTGAAACTTCCCACTATTCCTACCATTGTGCGTGATTTGGACGATGAAGAAAGCACAATCGTTATGGTAGACAGCAATATCCAACGAGAAAATCTGTTGTTTTCTGAAAAGGCTTATGCCTATAAAATGAAGTTGGAAGCTATCAAAAAGCAAGGTAAAAGAACAGACTTAACTTCAGCACAAGTTGTGCCGAAGTTGACAGCACGAGAACAGGTAGCCAAAGACGCCGGTGTTAATCGTATGGAGATTACACGATACATTCGCCTAACAGAACTCATAACCGACCTATTGAATATGACAGATGAACGCAAAATAGCTTTTAATACTGCGGTTGAGCTGTCCTATCTCTCGCACGATGAACAGGCAATGCTGCTTAAAAAAATCAAGGATTTAGCAGTTATCCCCTCAATGGCACAGGCTACAAAGCTAAAAAAATACAGTGCCGAAGGTAGTTTGAATGAAGCTGTTGCCGATGCTATTTTATCAGAAACAAGCGAAAAGCTCACAAGGTATTTTCCCAAAAGCTACTCTAAAGAGCAAATGGAAGATATAATTACTGATTTGCTGCAAAAATGGCACGATGAACAAAATTAAATACACAACACTTTAACTCCCCTTGACTGATTCAATTCAGCCAAGGGGAGTTTTTTCGTTTATAGATAAAATTTACGGAGGAACTGACTATGACTGATTTGAAACTTTCTTATCATTACGGAAATGAGGGAGAGCAATACTCCTTTTACAGAATACCAAAGATACTATTTACCGATGACCGTTACAAGGGACTTTCATTTGAAGCAAAAATGCTCTATGGCTTTATGCTTGACCGAATGGCATTGTCCGTTAAAAACGGGTGGTTTGACGATAACAACCGAGTTTACATCTACTATACTCTTGAAAATGCCTGTGCTGATATGGGACAAGGACACTCTAAAATGGTGCGTGTAATGGCAGAGCTTGACGATAAAAAAGGCTATGGACTGATTGAACGCAAGAAACAAGGGCAAGGCAAACCCACTATTATTTATGTGAAAAACTGCTGTTCCCTACCTTTGCAAGCTGAAACCAAAACAAAAACCGAGCCTAAAAAATATCCAAAGCCTACCTTTGGAAACAGCAAGACTTCCAAAAACGAGAAGTCAGAAGACGATAGCAACGAGAATTATACTAATACTCAGCAATTTCCTGCTGATAACCTTGATTGTTCTGTGGATAAGCCTGCTCTAAACCTTGAATATAAAGATGTTTTTCCGTCTTTTTTAATAGATGAAGAAGTCCAAACTTCTGAAATGGACAATTCAAGACTTCCCCAAAAAAGAAGTCAAGACTTCACGAAAAGAACCACTAATAATACTAAGTTAAATAATACTGATTTTAACGATACTCAATCTATCTATCCCTCTATATCCCCCTTTGAGAAACAGGAACTCAAAACAGATGGATTGATGGATAGAACTTCTAAAGCAGAATTAGAAGAAATTGTTTTAGATGAGCTGTATGAGCAGAAAACCTTGCCTTATGAATATGTGGCAGACGAAAGAAAAATGGAAATTGCAATTCATACTTTTACGGAATATGAAGCTATGGAGCAAAGTGTAAGAGAATATGGCGGTACAGATTTTAATTTTGCTGCTTTTAAGCTGTTTAACGAAGCCTTGATTGAAATGCTCACCACTAAACAACCTATGACCTTAAAAGGAGCCTATGTTACCTATGCAAAGGTGTATGACAAGCTCATTCCCTATATTTCCTTTGACACTGTTTACGGCAATATTTACAGCCTGCAAGAAACAGCTATCTCTGACTTCACCACCGCCTGCAAAGAGCAAACCATAAAAAACCACCTTGCGTATATGAAGTCCTGTATTTGGAACGCAATGCAAGTGGGTGATATTGGAATACAGGCACTTATTAAAAAGGATTTCGGTTAAACCGAAGAAAGGAAAAAATATGATTAAATATCTCCTGCACAGGTTGGTGGTTCCTCCTTAACTTGCCCCAAACCCTGCTAAATAAAAATAAGATAAGGAGCTTTCAATGAAAACGAAACTTAATAAAACAACAAAAGTAGTTTTGCTTGTGTGCTTGATTTTAACTGTACTTGCAGGCTCAGCTTTTGCAG
>JAAYQI010000138.1 GCA_012519385.1 Candidatus Epulonipiscium sp.
CTCACTGAAGGACTGACAATTGATCAAAAAAAGATCATTCAAGAAGTGGAAAATAAAAAGATAATATAGGCCGAAAAAATACTGAAATATCAATAGTTTTAGCAATCTTTTTTCGTGTGTTTTCATAGATTTTATGGTATAATATTCATAGGAAAAAACTATGGAAAAGGGCTGAAAATCATGGATTTGATCACTACCGATCCTTCTTTTTTAATAGAGATGATCAAAGAGCAAAATCTGGTCATAACTTCCCTTAGAAAAACTATTGAGGAACTAAATACTGACTCCAAAATCCTTCGCGAGCAGGTCGATTATCTTACGAAAAAACTCTTTGGAACAAAAAGCGAAAAAACAGCGACGATAACGGGCCAAACTGTTATAGAAGGAGTAGAATTCGGCCAGTTTGATGAAGCGGAGGCAGAAGCAAATCCGGAGGAAATTGAACCCGTGATTGTAAAGAAAAGAACCAGAAAAGGATATTCCAGAAAAGAAGCCCTGATTAATCTTCCGGAGGAAGATAGAGTATATACACTATCTGAAGAAAAAAAGATATGTGAAATTGATGGGGACACATTACATTATGCAGGGAAAAAATATATGCGCAGTGAAATTGAATACATTCCTGCCACAATGAAACTTATACATATCTACGAGGAAAATTGGGAATGCAGGACTTGCCGTAAAGAAGGGAGGGATTATCTTAAACAAGCAAAGATGGATCCGGCCCTGCTGCAACATTCCATGGCATCTCCATCCGGTGTTGCATGGACAATGTACCAAAAGTACGCAAATCATGTTCCACTGTATCGCCAAGAAAAAGATTGGCAGAACCACGGAGTAGAGATTAAAAGGAGCACACTATCCAATTGGATAGTAAAGACATCAGAAGAATGGCTGGCACGGATGACAGCAAAACTCCACGAAGAGCTCCTTAAAGACAATTACCTGCATGCCGACGAAACACCGGTCCAGGTGATGAAAGAAGAGGGCAAAAAGAATACTGCCAAATCATATATGTGGGTATATACAACCGGCAGTTATAGTGATAAACAGATCAGAATCTTTAAATACAGTTCCAATCGTGCAGGCACAAATGCAGCCGATTTTCTAAGCGGGTATACCGGCTACCTTCACACAGATGGCTATAAAGGTTACAGTAAAGTAAAAGAAATCACCAGATGCCTTTGTTGGGCGCATGTACGGAGATACTTTGCAGATGCCCTGCCTAAGGATATAAAAAGTGCTGAGGCTGCACTGCCGAAACAAGGTTTGGCCTATTGCAATAAACTCTTTGAAATTGAAAAAGAACTGAGAGATCTATCGTCCGAAGAGCGCAAAGAGCAGCGTCTCAAACAGGAAAAACCGATCTTGGAGGCTTTTTGGTCATGGGTTGATTTAAATATTGATAAGGTTCTGGCCAAATCCAAAATCGGACGAGCCCTGCAATATGTAAAAAACCATCAATTCGGACTGATGGCATATTTAGAAGACGGCAGTTGTGAAATTTCAAACAATATTGCCGAGAACAGTATACGCCCATTTACTGTGGGGAGAAAAAACTGGTTGTTTGCAGGCAGCCCAAAAGGTGCGGCAGCAAGTGCGACTGTCTACAGCTTGGTAGAAACATCTAAGGCCAATGGCCTGAATCCTTATAAATATCTGCAGCTTTTGCTTACGGCTCTTCCTAAAATACCGTTTCAAAACAATGAAGAATTACTGGAAAATTTACTTCCTTGGAATCCAAAAGTTCAGGAAGTATGCAAAATTAAATAACTAAAAATTTGGCGGTCAAAATGACTGCCGTTTTTATATACACATGTGATTATTGGACGCTTACAATGGGTGAAACCTTTATTTGCCTTTATACTATATTTATACATCCCAAGGATGTAAATACATATAAAAGAGGTCACC
>JAAYQI010000139.1 GCA_012519385.1 Candidatus Epulonipiscium sp.
TCCCCAACAATATCATACCCTGCATCATACACATGGCAGGTATCCAAGCATATTCCAACCTTATCTTGCAACTCAATCAATTCCAAAATATCTCGCAGTTCTTGAAAACTACTCCCAATCTCCGTACCTTTTCCCGCCATAGTTTCCAATAAAACCATTACCCTTTGATGGGGTTGCAAAATATCATTGAGCATATCTGCAATCAGTTTTGTTCCTACTTCCACGCCTTGCTTCACATGGCTTCCGGGGTGAAAGTTATAATAACAGGTGGATAAATGCTCTAGCCGAATTAAATCCTCTTGCATCATCTTTTTGGCAAACTCCCTCAAGCCTGCATCAGCAGCACTGGCATTCATGGTATACGGTGCGTGAGCAAGCAAAGGGCCAAATCCATTTTCTTTTACTATCCTTACCAGTGCTTCGGCATCTTTTTTATCAAAATCCTTCGCCCGTCCGCCTCTTGGGTTTCTGGTAAAAAATTGAAAGGTATTAGCACCGATTGCCAAAGCATCCTTTCCCATGGCTTCAAAGCCTTTTGCCGCAGATAAATGGCATCCTATGGTTAGCATGATAGTTTCCTCTCTTTCTATTATCCATAATTAACACTTGCAAAAAAAGAGAACTAAAACACCATTCCTGCACATACAGTATCTGCCAAACATTTTTTTAATCTATGGCATCCTCTTTCTTCGCTTTTATACTATAGCTTGTCCTTTTTCCAAATGTAATAATACTTTTTTCTTGTCGATTCCTCCAGCATATCCCACAAGCTTGCCCTTTGCTCCTACCACTCTGTGGCAAGGAATCAATATCATAATGGGATTGTGATGATTTGCCATGCCCACAGCTCTGGCAGCTCTTGGATTTTGCACCCTTTTTGCAATTTCTCCATAGGAGCAGGTTTCTCCATAAGGAATTTCCAGTAAAGCCTGCCATACTTTTTTTTGAAATTCTGTTCCCATAGGATTTAAGGGAATATCAAATGCCTTTCTCTGTCCCAAAAAATATTCTGTCAATTCCTTTTGTACTTTTTTCAATAAAGGTGTTTCCATCTCTACTGCTTCCTCTTGAAAAATAGGGAGCTGTAACGATAAATGAATCAGCTTTCCTTCTTTTTCTGCCGCTCCTATTTTACCTAGCACCGTATCACAATAATAAAAATATATCATCCCAATTTCCACCTCCATTGTAGGGTTTTCTTTTATATTACTACAAAAAGCCATTTTTTTGATACATTTCCTCCAAATTTATGCTAAAATAACAAACAAGTGTAATTTTTATTAAATTTCAGGAGGAACGTATTATGATTGGAACCCTTACCAACTGTGCAACCATATTTCTAGGCAGTGCTATTGGCTCACTCTTTAAAAAAGGCTTAAAAGACACCTACAAAGATACCATGATGCAAGGCTTAGGCCTAGCCGCATTGGGACTGGGCATTTATAATGTTTCCTCTAACCTTTCCAAAAGTGCTTATCCTGTACTTTTTATATTCAGCATGGCGGCAGGGGGCTTATTGGGAGAGCTTCTTCAAATTGAAAAAGCCTTTGATTTTGCGGCACAACGCTGCTCCAAAGGTAGCCGTTTGGCGGAGGGTTTATCCACCGCAATATTGCTGTACTGTATTGGTACCTTTTCCATACTCGGCCCCATAAAAAGTGCATTAAACGGAGATAATACCTTGTTATTTACCAATGCCATGCTAGATGGTGTAACTTCCGTCATACTTGCGGCAAGCTTCGGCATTGGCATTGCACTATCTGCAGTGGTACTTTTTTTGTGGCAAGGAAGCATTTATTTATGTGCAGGGTATAT
Organism: Candidatus Epulonipiscium sp.; assembly: GCA_012519385.1. Lineage (GTDB taxonomy): Bacteria > Bacillota > Clostridia > Lachnospirales > Anaerotignaceae > JAAYQI01. The sequence continues at coordinate 1,816 of JAAYQI010000139.1, forward strand.
CTCGCCTTTTATAACGCCAGAGCTACTAACAGAGCTTTCCATTGTAGGCGGTGTGCTGATTATTAGCTCCTCTCTTAGCATACTGGAGATTAAAAAATGTAAAACATTAAACCTCTTGCCAGCACTATTAATACCTGCAGTATTCTTCCTTTTTAAAAACCTTTTTGGTCTATAAAATAAACCCAAAATTTAGCTCATTTGCTATTGCGGGCTACATGGTGAAAGGGTATAATGCAAGAAAGAAGAACTTTCTTCATTTTATCTTTTGAAAGGAGGACTGGCAATGACAGCAAAAACTCATGGTTATATCACAAAAGAAATTGAACTGGATCAAATTTATCGTTTTATTCTCAAATGGTTTGACCCAGCCGCCAAAGTAAATCGCTACGAAAATAAATTTGGCGAAAGCAATGAAATGGCAGTTTACTTTAACTACAAAGGTGAAGAACGACGTTTATTTGCCATCGTATATAAAAGCCGTAAATTTTCCAAAACTGGTGAAAAAGAAAGACAAATTTTCCTAGATTTAGGATACTGGGGTTCCAGCGTTGAAATTATGAAATCCATCATTTCCTATTTTTCAGGTTGGATTGATGAAAACGACTGTGACTCCGAAGACCCTTACTATATTGAGGCACATCCCGAAGGAGTTATGCCTAATATCATTAAAATAACTCGTGCAGAGTTAAATAAGCGTATGGGTGGTACTGTTGTTATTATAGACGAGGAAGAATAATCCTCATTTTCATTTCTTAATTATCTATCTACTAAAAAAAGAGCATTTTCTCAACTGTTGTAGAAACACTTACAACCTTGGGATATGCTCTTTTTGATATTTTTTAGTATTCGCCCATCTCTTAGTTTTGAGGGCTATTCTTTTCTTCTTCTGTCATAAGGCGTAGCATATTTTCTACCAGTTCCCCAGAGTTTTTTGCTGCAATGTGGACAAACTCAGCAAAATCCATACCTGCTTCTCCTTCCGCTTTATCCGAAATAGAGCGGATAATAACAAAAGGAATCTGATTCAAATAGCATACGTGGGCAATGGCTCCGCCTTCCATTTCGGCACAATATCCGCCTACTGTATTCCAAATTCTTTGCTTTTGAGGCTTTGTGCTGATAAATTGGTCACCGCTAGCAATGCGTCCCAAAAATATATTGTGCTTTGTTTCCATTTGTTCGCCAGCCTTTTTTGCCAAGGCCATCAGCCTTTTATCCGCATGGAAATAACTTTCTTCCATTCGAGGGATGATACCCACCGGATCTCCTAATACGGAGGTATCCATATCATGCTGCACTGCATCATGAGAAATTACAATATCTCCAATTTGTAATCTATGATAAATTGCTCCTGCAACACCCGTATTTATAATGCAGTCTACCGAAAAACGGTCTACCAATACCTGCACACAAGCGGCAGCGTTTACCTTCCCGATGCCACAGCGTACCAGCACGATATCTTTTTGGTATAACTTTCCTCTATAAAAATCAAGCCCCAATAAATGCTCTACTGAAGTGATTTCCGCCTTTTCTTTTAACAAAACAATTTCTTCATCCATGGCACCAATAATTCCGATGGTTCTCATTCTGTTTCCCTTCCTTCGTATCCCATATTCTATTTTTTTGAATAGTGCTTTATTTTAGCATACTTTTATGCTACCATACAATAGTTATTACTATAAGTATCAAATTTTAAAGGAGCAGTGCTATGAAACCTATCATTGGTATTACCCCCTCCTATGGCTATGAGGACTCCACCTTTCGCATCCATGAGGACTATGCTCGTGCAATCACAGCCGCAGGTGGTACGCCCATCCTTCTTTTTCCGTCGGATTCTTTTCCCGACTATGTGCAAGGCATTATATTATCAGGCGGCGGAGATTTGGACCCTCTCCTCTTTGGGGAAGAACCTCTGAAAGAAAACGGAGAAATCTGCCCTTTGCGGGATGAGTATGAACTAATCCTGTGCCGCAATGCCTTAGAAAGAAATATCCCAATTTTAGGCATCTGTCGGGGAATGCAGATTTTATCCATTGCCTCTGGTGGAAAGATATTACAGGATATTTACGCCCAAACCAATAGCAAACTAAAGCATATGCAAAAAGCTCCTCGATTTTACGGCACACATACCGTAGAGGTTGCAGTAAATTCCATACTTTATTCCATTTTTCAAAAACAATCGGTGGTAGTAAATTCCTATCATCATCAAGGAATTTCTTCCGCTGGAGATGGCTTTATCCCCTGTGGGTTTTGCACAGATGGCTTGATAGAAGCCATAGAACATACTAAAAATCTTTTTGCCATAGGTGTGCAGTGGCACCCCGAGGCAATGCGTGTACCTGAGCAACAGGCTTTATTTTCTGCCTTGGTGCAAAAGGCCGCAGAATATATCAGTCTATTAAAATAAGGAGGTTCGCCTTCATGAATCCGTTATTTACAAAAGACTTTTTGGAAAAAAACATAGAGCAGATTCTTGCCATAGGCACTAAGATGCTTCGCCTTGCGGCAGTTTTCATCATCTGTATGCTTCTTATTAAAATCAGCCGCAGCATCATACGGAAGTTTTTTGATAAACAAGCAAAAAATCAAAAAATCCCATTAGATGAGCGTAAGGCACGTACCATGAATTCTATATTATTTAGCTTGGTAAAGTATTCCTTGTATTTTATAGCAGCTTTTACCATGCTTACAGAACTGGGTATTGATGAAAAATCCTTAATTGCCATTGCAGGTGCAGGCTCTGTAGCCATTGGCCTTGGTGCTCAAAATATGATACAGGATATGCTGGATGGTTTTTTTATTGTACTGGAGGATCGTTTCGCCGTGGGAGATATTGTAACTATGCAGGGCGTAACAGGAACGGTAGAATCCATCTCCTTGCGTACCACCAAAATACGAGATTCCAACGGGGCAGTTCACAGCATTCCCAATGGCTCTATTGGTATCATATCGAATATGAGTAAGGATTACATGAATGCGGTGGTGGATATCCTTGTTGATTATAAAGAACCTACCCAAAAAGTATTAGAGATATTGAAAGAGGAAGCTCTCCTGTGCCAAAATATAAAGGGACTGCTAGATGTACCACAGGTTTTGGGTGTAGCGGCACTGGGAGAATGGGGGGTAACCATCCGCATTATTGCTAAGTGTGCCGTAACAGAAAATTGGTCTGTAGAGCGAGAGCTTCGGCTACGCATGAAAACACGCCTAGAACAAGAAAATATTTCATTGGCACATCCACCCCATACCTTCCCAAATGTAACAAAAGTGAGAAAGGAGTGATTCTACCATGCAGCTTTTTGTTGGAGATATTGTTGAAATGAAAAAGTTACACCCCTGCGGAGGAAATCAATGGGAGATACTGCGCACCGGTATAGATTTTCGCATCAAATGCTTAAAATGCGGCCATATGGTGATGCTTCCCCGCACAAAATTTGAAAAAGGCATCAAAAAAATACTCTCCTCCCAAAACAATACACAAGTATGAATATATTTTTTAAAAAATTTTAAGAAATTATTACTTGTTTTTTTAAATTATATGTGCTATTCTTATCCATGTCAGAAAGGAAGTGAAAACGATGAAAAAATTTTTAGTATTAATTGCATCCGCAATGATGGCTCTTTCTATGGTAGCTTGCAGCCCTAAGGCTGAGGAGGCTCCTGCTGAAGATGCAGCTACAACTGAAGAAGCAGCAACTGAAGAAGAAGCAGCAACTGAGGAAGAAGCAGCTACTGATGAAGTAGCTACTGATGAAGCAGCTACTGATGAAGCAGCTACTGATGAAGCAGCTACTGATGAAGCTCCAGTTGTAGAAGAAGCTCCAGCTGACGAAGCAGCAGCAGAATAATTTTTGCTTATTCGTCTTGGAAAGTGCTGGGATGTTATGTTGGTACATAAAAAAATTTCAGCATCGCTCGGAAAGCAGGCAGCCTTTCTTTTAAGGAGGAATGCCTGCATTTTTTGTTGCCTTTTTTCAAGTTTCCCCTTTCGTTATTGCAAATAATTCATCCATATCCGCCTTTAAATACACAGTTATTATTTTTTGACTATCTACAGTAATCCTTTCTGCAATCAAACCTATTTCCTCTCTGGTAAACTGCTCCTTTTGTAACAATTCCTCCAGTGTAGTCAACACATTCCTAATGCTTTCCTTCCATTCCCAGCGTTTTTGCGCAATGTTCGATACATACCCTATTTTTTCTTCTGTCTGTCTGCGTTCTTCCTCATATTCCCGAATAATTTCATCAAAAGTTTCATTGATACTATCTTCCTCTTGGGGACGTACAGCCAACTGCCGTATTCTTTCTTTGTTGGTATATTTCAGCTCTTGCTTAATTTCTTCTAGTCTTTTTTTCAGTTTTTCCAGCTTTTCTTTGTGAAGCGCTTGTTCTTGCTGATTTCTTTCCATATCCATCTCCACCAAAGCCGTCTGAAAATGCTCTCCCACCTTGCGTATAAATTCCTTCACTGCATTATTTAAAGCCTCTTCCCGAATATGATGAGAGGTACAGCCCTTTAACCCCCTTTTGTGATACAGCCCACACACATAGGCAGGGGGACGCTTGGGTTGAGAAATAGAAAACATCGGGCTACCACAATCTGCGCAATATAAATACCCACTGTAGGGAATGGGATATTTTCTTTCTCCCCGATAATGGGTTACGCTTCTTTGTTTCGCCAACTGTTGTGCCTTTTCAAAAACCTTTTTATCTACTATGGCTTGGTGATGGTTTTCAAACACCAACTGCCGCTCTCTGGCTACTCTCACATCTTTTTTGTTGATGCCTGCCCTTGACCAAATATTTTGCCGCAAAGTACCGATATAAAAATCATTTTTTACAATTTTGGCTACCGTTACATGGCTCCAAATGGTGCTCATGCGTTTTTGAATTTTAGATGTATCCTCCCCTTTTTGGCGAAGCTGTTTTTCCATCAGCATAAGTCCTGTAGGTCTGTTATGGTCTGTGAGGTAGTTGGCAATTTTTTTGTATCCCCAGCCTTGGTTATACAGCTGAAATATTTCCCGCACCACCTCTGCCCCTTCTTCATCTACTACAATTTCTCCTTTTTTGGTTGGGTGCAGGTAATACCCATAAGGGCAGTTACAAATCCAATCTCCATCTTTTTGGCGTTTTCTGATAACATCCCTTATTTTTTTACTAGTTTCTGTTACGGGGATTTCATTCATTAAAAAACGAAATTGTATCATAAGCCAATCATTATTGGTAGGGTAATCCACGCCATCTCCAATGGATATCACACGTATTCCATTATCACGAAAGTTTTCAAGCTCCACCAGTCCCAAAGAATTTCTTCGCCCAAAACGAGAAAAATCCTTCACCACCAATATATCAAACTCATGAACCAAAAGCCTTGCCTTCATATTTTGGTAGGAGGGTCTTTGAGCAAAGGTATAACCACTCATATCTCTGTCTTCAAAATAAGTAACAGTAGCATTGGGGAAGTGATGCTCAATGTACTCCTTCATGATTGCCTTTTGATGCTCGATGCTGACATTTTCATTATCCAAATCATCATCTACAGAAATTCTGGCATATGCCGCAATGCGATATGGTACCTTTTCCAAACCATCCCCTCCCTTGCCTTAAAAAATCACTTGCTTTTTTAGGATGCTTCTATGGTATCGCTCTTTCTGCTTTTTTCTTGAACGTGGAATAATTCCTTCATCATCGGCAATAATGGTTTTTCTCCGCCGATAAATAAAGTCACTTCATACCCTTCTTTTCGGTAACGCTCCGATATATCTTGAAAACCTTCGCTTTGGTATTCTTCCAATCGGTCTACCCCGTATGCCCAAAAATAACATTGTTTTTTTTTCTCATCCACTTGAAAATACAGCATAGCTTCCTCTCCTTGCACTATGTTTTTCCTATTATTTCCCAGAAGTTTGAAATCCATGCAAAAAACATAGATTCTCATTGTATCTACCCTCTATCTTCTATATAATAAAAAGAACCAAGAGTGCAAAAAAAGCATAGGAGGTAGCCATGCTAAGTCAAGATTCTATTATTTTTTTAAAAGAAATTTTAAGTTTCTGGCCTCATCTAACCCCCGATGAGCAGGATTTTTTGTTGGATACAGCACAGGAACTGCAGTTTTCCAAGCATCAAATCATCCATAACGGCGAAAACCATTGTGCTGGTGTCATATTAATAAAAAAA